>CAZUYQ010000071.1:5267-12319 GCA_964624705.1 uncultured Polynucleobacter sp.
CGAACTCGTAAACGATACCCGTGTTCCAGATATCGAGAACGCTGTTGAAGGACTAAGTGCCGTAAAAAATAAAATCGATCAATTAGCCGTTAATATCGAAGCTCTCGATTACATCATCGAAAACCCCTCCGAATTTAAGGGTAGCGATTTTGGAGTTGAACGTACGCGTGTGATTGGTGCTCGCCAAAAATTAAGAGACGAATCTAAGAAATGTATGTCTCATTTAACGACCTGCAAAGTGACTGAGGTGGATGCTTTGGACGTGAGTAAATATGTGATCGAACGCACCGTTGTAACTAAAACGCTTGCGGGACAATTAAATGTTTTTGCCGGCCGTTCAGATAGATCAGACCAGGATTTATGGGGGCATGTGATCGTCAAAATCGGCGGTGAATTAATCAATAATGATGACGTTATTTACTTCCATTCTCATGGAACGTTCGAAGAAACAGGTGATACGGCGCATGAAACACATGGCTATGCAGAAGGAAATATCCATCTGTATTCTGCTCCTGAAGGCTGGATGATCGAGAAGGTATCAGCAAGAACTGATTGGCCATCGATTGCTAACGAAGTAATGCGGGATGATAATAAGGAGAAAGATGTTTCAGGCTCAGAGGTCCCAGGTACGTTCCATATTCGTGCTGACCGCTATGGCGACGATCTTCCTGATTTTGCAGGTTATGAAGCAAAAGTCGAGATTAAGGATGTCAAAATATACCTAAAGCGCAAATAGAACATGCTGAAAAAAGTCATGATACTCTTGGTTCAACCTTGACCAAACATCTTCGCGAGCTCGTCTTTATGGATGAGCTCGCGATGAACTAAACGCTTGAGCCATTCAGAAAGAGTTGTGCGGGGAACTCCAACTCGTTGAGCGAGAGATCTCAATGACAGCCGCGGAGAATCCGCAAAAATACGATGCAGCAGTTGAGCAAAAATCTCATCCATTTTTTCCTCAAATATAAATGGACGCTCTTTGGGTAGCTGAATTTGAAATTGATAGTGGTCGGTATTTTTCGAGGCCGACGTATTTAGATCATCATGTAAGCTAGTGGGATGTGCTTCTACTTCGGCCCAGATATCCCGAGGGATGGAGATAGGGGTTAGAGTTTTTTCGGAGCTGTACTCAGTCATTGCTCGCAAGCAGTTACGCAATTGACGGATATTACCCTTTTGCCAAGGCAACGCACAAAGAACTTCCAAAGCAGCTTCGGAAATGAGGTAAGGCCCGCCGTGCATATTCCGGCAGAAATACTCGATGATGGGCTTTATATCGTTAGGGCGATCGCGAAGAGGCGGCAGATGAATGACGATCTCGCTCAGCCTTTGCCATAGGTCAGCCCTGAATTTTCCTTGCGCCACAAGATCAGGAATGTTCTCGTTCGTTGCGGATAAAACTCTTACGTTGATTTTATGAGTTTTTGCTGCACCGACGGGGCGAATTTCTTGATTCTCGATGACTCTAAGAAGTGCGACTTGAGCCGATGGACTAAGGGTGGCAACCTCATCGAGAAAAATCCAGCCGCCGGTGGCCTGCTCCAATAAGCCTTTTTTATCACCGGTCGCTCCAGTAAACGCTCCTTTGACATAGCCGAAGAGTTCACTTTCCAGCAGATTT
This sequence comes from uncultured Polynucleobacter sp., assembly GCA_964624705.1. Classification (GTDB taxonomy): domain Bacteria; phylum Bdellovibrionota_B; class Oligoflexia; order Oligoflexales; family RGVZ01; genus CAMDKS01. The sequence continues at coordinate 6,889 of CAZUYQ010000071.1, forward strand.
GCGGCGATAGCACCACAGTTCACTTTAAGCAAAGATGCACCTTGAGAGAATAAATCAGCAACCACTTCTTTGCCTGTACCAGTCTCGCCGCTGATATGGACCGTGGAAACGGCTGATTTAATAATATTGGGTATGCGTGATGCAATTTGCTGAATAGTGCTGCCAGCAAAAGAGTGAGATTCGATAGTCGGGGTAAGTGATGTCTTCGTTCCCTGTTTAAGGCGCGAAAGCTCATAGGAGTTCAAGATACGTAGTGGAAGTTCACCCGTGCCGGTCTTCTTCGAGATAAAATCGTCGGCACCTGCTCGCAAACATGTGATGACCGATTGACCATCATCTAGACTAGACCGCATGATAATGGTCGACTTTGGATAATGCTGACGAGAAGTCGACGCTAATTTAAAACCATTATCTTCGCTGTTATTGGCTTCATGTATATCCAGGATAATAATCTCGGGCTGTTCGCCACTGCCTAGTACTTTTCGAAATGCCTCTGATGAGCTGAAAGAGCGAACGACAAATTTCTGCTTCAAGACGCTGTGCTCTAGTGCTTTTTTCAACGCGGATAAATCATAAGGATTGTCGTCAAAGTGCCAAATGATTAACGGCTGTGAGGAGAAAAAAATCGTGTCCATGAGAGAGCCACCTGTCATATACTTATGTGTAATAAATTACTATGGCATTAAAACAATATCATATTGGCAAAAAAACTGAACTATCATGACTAAAAAAACCGATCGAATGATTCAACACGATATTAGCGAAGCACTTCGAACTCTCACTTTTGCTGTCGCCGAGCTTAAGCAGGGTTATCGATTTGAAGATGAGCTTGGTCCGGACAAAATATTGGCTCTTGACCGCGCGATTCAAATTCTTGTGACCGAGTATGAATATTTTCTGAACGCAAAGAGGTCATAAGTGAAAATTCGAAGTAAGATATTCTGGTCCGTATTTGGATCGTCAGTTGCATTAGTCATTATTATTTCTTCGGTAGTATTTCATTATTCACGGCTGCAAGTGATAAATCAATATCAGCGGAGGTATGAGCTAGCGAACGAAATTATCGGGAATACATTGCGTCAACTAGAAGCGATGTCAGATATGTTAAGTGCGAGCGCTCTCGTTCAATTGGCCGATAAACTAAAGTCGAATGAGATTCCTTCAAATGCTGCACTTCATGCAATGGCAGAGCAACTGAATGTTTCGCGTCTGTACGTCATTGACCATCAGGGACGATTTATTCGTGATTCGGATGACGAGTTAATCATTCATACGAAGACGCTCTTTGAGCATTGCGACGGTTATCGTAACTTGGTCGATGGTACGACACCATTTGCCGTAACACCTATTATTCCGAGCAATCCATATAAAGGTGCTTATAAGTTTAGAATGGAACCGGCGGGAGACGGATCTCATATTATTGAAGTGGGAATGAAACTTAATTTCTTAGGAGATATCCTGGGGCACGTATTAAATACGGATGAAAATATCTTATCTGTGGGCTTATTCACTCCAACCGGTTATCCATTGGGCTATTTCTCTAAGGACAAGACGCAGTGGCAGTTTGATGATGTGTCAAAAAAAATAGAAGAACAAAGCGTCCTGGATCTCAGCAAAGATAATGCGATGTTTATTAGACATCTCGATGCTGGCAGTGGTGAATGCTGTGAATGTAAGGTTAAGAATATAAGCGGTGAATCGGCAAGATTCTATTATATACTTAGAACAGAAGCCTCCCTAAAGCCTCTCCAGAACAGCATCAATCAGCTTATTAGTTTTACCGCTATATCGGTGACCGTGTCATTGCTTCTTGCGTTTTTGTTTGCGAGCTATATCTCGAAATTAATATTATATCGTTTGAATCAGATGAACAAAACCATGACTGAGATCGTAAGATCGGGTGACTCGACGATCCGCCTAAATGTTGAAGGCAATGACGAAGCTTCTATAATGGCGGTGAATTTTAACAATATGCTAGCGACTTTAAATAGTCACCAGCAAGAACTTGTCGCTGCTGAGAGGGATCAATCACTCACAAAGATAGCGGCGCAGGTCGCGCACGACGTTAGGTCGCCATTAGCGGCGCTGGATACTGTTTTATCACATTCAAAAGTATTTGATGAAAGCCAGCGAGTTACTTTGCGTACCGCGAGTCAACGAATTCACGATATCGTAAATGGTTTGCTACACTACTATCGTGAATCAAAAGATCGTCGAATGAGTAGTTCAAGGGTACAAAGTGAGAATCTATGGCCGTTGGTCGAATCGATCGTGTCTGAAAAACGAGTGCAGTATTCTTCTTATCCTAATGTCCAAATTATTGCAAAAAGCACGGGCCAAGCACATCTTCTGTTTTCCGATGTAGGTGGTAGTGATCTCCGACGTGTTCTTTCTAACCTTATCGACAATGGTTTTGATGCCCTTTCCGGATCGACAGGCACAATCGAGGTTTATTTACACTCGGAAGGAAAATCCTGTGTGATTGAGGTGGTCGATTCAGGACTTGGGATGTCGGAATCGCTCATTGATTCAATCATGAAAGGCGCTGCGATTTCGTCGAGAGAGCGAGGGCATGGTCTTGGTCTCGCTTTTGCTCGCGAAAAAGTAGAGGCTTGGCAAGCTGAGTGGCGTATTGAGTCCGGTCCAGGACAAGGCACAAAGATCGAAATCAGATTAGCTCGCTCCATTGTACCGGAATGGTTCGTTACCGCATTGATACTTGAAGGCGACGAGCAAATTGTTGTGATTGATGATGACAAGTCTATTCATGAAGTTTGGCGACAGCGTCTCGCTGACCATCCTGTGCCGATTCTCGATTTCTATTCGATTAATGATTTTAAAAAATGGTTTCAGTTCTATGGCGAGAGTTTAGCTAAAGCCAGATTTCTCCTTGATTTCGAGTTCGTCGGGAGCCCGCAAACTGGTTTTGATGTTATTCTGGAACTAGGTCTGATGTCTCGAGCGATCTTAGTGACGAGCCATGGAGATGAGACATCTCGTCATCCTGATTGGCTTGCGCACGATATCAAAGTTATTCCTAAAAGTTTGGCTGCTGATCTTTCAATCATTATTAGAAAACCGCAAACGCCACCTCTCAATTGTGTCCTGATAGATAATGATATTTACCTGCGACAAGCGTGGAAAATGGCAGCAAATAGCAAAAATATTGCGATTGAGACGGTTGCAAACCTGGAGCAGTTGCTGCAGGTGATAGAGCGTTCCCACGCGACGACAAAGTTTTTTGTCGATTATAATTTAGATATCGACTTTGATGGAATTGAGATCGCACATATTCTGCATCAGATGGGTGTCAGACATATTTATTTGAATACTGGTATGCCTGTGGACGATCTTAACTTGCCCGCCTGGTTGAAGGTTCAGTCGAGTAAGGAATTTCCTGTAACTTTATAACGCGGTTATTGAATTGGTCCCAAGCTCATCAATCGCATGATTGGCTTGCCCGCCGTTCTGGAAGCTAAAATATCGATCTCAAAACTAATCTGCCAGTCGTTGTTACCGTCTTCGTCGGCGAGAATTTGCTGGCATTTTATTTTGTCGTCTTGCTCCGCGATATGGACCAAGTTGGTCGCTCGTGATCTGCGATCGGTAAGAGGCCCGTCATGATCAGTTCGGTATTGATCGAGTATGTCCTTAAGTGCTGGAATCGTCCATGAATGCTGCGGATCTGCTTCTTTGGCGAGATCGACGACCGTTTGAAAACGCTCATAAGCAAGAGCTCTGATATATTGAAAAGCTTCATTACGAATAGCGACGATAAATCCACGTTTACTACGGGTAATATCAAATTCGTCGATTTTGAGCTCGTCGACGGCGACAGGTGCGGGCACACCGTTTTTAATGTTTTTTAACTTCTCCCATTCATCTAGCAGCGTGGAATCGACCTGGCGGACGATAACTCCAAGATACTCGACGATCTCTTCCATAAGTTCATCTTTGGCGCTGCTAGGGACTGTTTGCACTAAAACTTTATACACTTCGGAAATATATCTTAGCAGCAGTCCTTCGGAGCGTTGGAGTTCGTAATCGCGAACATACTCGTCGAAGGTTACAAATCCCTCGAACATCTCGCGGGCAATCGATTTTGGACGAATGTTTTCTTGGCCGATCCAGGGATGCATTGCGGCAAATTCGTTGAATGTTTCATAAATAAATTCGCGATTCGGTTTCGGATATTCGAGCTTCTCTAGCTCAGCGATACGTTCTTCGTACTCGACGCCGGCGGCCTTCATTTCATTCATTTTATCGGTTTTTACGCGATCGAGCTGTTTGCGAAGAATAAGATCCGGATTCTCGACGATAGATTCCGCCAAGGTCAAGATATCGAGTGCATACGTCTCACTGTACGGATCTACGCGTTTTACGGTGTCGATTAAGTAAAGAGCCAGGGCATGATGAATAGAGAAATCTTCTTGAAGGTCAGCATTGATGCGGATCTTTCTTCTATTTGTGACGGGGTCCTTCTCGGTAAATTCGATAATTTTCCGATCAAGTAGCGAGCGAAACATTTGGAACGAGACTTTGCGATGACGTTCCTTTTGCAGAGGTTTGTCGTGACAAGACCTTATGAGCTGTTTCATATCGCGACAGCCATCATCCGGTCTGGATAAGACGTTTAAAAGCATGCCGTGAGAAACCTGAAACTGTGAGCTCAGAGCCTCAGGCTCTGAAGTCATTAATTTCTCGAAGGTTTCTTTGGTCCACATGACAAAGCCCTTTTCGGGCGGTTTCTTGCGAACAAGCTTGCGAAGTTTTTTTACATCGTCGCCTGCCTTTGATTCTAGCTTACGGTTCTCCACAACGTGTTCCGGTGCCTGAACGACCACTAGCCCTTCGTTGTCATAACCTTTGCGGCCAGCTCTACCACTGATTTGACGAAAATCTCGAACACTCAGAATTCCAACCTTTTCGCCGTCGTATTTGCATAGTTTTGTAAATAAAACGCTTCGAATAGGAACGTTTACTCCCACGCCCAAGGTGTCGGTCCCGCAGATTACCTTTAACAGACCTCGCTGAGCCAGACGTTCAACCAATAAACGATATTTTGGTAAAAGTCCGGCGTGATGAACACCAACACCGTGCTTCACCATCTTTTGAATCTCTTTGCCATAAGGACTCGAAAATCTTGTCCCGAATTCGTTTAATGCGGCGATAATCGCCTGTTTTTCTTCTTTGCTACAAATATCGATGCTCATCAGGTTCTGAGCTTCTTCTGCACACTCGCGCTGTGTAAAATTAACGAGGTAAACTGGAGATTTACCCCGGGCCATCAGATCTTGAATGGTCTCGTGAAGAGGGACTTCCTGGTATTCGTATTTAAGTGGAACCGGACGTTCCAGCGTTTTAATCACGGTACAATCGCGGTGAGTCAGACTCTTTAGTTCGTCGACGAAAAAAGTCATATCGCCTAAGG
>CAZUYQ010000071.1:12329-12720 GCA_964624705.1 uncultured Polynucleobacter sp.
AAAAGTCCATGTCGCCGAGAGTTGCAGACATCAGCATAAATCGAGCTTGAGATAGAGTAATTAAAGGAATTTGCCAGGAAACCCCACGCTCACGGTCAGAGTAGTAATGGAACTCATCCATAATCACATCTTGAACATTTGCATTTGCACCTTCTCGTAATGCCAGATTTGCAAGTATTTCAGCTGTGCAGCAGATGATGGGGGCTTCAGCATTAATGGAGGCATCACCGGTGATCATACCAATATGTTCAGGACCAAAATCTTGACATAACGATAAAAACTTCTCGTTTACTAGAGCTTTGATAGGGCACGTATAAAATGAGCGTCTGCCTTTTGCGAGCGCATTAAAATGCAACGCCGTTGCAACCAAAGATTTCCCGGAGCCAGTCGG
>CAZUYQ010000071.1:12730-25655 GCA_964624705.1 uncultured Polynucleobacter sp.
GAGAATGGCTTCTTCTTGAGCCGAATAAAGCTCGAGTCCTTTAGTGCTCGTAAACTTAATAAATCGGTCAAGTAATTCACCATCATTTACAATATCGTGGGCAGCAGGTAGCAGGTCCAGTAAAGGAAACGATGTCATGAAGAGAATCTCTCATAGTGTGATTTTTATATTTTTAAAGAAGATGTTTGTCTTCAATGTTTTTTTTTGCGATAGCTTCGGTTGCAATGGATAATGGAGTAAACTCGTTCATATTTAAATTTTTTGCGTAATTTGCGACAGCGTCGATAAGCCCGGATCGACTAACAGGTTTTGTTAGAACAAAATCACAGCCCACTGCTAAACAGCGATCCACATCTTCTTTCATAGCATGTGCAGTTAAAGCCAGAATAGGCCTGCGGTAGCCCTTTTGACGTAAGATCGAGGTTGCATCGTAGCCGTCCATGCCAGGCATTTGAATATCCATAAGCACGACGTGAAATTGACCGGTCAATGCTTTATCGACAGCCTCCATGCCATCGCAGGCAACTCCGACCTCGGCACCTGCTAAATGCAGAAACCTGGTCATAAGAGCTCGATTATCAACAGCATCATCAACCACAAGAATCTTTAGCCCACTTAATTTTTCGTGATCGACCTTTGGTCCGTGCTCGCGCGGAACAGCTCCCGAGCCGTTGATCGATAACTCTTCTAACGAAGAAGAGCTAATATCGCCTGGGTCAATCGTGACTTGGAAAGAGGATCCGCTATCTTTTGTGCTCTTTAATAAGATTACGTCGCCACCAAGAAGTCTAGCAAGCCGTTGTGAGATCACTAGACCGAGACCTGTTCCACCGTACTGGCGTTTCGTCGAGCTATCTGCCTGAACAAAAGGTTGAAACAAACGACGTGCATCTTCTTCTGTTAGACCGCAACCTGTATCACTGACCACAAAACACAGGGTATTACGTCTGAGTTCAGTTTGATTCAAAGTTACTTTAACCGAAACTTTACCCTTTGACGTAAACTTTACGGCATTACCGATAATATTGTTTAAGATCTGTTTTAGTCGTAAAGGATCTGCCAAAATATAGTTTGGCAATTTTCCATCCGGAATGACTTCAAATTGAATGCCTTTTTCCTGCGATTTTAATCCGTGTACCGCCAGCACATCGGCAAGAAGATCTGCCAGGCCAACCCGTGTGTATTCGATATCGACACGATCAGCTTCAATCTTTGATAAATCGAGAATATCCTCGATGAGATTAAGCAATAACTTACCATTTCGTTCGATCGCAGTAACACAGTTTTGTCTTTCCACTAGTGTCTGGTTAGGTTGTTTTAGCAACTCTGCAAAGCCAATGACCGCTGCCAAAGGTGTCCGAATTTCATGACTCATATTGGCCAAAAACTGACTTTTCGCTTGGTTAGCTGCTTCCGCTACACCTTTAAGTAATTCGACTTCACTTAACTTCTCAGCGAGCGCCTGACTTTTTTGCTCTAAATCAGTGGTTCTTTGACGAAGTGCAGCAGATTTTTGATCAAGTTCGACAAATACTTTCACTTTACTTCTTACGACGCGAGGGTTCAAAGGTTTTGTTAAATAATCAACAGCGCCATGGTCATAACCGTCAAAAACAGCTTTCTCCGTTGCCTGAGATGCTGTCACGAAGATGATAGGGATAGCTTTACTGCGTTCGGCGGAACGCATTAAACGCGCAAGTTCCAATCCGCTAATAATGGGCATCTGAACATCTAGCAATGCCAACGCGAAATCGTGTTTTAAAAGCATTTCCAGAGCGTCAAATCCCGAGGTTGCGCTAACGATCTCTATCTCAGGCGAAGCCACGAGATTGGCCAGAGCTAGGATGTTCTCCGGTTTGTCATCGACCAAAAGGAGTTTCGTTCTATGCATTTTTTTTGTGCTCCTTATGGTCAAAATCCAGTAAAAACTTCGCAATTTCGTCAAGCGAGAGGATGCGATCTATACAGTTCATTCTTATTGCTGATTCTGGCATGGCTCTGGCTACTGCCGACTTTGGGTCTTGGGCGATGGTGAAGCCGCCTGCTTCTTTGATTGCCTTCATGCCGAGAGCGCCATCACAATTGGCTCCCGTCATAAGAATACCTATAAGATTCTTTCCATACACATCTGCCGCAGACTCAAAAAGTACATCGATCGAAGGGCGCGAAAAGTTCACCCGATCTTCAACCGTGAGGCCAAATGTTTCATCCGGCTCTACAAGTAAATGATAACTTGGTGGAGCTAAGTATAAAGTTCCGGGTGCAATCGGCTGCTTCTCCTGAGCCTCCGAAACACTCAATGAACTTAATCGGCTTAACACGGGGGTGTAATCAACAAATGACGATGGCTTTAGGTGTAAAACTGCGATCAACGCCAACGGAAATTTCTTAGAAAGAGGTGACACAATGGATGTTAGGGCGGCAAACCCGCCTGCGGAAGCGCCAATGACGACAGCTTTATATGTCATGACGCATTCTCCTTTCCAGAAGAATTTCGGGCAGATACTTTCTGAAATATCTTTTCTCGAGCCGAAATAGGTTTAAACTCGTTGCCGTTGGTAAGGAAGTTGAGAGATTCTTTTGTTCCTAGGCAAAGAAAGCCTTTATAAGCGAGACTTCTTGCAAACAAGTCAAGGACGCGGCACTGAAGTTCGCGGTTAAAATAAATTAAAACATTGCGACACAGAATTAAATTCATCTCAGAGAATACTTCATCGGTCGCCAAGTTATGCTCTGAAAAAACAATGTTTGTCGAAAGTTTCGAGTCAAATCGGGCAGCGTCATAAAGGGCAACATAGTAATCTGAGAACGCCCGAGTTCCACCAGCCGCGTGATAATTTGCAGTTGCCGTGCGTATCGTTTCAGATGAATAGATACCATCGCGAGCACGTTTCAATGCTGCGGGATTTATATCGGTAGCATAAATGATAGATCGATCATACAGGCCAGCTTCGGTGAGAAGAATTGCTAAAGAATAAGCCTCTTCACCAGTGCTGCATCCCGCATGCCAGATCTTTAGAGTAGGATATGTAGCTAGCACCGGAATAATTTCTTGGCGTAATTGCAAATAGACTTCTGGGTCACGAAACATCTCCGTCGTGGGCACGGTTAAATCCGCTAGTGCAGAGATAAATAAATCGGGTCGATAAAGCAGTTCATGCTGAAGCTGAGATATGCTAGCAAGTTGATGCTTCATCGTAAGATTCTTAAGACGTCTCTTTAATGATGCAGGCGAGTAATCGCGAAAATCATAGCCATAGCGTTGTTGTAACGCGACAGTCAGTGATTGAATCTCTATGTCCTCAATCTTCATATGGGGATTTCTCCTCTCCGTGGAAGCCAGACGCGGAGAAGCGACAGGAGACGCTCAAGATTAACTGGTTTTGGCAGGTAGTCATTTGCACCAGCTGCTAAACATTTTTCCTGATCACCTTTCATGGCTTTGGCAGTCAAAGCGATAATTGGTAATTTCTGGAACTGCAGAATAGAGCGGATATGCTTCATGGCTTCATAGCCATCCATGACCGGCATCATAATATCCATAAGAACAAGTTCAATTTCTGGGTCTGACTCTAAAGCTGCGATAGCTTCGCGACCGTTCTTTCCGACCACGACTTTTATACCGCGTGTGTCGAGAGCATTAGCAAGTGCGAACACATTTCGCATATCGTCATCGACAAGTAGGACACGCCGTCCAGCAAATGTCTTCTCTCGACCGCGTAGCTCTTTCAGCATCGCCTGCGATTTTTGCGGCAAATCGGATTCAACGCGGTGGAGGAATAGACTTACTTCATCGACGAGACGTTCAGGTGACTTCACACCTTTTATAATGATGCTTTCAGAATATCTGCGCAATTGATCCACCTCTGCGGGTGATAAATCCTTTCCAGTATAAACGATGACGGGTGGTCGCGTCGGCAGTTCCATCGTCTCGAGCTGCTTCAAAAGGTCGAAGCCGGACATATCTGGGAGGCGTAAGTCGAGGATGAGGCAATCGTATTCTTGACGAGAAAGACTTCGAGTTGCTTCCTCGCCGCGAGCCACGGCATCTATCTCTAAGTCGATACCCGAAAGTAACTCGATCATAGCTCTACGCTGAATATCGTCATCTTCAACGATCAAGATTCGTTTGATCGACCTTGAAAGAGTTTGTTCCAGTTTCTGAAATGCGTCACGAAGTTGATCACGACTCACCGGTTTCACTAAATAACCGGCAGCACCCATACGCATTGCACTCTGACTGAAATCGTCTCCGGAAATGATGTGAATGGGTAAATGTCTGGTTTTAGGGTCTGCTTTAAGTCGCTCGAAAACGCTGAGTCCGCTGACATCTGGAAGTCTTAAATCGAGAACAACACCACATATTTTGTGTGTGCGAATGAGTTCAAGACCCGATTCTCCGTCAGTAGTAAAAATTGCTTTAAAGCCCGATTCGCGGGCTAGCCCGACTAAGAGACGACCAAACGCGGGGTCATCTTCAATAATAATAATCAGTTTATCGTCCGGCTTTAACTCCGACGTATCCCCTTCAGTAAGGGGTTGGCGTTTTAGGGATGAATCTTTTTCTTTCTCTTTCTGTTTTTCCTTTTCCATCTCCTCGTGTGAATGAGAACGGCTCAATAGGTGAGGTATTGGTTGAAATGCCGCTTGCATTTGTGCTTCGACGCCGGCCGCATCTGTGTTGACTTTTAAGTCGACCGGAATGCGGAGTGTAAATGTACTGCCTTCGCCAGGCTCGCTCACGACATCGATGCGTCCTCCCAATAGAAGAGACAGTTCACGAGATATTGTAAGCCCGAGACCAGTCCCACCATAAGCACGGCTTGTGGAGCCGTCGGCTTGTTGAAATGCTTCAAAAATAAGATCTTGTTTTTCTTTCGGTATGCCAATGCCTGTATCAGTGACCTTGAACGCCAGTTCGTCACCATTAATTTCACTCACTGTCTTGCTGACAGTCATTGAGACGCGCCCATTAGCCGTGAATTTAATCGCATTTGACAATAAATTTTTAAGGACTTGCTCCAGACGCTGCCGATCCGACGAGAATGAGATTGGCGCATCATCGGCGATAGTAAATTCAAGGTCGAGATTTTTCTGATCTGCCTGGTGGCGGAAAACTTGATCTAATTCAGAGGTAAATGAATTTAAATCAATTTTTTCTATATTCAGGCTTAATTTACCAGCTTCAACTTTGGATAAGTCAAGAATGTCGCTTATCAGATTTAGCAGATCGGTACCTGCACGGTGAATGGTACCTGCGAATTCAATCTGTTTTTCGGTTAGATTGCCTTCGTCGTTTTCTGATAGAAGCGTCGCAAGGATTAATAAGCTATTGAGTGGTGTCCTGAGCTCATGCGACATGTTTGCCAGGAAATCAGATTTGTATTGACTCGCTTGGGCGAGGTCTTGCGCTTTGGCTTCGATGACTGCTTGAGCTTGAGTAAGAGCTATATTCTTTTCCTCGAGATTGCGTTTTTGAGCTTCTAAGAGGCGCGCTTGCTGCTCTAGTTCTTCGTTGGTTTGGCGAAGTTCTTCTTGTTGTTGCTGGAGACGGTTCTCAGAGGCTAGGAGCGCATTGGTCTGAGCTTCGAGCTCTTCGTTATTAGTGCGGAGCTCCTCTTGTTGCGATTGTAATTCTTCCGCCTGAGTTTGAGTCTCTTCAAGGAGTTCCTGCGTGCGAGTTCTGGTTTGCGCAGCATCAAGACTTACTCCGAGACTTTGGCGAATAAGTTCTAAAAGCTCCTGCTGCAGGTCAGTAAATGCTGTGAGTGCACCGAGTTCAATAACACCATTAATTTCTTGAGAATATGGCAGCGGTATGCAGATAATATGTCTCACAACAGCACTACCAATAGTGGATGAAATTTTCATATAAGTGTCGGGAACATCTTGTAAATAGATGGTCCTCTTTTCAGCCACCGCTGTCCCGGTCAAACCGTCACCGATCTTTATCATAGGAGCAATATGTTGTTGCTCACTCCCGCCTGCAAAGGATCCGCTCAGTAGAAGTCGACTGCCATTTCGGACATAAAACGTTGCGACAGGTATATTTAAGTAGCGCGCTAAAAAGCTTAGCGTCTTTGTTGCAAGTGACTGGACTGTCTCGTCGCCGCGAAGAATCTCGCTCATTTCAGCAAGTCCACCCTTTAGCCAGGCCTCGCGTTCAAGTCTTATACGTTCTTCATTTTGGGTTAAAATTTGTCGGCGGATCAAGAAATAAGCGAGGGTCAAGATAAGCAGGCTTGCAGAGGCTTCGATGGCCATCAGGCGGTCTACTTTTATGCGACTAACATCAGACTGTTGACGACGCTTGTCTAATAAGGCTTCTTCGTGAGCTCGCATAGCTTTAGTCATTTCACGCACTGCGGCCATTTTCACGCGACCCTCGCCGCTCAATACGGCTTCTCTGGCGGCGTCTCGTCCTTCTTTGCGGCTCAGTAAAATAACATAATCGAATCGAGCAATAGTTGCAGAAATACGATCTTCTAGTGTTGTTCCCCGTTGAACTTGTATCGGATTGTCGCTTGTTAGATTCTGAACATTCGAGAGATGAGTGTGAACGAGGTTAACTGAGTCCCTATAGGAATCCAAAAACGTTTTGTCGCCTGTAAGAAGGAAACCCCGTTCTTGAGCCTCAGCGTCTAATAAATTAGAAACGACTAATTCTAACTGCTCGAGGACTTCTTTGGTGTGCTCTACCGAGATGTCGCGCTCGCGCAAGACTCGCATGTTCTGATTGAGATTGATTCCGTTAACGATTAAAACCGCAAACCCAATAACAAAGGTAATATTCACTAGCCAAAGAGGTGAATCTTGAAATGGTTTTCCGATAGAAAATAAATTTTTAAGCTTCATACGCTCTCGTTGTTCTGACGGCTGTTGCTTTTTTTGTTCTTAGCTCTTGTCATTGGTGTTGTCTTTGCGCGATGCACGACGTTACGTGCACCCTCAAGGCCAAACCAAAGTAGGAAAGAACTGGTGGACAATCCGCTTGCCATTGCCCCGCTTTCCAAAAGATCTTTTTGTGCAGGCGTGAGTCGGATCGTTACGACGGATGATTTGACTTCTCGTGATGACACGTGTGCGACCTCGAAAATATGTTATTACTCGAGAAGTACTATGTTTTGCCATATTTTGTCTATACAAAGACAGTGAAGTAAGCAGTTTTGCTTGTATTGATTTATCAGTTATTTTAAGTGTTTATGGGGTTTTTGGCGAAATGAGTGCGATATTGCGGAAAATGGAGCTTTTGGTACGCAGACGATTTGTTTTTGCTAGGAACAGATAAGGTGAAGCTTTATGGACATGCCAGAGATCAACATTGTTACTGAGAAAGAAGGTTGGAATGAATGCAGTTGTAATCCTAAAATATTTATTTGCAATTTTATTTGTTGTCGCAGGAAGTCTTCATTTTTTAATTCCAAAATTTTATCTCAAGATGATGCCTCCCTATATTCCATTTCATAAAGCCTCGGTAGCGTTGAGTGGAGTACTCGAAATTGGTCTAGGCGTTTTACTTCTTCTTCCACAGTATTCTCATCTCGCAGCTTGGGGATTGATCGGACTTCTTATCGCGGTTTTTCCGGCAAATTTATACATGGCAATGCATCCTGATAAATTTCCAGAAATGAAGCCAGTTTCGCTTTATATGCGCTTGCCCATTCAGGGCTTACTGATCTATGGCGTTTACTTGCTAACTTAAGCTTTTAACGTGGTTTTTTTGTAATTTTTTCGAAATTAAACAGGGAGTAAGCTAACGTTTACTCCCTATTTAGATTTGGTGAACTCAAAGCCCACGCTTCGATATCTCCCTGAGAAGATTAAAAAAAAACTTAATTAATTTCTATTATCCCGACGCTGGGCAAATTTCGCCGACTCGATTTGTTTGCACAATACTTTAGAATCAGAAGAGACGGTCGTCATCATTTTCTGCTTTCTCTCTAGATGTTGCGTTGAGTTTTGGTTTTCTCTTCCATCTCCTTCTGTCTGCATCCCACCTTTGTGCCTGTGTCAAGTATTAGGATTTCTAACAGATTAAAGAATTGTTCTTTAACTGGGTGCCTTTGGTGCGCCCAAAATTTAGATCATGGAGGGTCTATGCCGAGTTTTGCGAATGTTTTTGGTTTAGCGGTTGCTGCAAGCGCTTATGTTTTTGCATCTTGTGGTAAGCCCGTAGAGCAAGACGCTTCAAAGCTGGACTACAGTGTGGCACCTAAGGCAGCGGCTGGTCTGCTTCGTAAAGTGCACAATGAATCGATTAAGATTTGCATCGGTACAGATGCTGCATCAGAAAAGCATAAAGCCAATGTCGTCCACGCGATTGAAGAATGGACCAAAGCTCTTGTGGGAGCGACAGATAAACCTGTGACTTCTAAAGTAGAGTTTCTCGCACTAAATGATGCGAGCTGTGATGGTGTGTTCCGAGTTGGCAACTACAGCCCAGCTTTTACCCAAATGGGTAACCGCCCAGTCGTTTCTGTCGCAACTAGCGTTAACACCTGGTTCGGTAGTCGCACTGTAACGCTCCATGAGTTCGGTCATGCATTTGGTCTCTATGATACTTATGCTGGGAGCGGTGGCAGTTGTCAGCGCAATCAACCTAACTCCGTTATGTGTCGTGCAAGTTATGAGAACTTAAAACAAGACGACATTGATGGCTTACGGGTCGCATATAAAAATGCGCTCGCAAGAAATTTCGCAGCGGATGATGACAGCGTTCTGACAATTGTTGAGTAATCGAATTTTCAGTTCCGCGGGGACGAAGAATCCGTATTCATTGAGATCCTTTGTCCCTGCGGTTAAAATTTTTCATTCTGAACGGTACGTTCCTTCAAAATTAATTCTCAGCGCAGTAGCAAGCAATCATATTGTAATCGCAAAGTTCTGAGTTAAAGAAATAACGGTAGCTCCGGCCACTACATAATTGTGTATTACAACCTTCTGTATACATGCAGCCCATAAAGGTAAAACCAGCAGGCTCATTTGGCGTGGTTGGTAATCCGCCGCCATCAGTAGAGCAGGTGCATGCCCATTCGCCTTGGATGTTATCTTGAGGGCAAAGAGTCTCATCTTTAAAGGGTACTTTGGTTGGGTTTTTACACGCTTGATAGCACTCGTTTTTAGTATGCGTGCAGATGGTCACCTCTCGCTCGCTCGCGAAAGATTCCATGCTAAAAGTTATAATCGCTAATAATAAAGATAAGTTAAGTAGAAGGTTCATGATGTTTTACCCTATGTGAGTGGCCGTGTGGTGGGCGGTCAATAACACGAGGTAAAAAAAACATCAAGACTATCAAACCCAGTCACCGAGCTTCTGTCCAGCCGTGACCTGCATACCCTGTTCCACTAAAATCTTAGAGACTTCGCCGGCTTTAGTGGATTTCACCTCAAATTGCATCTTCATGCTTTCAAGGATGAAAAGCATTTGACCGGCCTCGGCAACATCGCCTGCTTTGATATTGATGGCAATAACCTTACCTGGGACTGGTGCGGTCATACCGTCGCCCTGAGTGGATCCGCTGCCGCTTCCTGCGGAAGAAGCGCGCTCGTCTGCACGCACCCAGTTGTGTCCACCCAAACTAATCCAATGCTCCGTGAGTAACGGTGCTTGATGCACTACAAAACCAAATGCATGGGATTTATGATCACCCCGATCATAAAGTCCGAAACCATACCGGCTGACGGCCTGCGGATCGATAGGACTCCAGGACAAATTTTTCTGGGTGACATGAATCGATAATGGGATCGCTTCCAACTTAGGTCCAAGGGCTGTTTTTGCAAATGCTGAAGCAGTCACAGATTTTGCATCACTGTGAGTTAGGTGATGATGGGCCGTGCTACCTGGTGTCCCGACTCGTCGACCCTCAAGTGCGTCCAGCAGTGATTGGACAATCGGCTCATGCTGCTTACGATTGGCGGCTTCCCATGCTAATGCTTCATCCACATGTGCCGCAATAAAATGAGTATCGACCGGACGTTTTACTACGTCTGGATGTCTGGCGAGCCAAGTCAGAAACTGAATATTATTGCGAGGTCCTGCAAACAAGGTTCGTTCTAAGGTCTGGGCGAGAAGTTCGAGAGCCTGCTTCCGATCGCCCGCCGTACAAACTAGTTTACTGATCATGGGGTCGAACTTACTTGTGATCTCATCGACCGTATCCATACCAATTTCCCAGCGCACGCCGCGGCCTTGAGCAGGAACAAAGGCACGTACTGGTCCGGGAGCAGGGAAAAAATTAGTGCCAGGATCTTCTGCGTAAATTCGAACTTCAATCGAATGGCCGCGTGGTTTGAGGTTTGCAAACTCTACCGGTAGCGTCTCGCCTTGAGCAACGCGGATTTGCCACTCCACAAGATCGATCCCAAATACTTCTTCACTGACGGTGTGTTCGACCTGGAGTCTGGTGTTCATTTCCAGGAAGTAAAAACCAATTTTTGCAGGAGTGGTTTCATCAAGTAAGAACTCGACAGTTCCCGCATTGTCATAGCCCACTGCCGCAGTTAAACTTTTTGCGGCAGAGTGCATGGCGTGACGAATGCTATCTGGAATCTCCGGCGCTGGGGCTTCTTCGAGAATTTTTTGATGACGACGTTGCAGCGAACAGTCACGGTCGCCAACAATACTAACGTTACCATGCTTATCGGCCAGCACTTGAACTTCCACATGCCGAGGTGCTGGTAAATATTTTTCGACAATCAAGGAACCATTGCCAAACGAACTCAATGCCTCGCTGGCGGCACGTTTTGCGTTCTCAGCTAATTCGGATTTTTGATGAACGATCCGCATTCCTTTGCCGCCGCCGCCATAAGCTGCTTTCAGCAAAATCGGAAATCCTGTTTGAGCAGCGAACTCTTCAAGCTGAGCGAGTGCTTTGGCTTCGCCATGGCTTAAATCAAGGCCGTTTAGGCCAGGCAGGCAAGGAACCTGTGCATGCTGGGCGTGATTACGTGCGGTTGCTTTTGAGGC
Source organism: uncultured Polynucleobacter sp. (assembly GCA_964624705.1). Classification (GTDB taxonomy): domain Bacteria; phylum Bdellovibrionota_B; class Oligoflexia; order Oligoflexales; family RGVZ01; genus CAMDKS01. The sequence goes on from CAZUYQ010000071.1 coordinate 23,697, forward strand.
CATGGCATCGATCGCACCAGGTCTTGGACCAATCCAAGTAAGGCCAGATTGGATGATTGCATCAGCAAATTCAGAATTCTCCGAAAGAAATCCAAAACCAGGATGCACCGCATCACAGCCGGCTGCCTTGGCGTGTTCAATCATTAGCTTTGGGTTGAGGTAGAGGGCGGTATTCTCTTCTTTGACATGAACAAAGTCAGTGACAATTCCCGTCAAAAATCCCGGAGCTACGAGGCGATCGGTGATCGCGACCGTCTGAATCCCAAGTTTTTGTGCGGTTAACGCAATACGACGAGCGATTTCTCCACGGTTTGCGATAAAAATTCTTTTGATGCGAGCACTGGAATGATGAATGCCTGAAGTCATGTTTTAGGTCCTGTTAAAATCTTCAACGACTCAATACTCTCCGCCGGTAAGGTCGTAAGCCATGGGGCTGGTTTTTTTTCAAAGAATGCAGCAAGGCCAGCCTGGCCTTCTCTACCTGTTCGAGCCGTCGCGATCGCTGCGACTGTGTCATCAATTTGCTCAAAGTTATGATGACGTAATTTATTAAATAAAACATTGATCGCTTTTTGCGCCTCAGGGCCGCAGGTCAAAATATAATTTAATTCTGTTTCAACTAGTTGTTGGAACTGATCTTGTGTAGCAACACATTCAATCAAGGAAAATTCTTTGGCCTCTTGCGCTGTGAAAACACGACCAGTTAAGGAATGGCGTCGGAGTTGGCCCGGAGTCATTTTTCTCGCTAAATAAGGCGAAATAACTGCTGGTAGTAATCCTAGTTTTGCCTCGCTTAAGCAGAATTTGGCACCCTCATGAGCGATCGCAAAATCACAAGCAGCAATCAAACCAAGTGCTCCACCGTAAACCGCGCCGCGAACCACAGCAATCTTTGGGATCGTTAAATTCGCAACTGCTTCAAACATCTGAACCAGTCTTGATGAGTCCTTGATATTTTCAGCATAAGAAAGTTTCGCCGAAGCCTGCATCCAAGTGAGGTCGGCGCCTCCCGAGAAATGCTTGCCAGCACCAGTGATCACGAGAGCCCTGCAGCCTGCACGATGCGAGACTGTGCCCATATGAAAGGTGATTTCTTCCATCATCTGAGCCGAGAATGCATTAGCATGTTCTGGCCTGAATAGAATCAATACAGCGATTGTTTCTTCGCCATGATCCTTAGTTTTGTAAAACTCTAACTTCGTATGATTCGCGCTCACGAAATGATCGCTCCACTTTTGATTTCGTCGAGAACATCTTGAGGAACTGGGGCCATCTGACGCAATAGCGCTTGAGCAAAGGTTTTACCCTGAGCATCAGTCCTTAGGGTCAGAGTTCCGCCGCCGCCAAGTGAGGCATCCAATAGAAAATTGTAACCAGACATATTATCGAGTTTGTAGCGTACGACTGGGCCGTGACAGATTTCCTGAAACAGATCTTTGACTCGTTGTGCGGTCAGCCAGGACTCAAGCCAAGCGAATGCTTTCGGACTGCGGGCCAAGATGCCAATATTCGACATATCGCCCTTATCGCCTGAGCGACCAAGGGCAATGGTTGATAACGGAACCGATTTCGCGCCTTCTCCGTCTTTCATGGCAGTGTGCACATCTTTTTTGGCGGTGTCTGCTCGCTGCGTATTCATTTCGGGAGCCTCAAAATGTCCGATGACGTCAGCGTTGATTGCGCGTTCTTCTTTAACGCCGCCATCGTAAAGAGCAATGCGAGGTTGGACGGCAGATTTAGGCATAAGTGCTGGCCAGTAGCTTACGACTTCAGTGGGTTTTGGCGCGCCACCAAGAACACAGACACCCGGGGGGCCACTTAAAATAAGCGCTGGGACCATTTTTGAGAATTTTCTAAGTTTGGCCTGATCAAGATCGCGTGCGCTGAGTCTTAGAATAATTTCGTTGCCATCATCTTTGTGACCAAGGCTTCGATGGCAAGCATTCCAGCCAAAGTATT
>CAZUYQ010000072.1:0-2217 GCA_964624705.1 uncultured Polynucleobacter sp.
CCTTTTTTTGTGACACTGGTTCTGCTAGAGGAAGAATCATTCTGAAAGTGCCTTTTTTGCCGACACCTCGTACAAAAAGTAGTTGACCCGCATGGATTGAACAGACAAACCTCGCTACATAGAGACCAAGTCCAAGCCCTCTTCGAACGGAACCTTTTTGCGAAGAGTTCTTGGGTCCCTGAAAATAGCGAAGAAAAATCATCTCTTCGTGACCGGGTAGGACAGGAACCCCCTCTTCTTCGACATCGATAATAAGGCTACCGCTGGAGGGGTAAGCCGCAATTCGCACCGGCGTCCCATTTGAAAACTGAAATGCATTTTTGATAAGCTCTCTTATCGCTAATGATATGAGGGAAGGAACCCCTTGGACCTTTAGTTGAGAGTCATTTATCGATACAATCACTTTAGATGTCGTCTGGGGATTGGCCATCGATTCTTCTCGAATACTTGTTTTTAAGACTTCGTGCATGTCTAGTAGTTGAGCAGTTTGTTCACTAGGACTTGTCGCTTGGTCGGCCGAAGTCAGTAATTCAATTTTTTGGATGACTGTCCAAATTTGTTTTGCAAATTGGCCGACCTCAGCGGCAAAGTTCGCTTGCTCGGGAGAAGTATCTTTTAAAAGCATTTCGTATGTTTCACTGAGGCTTAGCAAATTTGTTACCGGATTTCTGATCTCATGGCTAAGTAACTGCGAAAGCATGGCGCTAAAGGCATGCATATGTTCAGAGCTCGTTGTATCGTCAATAAAATGACGTAGCTCGTCGCCCGCAAGCCAATAATGAAACCTTCGACCAAGTGCTTCGAGAAATCCGTCTAGCTCGCCTGGATCTCCGGTTCTTCGACCGTCTTTTTTAACGAAAAAGAGGATACGACTACTCCAAAGATCTTGGATAGGTAAATATGATTTCCATCCGCGTAAATCTGGATGATTCGATTTAATTTCTTTTGGTAAGGTTTGCCAACCTGAAGCGAGAATCATTCGCGATTTTGCTGTATAATAATAAGAAGAACAATCGATGATGGGGGAGATAGGGGCATCTGGGGTTTCACCAGTATCCATGAGCAGGGTCGCAGTGTCTTGTGTGATACGATAACAGGCAAACCGCTTATACCCATACTGTTTGCTAATATCGCGGATAAGATCGCGATCCATGGCACCTAGATCAAGTATGCTGAGACGAGATGTATTTGCTTTTGTGCTCATCGACTTTCCAGGTTGAACAAACGGTAATAATTTTTAAATGTATCGGCATATCAGGTAAGAAATTGAGTTAAGGAGAACGCCGTGAATATCTCAAGTATCAAATATCTCGCTAAATCTAGTGACTCGACTAAGCGATGGCGTTGTAAGCACGGAATTGGTGTTTTCCGGAATTTCCTTGTTTTATATAGTCAGTCTCTTGACATTCAGAACGTTGCAAAGGCCGTGGTCTTTGCATTAAGCGGCCGCCGTCTTCCTGGAATCGAAGAAGTGACGCTAGAACTCACTGATAATGCCGGTGATACTTGGGAAATTTGGCGTGGCACAAGTGGTAGTAGGTTTTCACACAATGGACGGATGATTCCGACCGATGAAGCTCAAAGATCGATGTTAGCGGCTCTGCTGGATATGGAACCTGGGATTGCTCATGGCAATGGCTTAGTCTCGCCCGTGCTGTATCGAATCTTAACTTGTAAGAATGGATTCTTTGGCACAGTGGATGCTTTAAATGGCGAATCTCAGACTAATGGTGAGCCAGATGCGGAGACGGTGATTCAAGTCTTAGCAGAAGAGTGTGCAAAGCTTATGAATCAATCGGAATTCGGAAATTCTGACGCACTTGCTAGATTAGCACCCAATTTAACGACTCTATTGGCTCGTTGGTCAGAAATTCAAACGGCCCCCGTGGTTAAGCAGACGGGCGGTGAAATTGCCCCTTCCTTAGGTCTTATTGAATCCATGACGAGGGAGCTCGACCATCTCCAGCAAATAGATTTTCTTTGTCGGAAGATGACGGATATTCACGAATCGGCTCCACGTTTAGCAACACAAATAGAATCTATGGACGAAAGTATTTCGAATATTGTTGCGCGCTGGTCAGAGCGGGCATTGCAAGCGACTATGGATCCTGCGCAGTGGAATCGTGGAATGGAGCTTCTGGTTCGTGTGCGCGCATATTCTCGCTTAGTTGATACGGCGGGTAAGCTGCAAAGAGTCTGCTCGAAGAAATTAAAGCC
>CAZUYQ010000072.1:2227-14876 GCA_964624705.1 uncultured Polynucleobacter sp.
GTCCCAGTGGAACCAATTTTTATCGGGAAGCGAAGTTACCGGTCAGGAAGTCGAAAGCTGCCTTGCTAGTATGCTGCTCGGAATGAAGCAGCTCGGACTCGATATCGAAAAATTAGAAGAGCCCGCTGAAAAGTCCGAAGCTATTGCAAGGCGCGACTCAAACAAGGGATGGTTTGATCGTCTTAAGGGCAAGGCAGATATTGTCGAGGCTCAAGAGCGCCATAGTTTAAATGATCACCATTTGGATTGGATTCGCAAATCGATACGCGACGTCGAATCGCTCAAAGCATCGATTGAGTACGCTCTCAAGTCTGTGCAGGCATTTTCAGACGAGTTTGATAAAACTAAAATCGATACAACTCGGGAACTCGCTTTGATGGACGATTTGGCGTTAAAGGCGACCGAAGAGTTGACAAAACTTAAACAGATGTGGAATGAGTGGGCCTCGGCGGTTGAGGTCCCTACTGAAATCTCCATAGAAGAATATCTCTTGCTAGGCCGCGATGCGAACGAATTTGAATCTTTGCATCTGAAAAAGACCGATCTTCGTCTGCGACTCGCTGAACGCTTAGATTTGCAGGGGCGACTGGAGTCTCAAATACGTCAGTGGTGGAATACTATTGGCAGCGACAAGACTGTCGACATTAGTAACCCGGCCTTTTTGGTTGCGGAGGCACGGGCGGCGTTACGACATCGCGATACGCGCCGCCAACGGGTTCAGAAAATGATAAAAGATGCGGCTAGATTTGCGAGAGACGAATCTTTACTCCAGTGGAACTACAAACGCCGCACGGAGATCCTGACCCAGTGGAACGAGGCATTTTCTTCCGTTGGATTGCGGCCATTAGAAATGAATGATGAGCGGGTAGGGGCCATCGTTCGTCTTGGTTCGGCAATTAATGCAATGAAGCAGCTTCAGACTGTCCGTGAGCAAACACGTTTTGTTAATACCGATGTCTGGGGGCCAAGGTCTGATTCAGCAGTTCACTTATATCTTTGGGATCAGGAACAACCGGAACCAAGAGATTTTAATCTATTTGTTGATATGGCAAAAAAGCTACCGACTGAGGCTAGTTCAACATTGACTTTGATACTTACCTCTAGCGAAGCTGTCGCGAAGGCTCTTGCGAATGAAGGGTTTGGCGGTGGTATGCTATCGCCGGCGGATAAAGCGAATAGAGCGGGCGCCGAACGCACTCCTGAATCGAATCGTCGCGCAGACTCATCTCCACTGAGCCAAAAAACGGCTAAAGAGAACGGCAGTCCTCAGCTATCAAAGGTTACAAAAGGTTCAAAATCGCGAGAATTCATCAATCAAGACGAACCACAAATAAGTCAACGAGCCGCCGCTGCGCTCAAACTCTTAAATCCCAAAACCAATCGCTAACAGAAATTTATTGGCTCGATCGTTTGTGTCCCTTATCGGGACATAACGATCTGGCATATCGGTAATTTTCATTTGCTGGACCCCGACATCACAATCGTGGCGCAACATGATCAATCTGAGGATCTCGACTTCAGGAGAAATTTTGCCGGGGAAAGGCTCTTCAAGATAATTGAACGCACCGGAGTCTAGGGCGTGGCCCGTATACTCCTTTGAAGTGATTTCCGATTGGAAGAGAATAGGTTACTGGCTCTCTCAACTCTTTAAGAAGAGTCAGTCCGTCCATCTTCAGCATTCTCATATCTGAAGCAATGATGTCGGGGGTATCTAGTTTTATTTGTGCCAGTGCGGCTTCACCGTCTTCTGCTTCAGAGACATGAAACCTTAGAGCCTCAGCGTACATAGCGGTAAGTTCGGGAATTTAGACATCGTCCTCAACAGTCAGCAATGTACCGACTGGCTCAGTCGCCATACCAAACTCCCGCTCGACGCCAAGAAAGTTCAGTTGCCCTCGGTTGACGCTTGTCATCTCTTTTTATGATTTGACCTTCGTCAAATTTAAGAAAAACTTTAAGTTGCGTGGTTGATGTCCAAATTTGATAAAATACAAATTTCCTTCAAAGTATTGAGCGCCAAGGATTTTAAGTCTTGTTCGTGTTGGTTTTATTGGTCGTCATCTCTCTGATTGTTGCCTTCGAAAGATCAGTTGGAGAATGATCGAAGGATCAGTTTGATGATCGCTCACGGTCGGTCGGGAACATAAAAGTGAAAAAAATGAAAAAAAGTTTTCGTTAGGTATAGGTAAAATAAAAAAAATTGTGCTATGATTTTTTTGTGTGGTACTTCTTTAATTGGAAGAGAGACACAATCGGACCAAAGCAAAGCGCGGTTCGTTGAGATATGAGCCGGGCTAGGTTAGAATTTCGATTGTGTCAAGTGCGAAGGCCCGCAATCTGAGTTTGGAAGGGTTCCGAGCAGGGTTGTGGGAATGTGTAACAGAGTTTTTTTATTGTTATTAATTTGGAGGAATGCATGATGGAAGCAACTGAAGGAACGGTCGCAGCAAAAGCAACCAAGAAAAAAGCAACTAAGAAGAAAGCAACTAAGAAGGCAGCAAAAAAAGCTACTAAAAAAGTAGCTAAAAAAGCTACCAAGAAAAAAGTAGCTAAAAAAGCTACTAAAAAAGCTACTAAGAAAGTAGCTAAAAAAGCCACCAAAAAGGCTACCAAGAAAGCAACCAAAAAAGCTGCTAAGAAGAAGTAATTCTTCGAAGTAACCTATTGGTTTTACTTGGAAAATGACCCCGCTTCTTTTGGAGCGGGGTTTTCTTTTTTTTCGGTTTACTCAAATCTACCCCGGGTCGACAAAAAAATAATGTCCTCGGCGGACGTTTAACCTTGCCACCCCCGTCCCCCCTTGGCATAACTTCTGGCTCCGCATTTTTTTAGAATGGCGTTGAACGATCAGAATCTTGGTTTTGATGGACTTGATTAGACTTGCTTATTGAGGAGGTTATTGTGGTAACGATGGTAATTGGCGGATGTGCATTGCTCGCACTTATAACGGCGGCGTATTTCGCTGTAAAGGTCACATCACTTAAAGTGAATCCTGAAACAGCGGGCGTAAACGAGGAAAAAGTTGCACGGCTGAAAGAAATTTCAGACGCCATCGCCGAAGGAGCCATGGCATTTCTTTCTCAAGAATATAAATATGTGGCAGGCTTTGTAGTCGTATTTGCGGGTCTTATTTTCTTTGCACTTGATAACCCGGCGACAGTTGACGTGAATGAGGGACTATTTAGCTCCGTCGCATTTGTCACTGGCGCAGTGATTTCAAGTATTTGTGCCTTTCTCGGGATGAAGATTGCGACTCGTGGAAATGTGCGCACTACGATTGCCGCGAACCATAGCATTACTGCTGCTTTCCGAGTTGCTTTCAACTCAGGTGCGGTCATGGGCTTTGGTTTAACTGGCTTGGCGATTCTTGGCCTGCTAGGCGTGGTTCTGATCTTCTTAGCGGTGATTCCTGCTGATATCGAAAAGCACATCATTATGGAGATGGTCGCAGGGTTCGGTCTAGGTGGCTCGACCGTCGCGCTTTTTGGTCGCGTTGGTGGTGGTATCTATACTAAAGCTGCGGATGTTGGGGCAGATCTGGTTGGTAAGGTTGAAGCTGGTATTCCTGAGGATGACCCACGTAACCCTGCTGTAATCGCTGATAACGTAGGTGACAACGTCGGTGATATCGCAGGAATGGGCGCGGATCTTTTTGGTTCGTGTGCGGAAGCTACTTGCGCAGCCCTCGTCATCGGCGCAACGTCTGCAACTCTTGCCGGTAACCTGAATGCGTTGCTTTATCCTCTATTAATTAGTGCTGTTGGCATTCCTGTTTGTCTTATCACGGCATTTTTTGCTCGTCTGAAGTCAGATGCAACCCAAGTTGAACCGACTCTTCGTGGACAGCTGATCATCTCGACTATTCTTATGACGGCCGCAATTTATTTGGTTAGCGAATGGGCGATGGTCGATAGCTTCCAAATCGGTAGCATTGAAGTAACTCGTCAAGGTGCGATGATCTCGGTTCTCTCTGGCTTGTGGTCGGGACTTTTAATTGGTTACATGACTGAGCGCTATACCTCTCATGGCTTTAAGCATGTTCGTCGTTTAGCAGAGGCTTCTGATAAAGGGCCTGCGATCAATATTATCTACGGCCTCTCTTTAGGCTATGAATCTGCTGTTGTTCCGGTCATTGCGGTTGCGACAACAGTTTATGTATCGTGGACTTTGGCTGGCATGTACGGTATCGCACTTTCAGCGATTGGTATGATCTCGACTATTGCAACTGGTCTAACGATTGATGCCTATGGTCCAGTTTCAGACAATGCCGGTGGTATTGCTGAAATGGCGGATATGCCAAAAATCGTTCGTCAGCGTACCGATTTACTTGATGCTGCTGGCAACACAACTGCAGCGATTGGTAAGGGCTTTGCAATCGGTTCAGCTGTTTTGACTGCTCTTGCCCTTTTCGCGGCGTTCTTAACCCGCGCCCACTTTGAAGCGCTCAATATGTTAACTCCAGTTGTGTTTGCTGGCCTACTTGTTGGCGGCGTTCTTCCGTTCTTGTTTACAGCCCAAACAATGTTGGCCGTTGGTCGTGCTGCGGAAGGAATGATTCACGAAGTGCGTCGTCAGTTCCGCGAGATTCCTGGCCTTCTTCAAGGTACGGCTCGTGCGGATTACCGCAGCTGCGTAGCTATTTCGACAAATTCTGCACTTTCCGAAATGGTTGCACCCGCGGTCTTGGTCTTGTTCTCGCCGTTGGTTGTTGGCGTGGTCTTTGGCGTTGAAGCTCTCGCAGGTCTATTAGCAGGTAGTTTGATTTCTGGATTGGTGATGGCGTTATCGACCTCTAACTCTGGTGGCGGTTGGGATAATGCAAAAAAATATATTGAGAAAACCGAGGGCAAAGGCACCGATAAGCACAAGGCTGCAGTCGTTGGCGATACCGTTGGCGATCCTTTCAAGGATACTTCTGGTCCTTCCCTCAATATCCTTATGAAATTGATGGCGATCATCAGCCTCGTGTTTGTGCCGTTCTTCCAAACCGCGCACACTTGGTTACTCAGTGTTCTTGGCATCGCTGGCTAAGTTTAAGTTTCGATAAATGAATGAGGGCAGATCGTGATGATCTGCCCTTTTTGTTTGTTTAGTCATAATTCTAGGTCGAGTAGTCGTCATTCTAAGCCTGGGGCGAAGAATCTTGTCGTCACAATCCGAAGTCGGCAATGCCTTCGGCAACCTGCTGGTCGTTGAGGACCACGGTGTAATATACGGGGACTGTTTTTGAAATCATGGCGGTGACCCCGCAGTATTTTGTCAGAGATAGCATGGCGGCTTCCGCCAATTCTTTGGCTCCGACATTTGATCCTGTGGCTGCAAATTGAATTTTTAAATTTTGGAAAATCCTTGGATGTTCTGCTCTTGGCTCCGCATCGCCTGTGATAGTAAGCGTATCAGCCGCCATCTTGTGTTTTTTTAGGAGGCTCACAATATCCATTCCCGCACAGCCAATGACTCCGGCAATTAGAAGTTCCTTTGGTGTGGGACCTTTATTGTCTCCGCCCGAGGCTGCCTGGGTGTCCATAAAAAATTTGTGATCACGGATACTGGACGAAAATGTAAATTTGCCTTCGTGTTTGATCTCGGCGTGCATGAGTGGATAACTCCTAAAAAGGGTAAAAAATGAATATGAGACTGACTTTATGTTGCTCCAAACAAGGCCCCCAGGTAAACCTATAAGACATATGCAACAAAGAATATCTGAAAAGACCTTAAATAAACTAGAGTGGCCACTTTTAATCGAGCGGCTTGTTGAATTGGCGCAAACCGAAGAAGGTAAGGAGCGATGTTCAGCGCTTTCTCCGGTTTTGACGAGAGACCTGGTTGAAGACCATTGGCGAACTGTCGTCCCATTGCGAGATATAGCTCGTAGCGGATACAAGGCCCCGATTGGAATGGTCCATAAGATGCATCACGTCTTCAAAGGTGCCGAAAAAGGCATGATCTTTGAAGGTGAAGACCTCCGTCTAGTCTTAGATTTGCTAACTGCAGTCAAAAAGATTTTGGGTTTCGTTCAGAACTTTGCAACCAGATCGCCATTCTTGCAAAATATGCGAGGCCAGATCTACGGCCTACCTGAATTGTATACTGCAATCGAGAGAGCTGTGGGTCAAGACGGAGCCTTGCTGGATACTGCTTCAGACGAGCTTCAAGCTATTCGCAAACAGAAGACGTCGCTGCGTAAACGGATTGAAGAAGCAGCGTTAAGACTTTTAGTAGAGCCCGCTATTGCCGAATACCTTCAGGATAATTTCTTTACTGTCAGAAACGAAAAGTATGTGATTCCGATGCGCCTTGACGGTCGGGGACGTATCAAGGGTAAAATTATCGATACATCGGATTCAGGGCAAACCCTGTTTCTGGAGCCATTACAGCTTGCTCCGATGAACGAACAACTTCACGAATTGGAAGTTGCCGAAAAGCTCGAAATCATCCGAATTTTCCGTGATTTAAGCGCTCTCGTCGCAAAAGAGTTGGATAGCCTTAGGGTTAATTACTCTCAATTGATTGACCTGGATTGTCTGACGGCCGAGGCGGCCTTTGCAGCTATCATCGATGCAGGGCCAGTGCAGTTGAGCGAAGTTCCGTGTATGGAATTATTAATGGCACGACATCCGCTCATTCTGACTGCGCAGGGCCGGGGTGCTGAGCCAAACACAATTACGTTGAACTCAGATCAACGCATTTTGGTTGTCTCGGGACCAAACGCTGGCGGAAAGACAGTAGTCCTAAAAACTGTTGGTATTCTCCATGTGATGGCGAGGGCGGGGTTATTGGTCCCAGCTGATGAACGCTCAAAAATGTTTTTATTCGAACAAATTTATCTCGAAATGGGTGATGCGCAAAATATTACAGCTAATTTATCGACGTTTTCTGGACATATTGTGGGCCTACAGCCGATCATCGAAAACTCAGGTGCCAAAGATTTGGCACTACTTGACGAACTTGCTACTGGGACTGAGCCAAATACCGGGGCGGCGATTGCACGCGCTGTGCTCGAACATTTGATGGAACGTGGTGTGACCGGAATTGCCACGACTCACTTTGATGCACTTAAAAGCCTTGCTATGGGCGATAAAAGATTCCGGAACGGTTCGATGGAATATGCGGAAGCCACTTATCGTCCGACCTACCGATTGATTTTAGACGTGCCCGGGCAAAGTTATGGACTCGAAGTCGCAAGGCAAATGGGTTTGGCTGAGAAAATTGTTGACCGCGCGAGAGAGATCCGAGGTAGCAAGCTTTCGGATTTGGACGATGCGGTTGCCCAATTACAGAAAGCTCGTCTTGAAACCGAATCATTACGGAAAGATTTGGAGCGAGAATCTATGGCGGCACAGGAGGCAAAGGCTCGTTGGGAGTATGAGTGTCAGCTTCTTGAAGAACAACGCTCGAAGGTCACGCGGAGTGTCGCGGCTAAATTTGAAAACCAGGTTGAGTCTCTTAAGACTGAGTTTGAGGACGCGGCCCGAAAATTAAAAGAGACAGTCAAAGAAGTGCGTCACGGTCATGTCGATGTAACTGACGCCATTGAAGATAAGCGCAAGGCCGAAGATAAGCTAAAAGAAATCGATCGAACCATCGCTCGCATGAGTGAGGCGGGAATTTCTTCGGAGCTCCCTGGCCGACCGGTGGAACGAACTGAGCTCCGCGAGAAGTTAAATGTTTATGTAGTTCCTCTCAAGCGTGAAGGTGTTATTGCCCGCATTCCTACGGCAGTAAACGAACCGGTTGAGGTTCAAGTAGGAATTGTGAAACTTAGGGTCGCTGTCCAGGATCTGAGGATGACGCGAGGGGCGGATGTTCCAGAAGAAAAGGCCCAAGGCTCTAAAGTAGGTAAAAAACCAATTCAAAGCACTGCCGCAACTTCCACGACGCCGCCAGTTCCAGAATTCGTACCGCAGTCGCCGACGAATACCCTCGATTTGCGCGGAATGGATGCTGATACGGCTGTTGATAAAGCCCTCGGTTTTATCGATAAATCTGTATTAAGAGGCGAGTACGCAATTGTCTTAATTCACGGGCATGGTAGTGATCGATTAAAATCAGCCATTCGAAGTGTGCTTAAGAACTGTCCGTATGATGTCTCGTTTCGGCCTGGAGCTGCAAACGAGGGTGGTGATGGAGTGACAATCGTCGGTTTAAGAAGCTAAAGATCAAATATAAAGGATCAACTATGAAAATTTTAAATTTGCTAATGATGAGTGGGTTGATACTGGCGGCGGATGCAGGTTTTGCTGCGACAAAAACTGCAGTGGTTAAGAAAATTGCACCTGCGAAGAATTCTTCCTATGAAGAATATAGATCGGCTCCAAATGAAGGTCCGTTATTTGCGACTTCGCCTTCACCTTACGCAAATATGCTTGATCAGAATAATTTGGATGTGAAGGGAGCGAAGATTATTCGGGCAACCAAACCATCGTTTGGTATCGGTTACGGCCTTTTAACATTAAATGCACAAGAAAAATTTGATGATAATAAAAGTAAAGGTAAAACCGATTCTTCTGGTCTTCAGGCTTTTGCAGTGTTTCCAACACCAATAGGCCTACGTTTAGGTGTGAACTACCTTCAAGTTGATTCTAAATTAAAGGCCTCGTTGGTCTCATCGGTTACCTCAACTTTGAAGGAATATTCTCAATCGATTGCTATCACAGCGACCGGTGCTTTTAGGAATGGATTCGGTGCAGGGATTACACTTTCAACTAATAAAGAAGAAGAGAAATTTAGCGTCGAAGGTATTTCCACTAGCTATGAGCGGGATGTTAACTATGGCTTATTGGAACCACAAATTTATTATAGTAATGAAGAGCTAGAAGCTATTTTGACCTGGACTCCCTCATTGCGTCATGAAACTTCCACCAAACATGGAACTTATGAACTGACGGTCGAATATGGCACAGGCGACATCCATCCTTACTTAGATCTCACTCGTTACAGAAATTCTGAGAATGATGGTGAAGAGTTAAATGACCATTTCGCGGTAAAAGGTGGGGTCCGCTATATCTTAGACCGAGAGTCCAATTTGCTAGTTTTATTGTTAGCTAATGAAGCTTTCTACACTGAGCGACAGTATGCTAGCCCTGGCCGTGTTGCAACTTACGGTTTAATGCTCAATGGTGAGCACGTGATAAATGCTCAGCATGTTTTAGGTTATGGCCTTATCTATAAACAACTATCAGGTAAAGGCCAAGCGGGCAGTCGTTCAAGCAAAATTTCCGGCGACTTCACTGGCTTCGTCGCATCATATAAATATGTGATGCGCTAAGTTTTTATTTCTTAGTTTCATCGACGATCTCAATGCCCTCGCCCTTAACTCGGAGCAAAAACGCAGGCCATGAGCTATCGCGGTTTTGGTCAAAAGCGAGTTCTGTGGGAGGGAAATAGTTATCCCAAGAATTATTTAAACTCTGAAGCTCTGAGGCTATGCGCTGTCGACTCCAATGGCTGCGAACGACTGTTGCGCTAAGCGTTCCCAGGCGGTGGCCGATTAGTTGATAGTCGAGTCGACTTGCCGCTTGGGCGGTAGTAAATAATGGTGACTCCGGTGTCGGGGCTGCGAGTGCTTCAGGAAGATTCGCATAGCTACCAATAAAATCCACAAACAGCGCCCCTTCTAATGCTTCCTCGCGAGGAGTGACTAATGCAGGAGAACGCCACTGCTGATTGCCAGAGATAATGACGCTGCCATCGCCCAGACCTTCCCGAATCATATTTACAAGGTGTCGGACCATTTTAAAATTATCTAAAATAAGCACAGCCTGTGACTTGGAGCGAACCATGGCCATTCTGTGGACAGCTTGATTGACGCTCTCTAGAAGCTTGCTGGAATTAGGGTCATAGGAAGTTTCCATAAAATAAATGCGGTTATTCGCAAGACGCTTTATGGCGTCAAATAAATCGAGATCTGCCCCTTGCGAATAAAAGACCGTCGCGTGTGTGACGCCTGCTGCAAGATAGACGTTTAGAAGTTTTTCTGCCAAGCGATCGACGGGTGGATAAACTCGCATGGTCTGTCTGGTTTTTGAATGAGGTGTCGTTGGATTGACGATGAAAACAGGCACCTGGGCCGGATCAGCAATTTTAGCAAGAACTTGCGAGTGTAGGGAATTGACACCGACAAGAAGGGCTACGCGTTCCATATGAATCAACTCTGCAGCAGCGCGCAGGGTTAGATCTTCTCTTTTTTCGACGCGACGAATCACTAATGTTTTGTCTGGATTGACTCCATTCCTCTTGAGTGCGGCGCGGTATTCGTCGAGGATTAACTGAAGTGCGGCCTCGTTCGCAGCAACAGGTGGAAGAATAATACCGATTTTATCCTGGCGATCGGAATAAATATTATCATAGTCCTTCATCATCGCGCCGCGGCGGTGAAATTTACTACAGTCTTCGACTCGGTAAGATTTGAGACGGGCTAGCCATGGAACACGAGTTGCTTGTTCCGGCGTAAGGTAAGAAAGACTTTTTAATAGATTTGGTGTGGCCTTACTTACGATGTCGACGCAATGTTCTTTTACTAAATAGTGGCGTGGCGCCATATTGATGGTTTGAACGGTGTTGTCGGGAGAAATAACATCGAGTTGTGAGCCTTTAGTAAGGATCCCACAACTATTCGCCGTAAGTGTCAAAAGGAAAATTATAACCCACAAACTTTGTTTCATTCTTATCTCCGAGACCCTAAATATCGCATCAAGACAATTTTGGAATTGTCAGATAAGTCAATAAGATACAAGGTCTGAGAGGGTTTGCCAACTCATCTATCAAGACTGAAATTTTTGATTCGATTTGATCATATGAGCCGCTGGGAGAAAAACGCGGCTCGATGCTAATCTTTGAAGTTATCCCATGTCCCTGTTCTCGTCAAATTCACGACTGTGTTCTGCAAAATGGGAGATGGATAAGTTGATGCTGGTCCGAAATAAGAGGTATAGCGTCCGCCGCGGTAACAGATGGTACCGATGCACCGCATAATTCCTGTGGCCGTAGTATCTGTAATTTGGACTGGAACTTGATTCATACCTATAAGACTACCGGCGCCACTGCCGTTCGCGGTGTTATCTGCTGAAATGTCGAATTGAAGAGTCGTGGTATTGATATAATTTGTGCCGCCGCCACCATTTTGCAGATATCCGAACAAACCACCTATTGACCCGTTTGCACCTATTGACTGTCCCACCGCTTGTGCATTTGGACCTTGTACGAGAACCACAGATACATTCATATTTTTAATGGAAACACCGCCGTATTCGACAGCCCCCGCAATAGATCCGGCTTGGTATACTGCGCTTACATGAGCGTCGGTAATGTCTACGTTTTCAAGGCAACTTTGCTCCAGTTTGCCGGCAATGACACCAGCATTCGTGATCGATGCAATAGAAGGCGAGACAATTTTTAAGTTCACGATAGACGATGTTCGCAACTGGACAAAGAGTCCTGCATTTAAACGAGAAGGTGCGTTTATAGTATCTACATTTAATCCCCGGATAGAGTGACCATTCCCATCTAAATAGATTCGTTTTCTTGAAGGAATTGGTGTCCAGTTTCCAGTTAAATCAATATCAGCAGTTAAACGATAACGATGGAGATCAGTCATGGCAGCAAGTCCGCTTGCGGTATTGATATCTGTTACCGTTGCTGAAACAGGTTCCGCCATCTCTGCAGTTATATTGGGTACGCAGGCAGAAATAGTTGTAGACGATGTAGGTGTTGGACTTGCAGGCGTTGGAGTTGCAGACGTTGGATTATCGGAAGTTGGATCCGGAGATTCGAGCTTTGAAATCTCATCTGGATTCTCAGGCGTTTCTATATTTGAGCTACTGGTTACATTTGCATTTGTACGCAACTTAGTATCTCGAGCGCCACTTGGGTTGCCGCTTGAAAAAGAAGTTTTCGAACAGCTATTCATAAAAGTTGACCCAATTAGAGCGGCCAAGAGCGATGACGTTTTGAGTTTTTTTAAATAGGGCATTTTCATTTTATTTTTTCCTGTGAAAAGCTTTGCGGAGCATTTAATACGGTATCGGTTTTCACAAGAAAAACTGTAGTAACTAGATAAATTCCAATCAAATTAGCTAGATCCCTCAAGCCAAAGGGTTTAGGCTGGACGTACTAATCATCGACCTTCATGCCGCGGTAGGTGCCTTTATCCTTCTGAAGAGTCTTTATATCTTCTGAAGCTTGTGAGGCTTTCGGCACTTTATCCTTACGGAAGAGGGTTGTAATTCCTTGTGCAGACGGAGTTCCGTAATCAGGATCAATCGTGGCCAAAACTAAACCTTCGACAGGGGTCCAAGCTGGTGCGGGTCGTGGCCCAGCAATGGCGGCATGCATAAACTCGCTCCAAGTCGGTAAACTTAATGAGGCGCCAGTTGCAGCCTTACCCATTCCGGCATTGCCGTTTGTACCAACCCAGGTAACTGCCACTAAATTTTGCGTGAATCCACAAAACCAATTGTCTCTTGAGTCATCTGAGGTGCCTGTTTTTCCTGCGGCAACACTTGCAAGATCAGATAGGACAGAGCCTGTACCATGAGTTAGAACGGCCTGAAGGCCAGATCGTAGTAGAGCAGCCGTTTCTTTTGAAAAGACTTGTACCGGTTGAGGGGGCTGCGAAGTCATATCAAAAAGTACTTTGTTATCGCGGTCT
>CAZUYQ010000072.1:14886-25046 GCA_964624705.1 uncultured Polynucleobacter sp.
AGAAATAGCCCAGGTATCCACAAGTTCGCCGTCATTGGCGATAACAGCATAGAGGCGTGTAATGTCCATCGGAGTTGCGCTAAATCCTCCGATCGAAACACCCATTTCAAGAGGTATCTCGCTGCGAACTCCCATATCTTTGGCTCGTGCGATCACATTTTTTATACCGAATTTTTGAGCCATCGAAACAACCGGAGTATTTAATGATCTTGCTAGAGCCTTGATGAGTGTGACTTCGGTCATATTATCACCATCGTGATTTTTAGGCTGATAGCCCCCCACATCAATCGGACTCACAAAAACCATATCCGACCATGACATGCCTTTCTCGATAGCAAGACTGTAGACAACGGGTTTGAAAGAAGAACCTGGAGAACGCTTTGCTGCAATCGCGCGATTGAATTGATTTTGCTTAAAATCCCGGCCGCCATTCATTGCCAAAATAGCCCCGCTCTTTGGGTCAGAGGCAATAAAAGCAGTCTCGACGCGGTCATTTTTCTTAAGTTTAAGCGTTGCTTGAAATGCACCCAAACGTTCGTCAGCATGTTTAACAGCAGTATTAGCAATCTCCTGAAGTTTTCGATCAAGAGAGGTGTAAATTTTCATTCCTCGATCATTGATGGTTTCGCCGTCATCACCGAGTTTTTCTTCGACTAACTGGCGAATCCAGGTGAGAAAATAAGGCGCGACGGTCTCGTTGATAGGAGTCCATGGTACAAAGGTCAAAGGCTGAGCCTTGATAGCGGGTAAATCTTTCGTCGAAATAAATCCTGCCGCCGCCATAGCGTCAAGTACAACACGTTGGCGTCTTAAAGCGGCCTGTGGATTTTTATGGGGATCGTACGCGCTTGGTGCTTGATACATTCCAGCAAGCAGCGCGTATTCCGGAATCGTCAACTGATCGACGGTCCGACCAAAATAAGTCTGAGCTGCTGCGCCAATACCATAGGCGCCGTGCCCCATATACATTGTATTTAGATATAGTTCCAGGATGCGCTCTTTTGAGAGATTCTTTTCAACATAATAGGACAGAATAATTTCGCGGAGCTTTCTTGAAACTTTTTTCTCGCGAGTGAGGAGATAGTTCTTTACAAGCTGCATCGTAATGGTTGAACCGCCCTGACGAAGACGCCCGCTTGATGCCACGGCTAGCACTGCTCTGCCAATAGAATTCCAGTTAACGCCATGATGCTCGAAGAATTTTCTATCTTCGACGGCAAGTAGTGCGTTGATCATGGGTTTTGGAATCTGTTCGAACGGAACAAATACGTGATAAAAATTATAGTACTCGCCAATTTTTTCGCCATTGCGATCGTAAACGACGGTGCTATCTGGAACAATTGCCGACGTTAATTTTGCAATTTGTTCCTGTTCACTCTCAAAGACACCCTCGTCCCAGAGGTACCAGACGCCAAAGCTGAGGATAAACGTTAAAATAGCCGTAGAGATGATTAAAAATCCACCAATACGATTGCCTTGATTGAATTTAAATTTACCGAATTGCAACTGTATTTTCCTTGATAAGATGAAAAACTCTTAAGAGTGTCATTTCTAGAAGGTAAGAACAGAATGATCATACCGTTAAATATCCAGCCCGCCAAATCGATCCTAAGACTTTGCAAAATCTTGTGCCCAATGGTTGATGGATACGATATGATAGCTGCAAATTTTGCATTAAAATCCCAAAGGATCCTTTATTTGAAATCAATCATTCGTTGCTTAATTTTAATGTCTGTAACATTCATCTCGGGGATTGGCTACGCTGAGCCGCCAAAAATTGAGATTTCCGGTGGAATTTCGACTCCCGCTCCAGGTGTTTCGGGACATACGGTTGTCTGTTGGCGCGTCTGGCGACTTGGTTGTGCAGGAGTGTCGTTATTAGGAACACGCAATGAGGTTACAAGCGATAATATGACCTCAAATGCCTCTTATGTTACAGGTTCATTGGAGCAGGGATTTGCTTTAAGTGATGACTATCACTTTATTTGGGTCAATGCGGTCGCAGGCGGAAGCTATTATCGACGCAAAGCAAGTGATAGTTCGCGCCCCGAAGACGAGTCCTGGCAAAAATTTGCGCCGAGTTATGGAGCCGGCTTCGGTCTCGAATTACCCATAGCGGATCTCATTGGCGTGCGGTTTGGCTTTCAGATGCGTAAAGCACTTTTAACTGGTGCTTCAACTCATGTAGCTTTGACAGCGGGCATTAGATTCGGGAGTGAGTGGTTGGGGTTTGGACAATAGCGTGCTGCGTTTAAAGTGTTGGTTTATGTTCATAATTTGAACGTTTTATATTTCATTTTTTTAGGAGAGAGACGGCCATGAAATTGTTTTTGATGATAATGACACTCGTGACTTTTGTATTTCCAAAAGTGGCTTCGGCTGCAGCGACAGAGGAACAAGAGCTTAAAGTAAAATTTACGACAACTATGGGTGTGGTTGAGGCAAAGTTATTCTATAAAGAAGCGCCCAAAACCGTATCGAATTTTGTCGAATTGGCTCGTAAAGGCTTTTACAACGGATTGCTATTTCATCGCGTTGTTCCTAGTTTTATGATTCAAGGCGGTGATCCAAAAGGTAACGGCACCGGTGGACCCGGCTATACATTTGCGGACGAGTTTAGTCCAAGTTTAAAACACAGCAAGCCCGGGATGCTCTCAATGGCAAATAGCGGCCCTGATACCAACGGCAGTCAATTTTTTATCACCGTCAAAGAGACTCCTCATTTGGATAATCGCCATACCGTCTTTGGCGAAGTCACGTCAGGTATGGACATTGTGACTGCGATTAGCAACACACCAACTAATGGCGAGCGCCCTAAAAAAGACGTAAAAATGGAAAAAGTGGAAATTATCGGCGACTGGTTTAAACCTGTCGAAGTCAAAAAGCAAAAAGAGCTGGTTGAGAACGATCTTAAGGCATTATCTAAGAAAACCGTAGAAACTCTTCTCACCAAAATTGGTGAAGCGGAAGGTTTTGGTAAAATGACCCAAGCCACTTATACTGATGGAGTATCACGAGGTTCACAGGCGCAAGTCCGTTACACTGTTAATTATGCAAAACATCAAGGTGCACAATTTGTGGGAGTGTTGACAGTTAAAGACAAATCAGTCGAACTGCAACAATTCCAATTTGCACGAGGACAAACCAAGTAAGAATGGATTCTGACCTTTCAGAGTTTCTCCATCAAACAGGACTCCGACCCTGGTACCGACGTCCAATCACGTGGGTACTGGTCGGAGTTTTCATATTTCTCGCGTGGTTTATACCGTGGATTCCCGCATTATTCAGCGGTGGTATCATGGTGACCCGGTTGGATGCGAAAGGTAAGCCTATTCAAGTTGAAGTGGGCCCTCGTACCAAACAATGGGTTAAAATCGATTCAGTGAGTAAGCATCTTCTGTACGCAATTGTTGTGGCCGAAGACGGCAAATTTTACAAGCATCATGGTTTTGATTTTGAAGCGATCCGTCACGCCTATGAGCTCAATCGTAAGCGAGGGCGTTTTGCCCGTGGTGGTTCGACCATTAGCCAACAAGTCGTTAAGATGGTCTTTCTTTCTCGTGAAAAAACTTATACTCGCAAAATAAGAGAAGCCGCCGGAACTATTTTGATGGAATTGATGCTGCCAAAAGATCGGATTTTAGAGTGGTATATCAATTTGACCGAATTCGGTGGTGGTATTTATGGTGTGAAACAAGCGGGACAATATTATTTTCGTACGCGCCCTGAGCTACTTACAACAGAGCAAGCTATTCATCTCGCCCTCGTAATACCAAGTCCTAATAAATGGTCGAAGGGTCTGCGTGCAAAGCATTTGACGCCATTTGGCGAACGTCGATTTGCGCGTATCGCCCAGAATCTTTATCTCGCAGGGTATATTTCGGAGAATCAAAAACAAACGGTCTTGGCGCGTGGAAATTTCGGTGCTCCCATAGCCGGCTTTGGCGCAAGTGCAATGGATGACGAAGATGATTGTAAAGGGGATAAGGATTGCTTGGACGATGATGCTCGCAGCAAACCGGTGCCAACCGTAACACCGGTTACGCCAACCTTTACACCGGAGCCACCCGCGATTTCGGCTGCTAGTCCGACACCTGAAACAAATGCTGTTCCTGCTGAACTAGAACCTAGTGCTGGGGAGAGTGAACCATGATTTGGTTAGCGATGATCATCCATTCGCCTATGTTTTGGCTCATTTTTATTCTTGGTGCTTGTATTGGTTCGTTTTTGAATGTTTGTATATTACGGGTTCCTGAGGGGACTTTCTTAAAAAATACTCGGAGTGTTTGTCCCGCCTGCGGTCAGATGATTCCTTTTTGGTTAAATATTCCAATTTTGGCTTGGTTTCTACTAGGTGGAAAAGCGAAGTGCTGCAGAGCGCGGCTGAGTATTCAATATCCGCTCGTGGAATTCCTAAGCGCCATGATCTTTGTTTATATGTATGTCAAATTCCCGTTTTTAGGATGGACCGTTGATCACGCAATCTGGAACCCTCAGGATGCACTACGCTTTTTGCATGGAGTTGCGTTTATCTCGATTCTGTTAGTTTGTTCTGCGATTGATTTGCGCTACATGATTATTCCCGATGTTATTTCGCTGCCGATGATTTTGCTGACACCTGTTGTTGCATGGATTCATCCAGATCTAGATATGAAAAGCGCACTGATTGGGGTGGCGTTGGGGGGCGGATTTCTTTATGGAATCGCTTGGTTATACTGGATTGTCCGTAAAGAATACGGCATGGGTTTTGGTGATGTCAAACTGCTTGCGGGAATTGGTGGATGGCTAGGTTACCAGGCAATTTTTCCGACACTGTTTGTTGGATCCATCGTGGGCAGTATAATAGGTGTAGCTGTATTAATGTTAGGTCGAAAATTTTCGTGGCAAGCGCGCATTCCATTTGGCCCATTTTTGGCGATAGGCGCAGTCATACATTTTTGTTGGGGACCTGAACTCTTCGCTTGGTTAGCTGGAGGCTAAATGACGGATTTGAGTAGAACTGCCGTGAGTACTGAAGCTGATGGAATGGTTAGAACGGCAGCGGTATCGCCTTTTGCCGGCTCAAGTATTGATTTTTTACAGCACTGTCAGCAGGTTTTGACAGAAGAAGAATCATTTAAGGGCGTATTAAAACGCTTTGTGAGTATTCTTAGCGATTATTTTGGGCTGACTCATGCCACTTATTTTTTGACTGAAGTAGTTGTTGCTCAAGAGGAGCCTAAAAGAAATTCAGTTCGCTTTCCTCCCTTAAAAGTTCTAGAGGAAGAGCTTCTGCAAAAAATTCGCCCTGTGATCGCTGGTATGTTGTTGTCAGAGGAAGATATTCGCACCGGTATAAACACCATTCGAGTTGCGAATACTGATTACTTTTTTGCTGTGGTGATTGACCCTTGCGGTGGGGACGGTATATTACTATGGCGTCAGCCCCCTTTATCAGTTCGATCGCCATTGTTAAGGCAACTTTCCGACCAGCCAGCGTCGCTTACTCCGCTCCTTGATTTTGTAACTCGTACCACGCAGCAGACCTGTCGATGGCTAAAACGTCTTGATTCGACGCAGGCCATGCTTTACCAGGATGAAGTCACAGGACTCTATAATTACCGCTATCTCGACGTTGCATTGAACAGTGAATTACGCCGTCTTCAACGCTTTCATTCACCGTTCTCTTTATTATTTATCGATCTTGATAACTTTAAAGGTGTGAATGATGTCCATGGGCATCTCACTGGCAGCAGCGTCTTGCGTCAGGTCGGTGATGTCATTAAACTTGCTGTGCGAGACGTCGATAACGTCATTCGGTATGGTGGCGATGAGTTTGTTGTGGTTTTAATTGGCGCCAATAGTCGCCAGGCCTTGCAAGCGGCAGAACGGGTTCGCAGTCGTGTCCAGGGAACAGTGTTTAAAAGTGAAGATAGACAGGCTGTCAATCTGACGGTTTCCATCGGGATCGCTAGTTGTCCGGAACATGGACGTGAGAAAACAGCAATTTTAAAGATGGCAGATGAGACCATGTATGCCAGTAAACGTGGCGGTAAAAATCGCGTGATGATTGTAAACGGTAGCCCTGGTGCCGCAGTAAATGAAGCTTCAGAAAAGGTAATCCGATGAGCGAATTTGATCAACCGCGTAAAGTGAGCCAGAGTCAAGTAACCATGACCGAGATGGTTCTCCCGCAGCATACCAATGCCATGGGCAGTGTATTTGGTGGCACCATCATGTCTTGGGTCGATATTGCAGGTGCGACCTGTGCAATGCGTCATTGCCGCAGACAAGTTGTGACGGCGTCGGTCGATGCACTACATTTTCTTGCACCTGTGAGACTTGGTTGGATTGTAACGATTCAGGCTTCTGTGAACGACGTGCACAACACCAGCTGCGAGATCGGGGTAAAGATTGTCTCGGAAAATCCGCTAACAAGCGAAACACATCATACAGCATCAGCGTATCTCACCTTTGTGGGTCTTGATAGCCATGGTCGGCCTGCAAAAATGCCGCCTATTGAATTAGAGACGGACGAACATCGTAAACGGAATGCCGCAGCAAAAATCCGCCGTCAAGCCCGTTTAAAATTGAAACAAGATCTCCAGGCGAGACGAAGTGAACCGTGAAAAAGATGAATTCATTTAAAAGAATACTATTTACGAAATCGATCTTGATTCTGGTCTTTAGTGTTTTTTTTACTCAGAGTCGGGCTTTAGCCATCCAAGAATTTATCCCTCCGAGGCTGACGGATCCGGAGACCTCGCAAATTAGCTTGCTCACTGTAGGTCTTGGCGAAGATTTATATACCCGGTATGGGCACACGATGATTCGCGTACAGGATACCGGCAATCATATCGATTATCTCGCAAATTGGGGGATGTTTGACTTTTCTGATCCCTGGTTTATTCCAAAATTCTTTCGTGGGATATTGATTTATCGCATGGGATTCGCCTCGTATAAGCCCAGTATCCGTTATTATCGAGATTTCGAGCATCGCTCAGTTGTCGAAGACCGATTGGTATTGACCTCTAAGCAGAAACAAGCGGTTGTCGATAAAATTATTTGGAACGCTCAACCTGAGAATCTAAATTATCCTTATCAATACTTCAGAAATAATTGTGCGACTTTACCGCGAGATTATCTCGATACGATCCTTCAAGGCAGTATTCGTAGAGGGACGGAACAGAAGAAGGTCGGAATGACCTTTCGCCAGTATGTAAGAGATAATCTTGGTATCAATCCTATTGTTGGCTGGGGCTTGGATGTTATTTTTAATGCTGATAATGATCACGAACTATCGGCTTGGGAGGAGATGTTTTATCCACCCAAATTACGCGCCCATCTAGCGTCAATTCCGGCGCAAAATGATGATGGGACACAGATAGTAGGGTCCAGTCTTTTGACGGATCATGTTGTATTGGTTGATCAGCAAGATCCAGATGGAAAAACTATCGATGGTTATTGGTTTGTCGCCATATTTGCGACCATTCCTTTGCTGTTTTTGCTACTTTGGACACCGCATTCATCGAAGAAGCTGTTATCGACGGCGCCATTTTCGGAAAATTGGCAATTTCGAGTTTTTGGCTTAGTGGCAGTGTTTTGGGGTCTAACAGCAGGATTTTTTGGCTTAACTCATACATTAGCTTGGTTGTTCTCTGCCCACACGGATCTTCATCGCAATGTTAATATTTTACTGTTTTGGCCCACTGATTTTCTAATGTTCTTCTGGGGAGTTCGATTCCTGGTTCGTGGTAACGGAGTGGTTACTGCGCTGCGATGGCAGAAGTTCTGGCGTTCGCTTGCAGCCGCACATCTTGGTTTTGCGGGATTGTTTGTGATCGTCGCGATCTCGGGGGTTTCTGGGCAATATCTTTTCCGAGTTTTAGTGCATATGGTGCCAGCCTCAATTCTCTATTACTATGTGCTTAGATCACGGATATTTGTTCGCTCTTAATTATCTAAATCCCTTTTAACCCGGGAACTATTTTCATGTATGCACGATCCGATTTATCAGTAAAAGCATTTAAAGCCTTTCAGTCTGGAAAAACAGATGGTTTAGCACAGTTTCTGGCTGAAGAACGTCCAAGATTATTCGACTATGTTATGCGCATGACCGCCCATTTAGCAAAAGCCTCAGAAACAGTTAGCGAAACCCTCGATTCTGTTGAACCGGTTGCCGATAGTGCAGACTCGTTCGATGAATTGATGGTTATGATCTATAAAACAGCACGGAATTTTGCGATTGAAAGCTGGAACGTCGATACCTCGAAGCTCGAAAATAGTGTCTATGACCTAAATACAAATGTTTCGAAAGACCATTCGATTATGCTAGGCCTTGAGCAATCTATTCGGACGTTGCCGGCCTTTCAGCGTGAAGTGTTGCTTTTAATCGAAAGGTTCTGGTTTGCGCCCGAAGAAGTAGCAGAAATTATGGGCATTGCATCAAGCGATGTCGAAATGTTTCTTGCCCAGGCTCAATCTGCGGTTGAAGGACATGTCGAAGAGATTCAAGGCAATCTGCATGAAATGATGGGCCGGCTAAAGGCTTTTGTTGAGCCGGAAACAGATTCTATGCAAACACAGAATCTCAGCCTTATTATGAACGATTTTCGCAAAACAGATAAATTGGGGATCGGGAGATCAAAATGGTTTTGGCTGACTTTAGTCATCCTCTTAGCAGGTGCTGCAACTGCATATCGCTATCGTGCCCAAATCCAGTCCTGGGTTCTCAGCTTGTCTGAAGATCCTTCTTAAATCGAAGGATCTCCGTCAGAAGATTATTTTTTTACTTTGGGCTTTTTTGTCTCAGGTAGGGGTGCGAGGTCTTTTGCAGCTTTGCGAAGTGTCAGTGATTTTGCATTGGAAAACGTCTGAAATAAAGCATTCTTCAGTTTCTCCGAGTCTACTTGTTGTAACTGCACAAGGACATGGACATCGAAATACTCGGAGACACCGGTAAGCTCTGGAACTTTACTGGCATCCTCAATCCGAACTCGTTCATAGTAAATATCTTCGATCTGTGCGGCCTGAGCATGAACACGGTGAGCTGCTTGATCAAGGAGAAGCTCGTATTCCTTTTGGGATGACCCGGAGCCTGCACTGACTAATTTGGGAAATTCTTTCATTCTTGAGTCGAAGCTAGGACGCCAGGGTGTAAATGATGATTCGATAGCCTCGGTTTGGGAAGTCTTGACGGCAATCGGCAAATCTCTTTGCTTAAACTTCGCATAATGAAATTTAACTTCTGTGGCATTTACCGCAAGTTGATTTAGCGGAGAGTCCGCCCAGACGGGACGCAATTGCTTACTTCTTTCAACTATGCGGCCCTCGGGTCGATTGTCCCCAGGTGTCGCACAGTTGGTTAATAATGCTAATAAAAACGTAGTAAGAGCTAAAACGCGGATGATGGCTTGTTTTTTCATGGCTACTTAATTTCTTCCTCTATTCATTCTTTTTTCTTTTTTCGTTCTGGCACACGTTCTTTTTCGTCGGGTGCTTCGACACCCGTCTTGCGGCTTCCGTTCAAAGTGCGTTGGATTTTTATTTTTTCCATCACGCGATTCATCAGGCCGGTATTTTCCGTAATTATGGTTCGAAGCGCCTCGTACTCATCCATGTTTCCGCGAGAGGATTTTTGCATCACACCGGCGTTGTCTGTATCTGCTTTTTTCTTTTTTCCACCAAACATATAATTATTCCAATAAGTAGAAATGGAGCTCTCTCAATTGAGTTGCTCTACATATTATACTCTAAATCTTAGGGGCTATAGGAAGTGGTAAACACTGCCTAGTGTGAGCCCTTGAGAAGCACGGTTGAGATGTGCATCGAGAATGGAGCCACCGGCGTTGTCTGGTTTAGGGACCCACATCCGTCGATTATGCCACTGGAGCTGGACGCCCCAGTTTAAAGTTAGAAAAGCATCCCACCCTGCAGTGATTTCAAAGCATTCAGCACTTAATGCTAATTGTTGGCTCTCATCATTGATCCTTGTCCTAAGATTATTCAATCTAGCCAAATAACCAATAGTCCCAACCTTGAGGCGGCCGGTAGGGTCATAATTATAAACGAATCCACCAACGACGCCGGGCAATTTCCACATCGACGAGGGCGTGAACTCATCGTTTCTGCTTCCTCGCTGTTCCGTATAGTAGCCAGCGCTCGTGCCGAGGTAATAACCG
>CAZUYQ010000073.1:0-326 GCA_964624705.1 uncultured Polynucleobacter sp.
CATCCCGGTGGAGGACATCCAGGCGGTGGTGGTGGTCATCCCGGTGGAGGACATCCAGGCGGTGGTCATCCCGGTGGAGGCAATGGACCTGGCTGGGGCCATGGTGGACACTATCCTAATGGTGGATATTATCACCCAAGGCGTTATCCCAACTACGCGCCCAATTATTACCAACGAATATGGATTCGCGGCCTAAACGGAAACTATGGTTGGTATAACTGGTATCCTGGTTACTATGCACCAGGTACAGTCGCCGGTAATGTTTTCTATCAATGTATTGCTGATCAGGTTGGTACGGACGATAATGCGTACGGTTATAACTTCTC
>CAZUYQ010000073.1:395-764 GCA_964624705.1 uncultured Polynucleobacter sp.
GAATCAGAGGCATTTTTACATGAATTTAAATCGATTTCGGCTACTGATATCTAAATCTTTGGTCTATAAAGAATCCGAAAAAATGCTAATCTGACTATCTTCCCTGACACTCTTCACTTTATTTTCGGGACAAGCAAATGTGGAATTATTTCCAGTTATTGAAAACTTTACTATTAGCTTTGTTAATGATCACTACTAACGCTCAGGCTTCGCGAATTATAATTGAAGACCCCTGCTCGACAGAGCCCTGGCTTGATAAGATCGTGAAGTCTACTATTGGTAGAAACGTCGGCGAAATTTCCATCGCTACATTCGATGCACATCAAATATCATATGTTGGAACAGAAACCGGAATAAACTCGATTCGCG
>CAZUYQ010000073.1:774-11680 GCA_964624705.1 uncultured Polynucleobacter sp.
AATGCTATCGAAGTTTTAAATGATAATGAAATGCGCGCTTATGGCTGGTGTTTTAGTCTGAATGACATCCAGCCTGACGAGTACCCAAACAAAGTACTTGTCAAGTATGAGTCGGATATAATCCGTTGGTTTTTTGGCTACGCTCACTACCGTGATGGCAAATGGATCTCTTATTGCTCGCCAACGAATATTCTTCGGCCAAACTATATCTGTAGGACTCCAAGCCGCCCATAGCTGATTCCTCGTAGACATATTGCCTTATATGGCGTCCTTACAAGGAAGAGTAGTAGACTACGGAAAATCATCTGTCAAATGAGGCTTTATGCCAACTAACTCTGGCCCTAATCTAGAGAAGCTTTTCGAGCGAGTACTTAACGAGATTCCTGATCTCGTACTTATTAAATCCAAACATTCAAAGATTGTTTGGGCCAACAAAGCATTCTGTAAAATCTATGGGATGACCAACAGTCAGCTACACGATTTAATTGACTCACCCTTTGCTGAACCAGACTACACCCAGCAATATATTCTAGATGACGCATGGGTTTGGAACCATGCTAAACCGAAACTCATTGACTGCGAACCGGTCATCACCGCAGAAGGTCATCTTAGCAAATACCGAACACGCAAATTTCCTATTTTCGATGAAAACGACAACGTCATTTATACAGCTGGTCTCAGTTCCGATATCACCGAATCCATTGAGAGTGCGCAAAAGCTTGAGGCAAGTTCGAAAATGGCTTCGTTGGGTGAAATGGCAGGTGGAATCGCGCACGAAATCAACAACCCTTTAGCGGTCATAAGCGGCAAAGTCCGTCAGCTTAAGTGCGCGATAGAGCAAGATAAGCTCATTTCGAAAGAAAAAATGATAGAAACCCTCCAGACCATTGAATCCTTCACCCAAAGGATCGCACAAATTATTACGGGGCTTCGAAAATTTAGCCGCGATGGCACAAATGACCCATTTGAAATAACGACCTTCAAAAACATCCTCGATGAAACATTGATATTGTGTAGTGTCACTCTCGCGTCAAAAGGAATTGATCTTCATTTACAACTGGCCGACGATGTCTCAATAAGTTGTCGTCCAGTTCAAATGTCTCAAGTCTTATTAAATATTCTCAATAACGCTATGGACGCCCTAGAAAATGAAGTGGAAAAAATAATTTGGCTCTCAACTGAAACCACAGAGGACATGATTCATGTGCGGATCTATGATTCGGGGCGCGGTGTTCCGGATGAGATCGCGACAAAAATCATGCAACCTTTTTTTACAACTAAAGAAGTAGGAAAAGGCACGGGCCTAGGGTTAAGTATTTCACAGGGAATTATTAAAGATCATTACGGGGAACTGCGGTTAGATCGAAGCATTTCAAAAAGCTGTTTTAAAATTTCCTTACCAATCTCCAAATCCGTATAGATTTTTTCCTATTTGAATTGGCATATACATTGCTTATGTTTTCAATAGTGTACCGTGAAGTTATGGATTGCGAGGATTCCCATTAAAAATTGGAGCAAATAAAAATGAAAATTATTAAATATCTACTTATGTCATTAAGTTTAACGAGTTTTAGTGTTGCAAGCACTGCATCTGCTCATGAATGTTTTCGAATTATAAAATTCTCTCTTTGCAATGGAACTGTCGGCTGCGAGTGGTCCGATGGCCGTTGTCGCGACGTCACACAATTTAGTTCAAATCCAGTCTTAGATGACGCCGGAATGATGGAGTTTATAGAAGAACCCTATAACGAGAATGAATCAATCGATTTATTAGTACAAAATAATCTCGAATATTTTAACATAGATTGATTTCTTCGGTGGCTAGCTCTCGCGCTTATATTTTTCGAAAAAATCCCACCATCAGGTAGTACCCCCCCTGTCTCGAAATTTGAGCAGTGTGTATGAGTTTTGGCAATTCCCAAATCAACCATCAGGCTCAGGACCTTTGAACTGCGTGATCCAAAGAACGAAAACAACTCAATTTTAAGCTCTTTACAAAAATTTTCACTTAATTAGGAAGTTGGACCAATATTTGCATCAACAAAAAAAGGAGGTATTTATGCTTTATTATACATTAGTTTTTCTTGTTTTAGCGATTGTGGCGGGTTTCTTTGGTTTTTGGGGAGTAGCAGGAACTGCGACGCTTGTTGCCAAAGTCCTATTCGTAGTGTTTTTAGTCGGGCTCGTCGTTTCGTTCTTTATGAACCAAGGGGGCGGGCGAAAAGGGCATCACGTTTAGACAACCTTACATCGCATGTCAACTTTTTTCATAATTCAATTTTTATATAACTTTTCTCTAGAGGTATTTGGTATGCAAACAGCGAAAAAAATGACAAATGATATGACCAACACGATTACAAGTGAATTGGACACTTTAAAAAATGATGCATCACAAGTGATGCAAAATTTATCAAATCTTTCATCGCATCTAAAAGATGTGACAAAAAATGGTATGACTCAGCTCACTGAGACCGCGTTAGACAAAATAAATGAAGAAATGGCTGGCTATAGAAAAAAATTAAATCTTGTAAAAAAAAGCGCTCAATCGACCATGATGACCGTGGATAAAAAAGTCAAAAGTAATCCGTATCCTTATCTTATCGGTTCGTTGGGGATTGGTTTCGCTTTGGGAAAGCTAATTCAACCCGCGAACGATTAGTCATCCTATTCCGGGTTTTAAGTGCAATTTAATAAAATACGCCAATGAGGTGAAAGCCGAATTGGCTTTTCTATTGCTTTCTTCTGATACAAAAGATCTAGTTGGTCCGAGGATTGCAAGATCTAGACATGATACCTACTCCAGTTAAAAGGAATTTCCTATGAAACCCATATTAATCATTTTGCTATCGGAGAGACTATGTTTCCTTTCTACAACTCTTGTAGTCAGGCTGTCACAGTAAGCGTTTGTGTAAAATCTTCAGGCGGTGGTGAGTCTGTATTTAATGTATACTCCGGTAATATCGCGCCGTTAAATATTCTGACCATAGCGGGAGGCAGATGGAGTACATTTAGTGCCTACCGCTGGAGCGAGAATACTAGAGTTGTCTGCCCATTTTTCTAAGCATTAGCCTTAAAATCCAATTCTTTGTCACAACGTCTAAAGTGAGGGCATCTGCAGCACGAACGCTGCAAATGCATGTGGTAGGTCTCAAATACTGAGAAACAGGTAGGAAATGACGGGTTTCGGTATTATTAAAGTTCGCGTCCAGATAAACCCGTACCAATGTGAAGTAAGCGAGGACTGACCTGAGTAAAATGATCTTGAACATGATGTACAATCTGTTCTTGATTTACATGACCCGTGAAGGCATCACTCGGATCGTAATTGATGCACGCTGCACTATCTGTGATCAGATAATTCAGCAGTTCTTGCCTGGCATGTCCAGATCCAAAAACCCAAGCATCATCAGAGGAAGTTAGATGTGAGCTAATTTCTTCATAAAACTTGTTATTATCTTGCTCATTATGTTTTTTAGTTTCTTCACTTGTAAATAAACGCCTTTGTGAGAAAGGGCGGACGTTACTTGCATAGCTAGAGTTGCTGCTTTTTTGAACCTCATCATAGATAATTTCAATAACTTCTGGCTCACGATCAGGCTCGAGTCGTACCATGACCGCCTTTTGGTCATCCACCCAAATTCCAACATTATGATGTGTCATAATCAGCTCCTGGCACCCTTTTGTTTTAATTGCGCGAAATCGCGTTGTCGCGCTTTCTGTCCACTTCGTATGGTTTCAACATCAGCATTTTCCCAACAAACTGCTCTTTGATACGAAAAAAGCAGTCTTGAAAATCTCAAAATAACTCCCCTTATCCTAAGCAAAATAGATGCCAACAACTCATAATCCTGAGCTTTATTAAAAAATGTTCATGTTTATGTTGTAATATAGACACTCCACATTTTTAGTCGAGGGCTCCATGCATTTAGCACCACTCATCCGCGACCTTGCAGTGATTCTTAGCATGGCCGCAATAGTCTCATTTATTTTTCGCTCACTTAAACAACCAGTCGTTCTCGGGTACATAATCGCAGGAATCGTGGTCGGGCCCTATACACCGCCTATTTTCTCAGTCATTGATCAGGCGAGCGTTCAGATTTGGGCTGAAATTGGCGTTATATTTCTCATGTTTGCATTGGGTCTTGAATTTAGTTTTTCAAGATTACGTCACGTCGGTGCCTCAGCCATTATCACTGGCACCACCCAGATCGCTGTGATGATCGCCCTTGGCTATGGGTTCGGTGCCCTCGCCGGCTGGAACGGCATGAATTCTATTTTCCTCGGCTGTATGATCGCCATATCCTCAACAACGATCATTATCAAATCATTGGAAGAATTAGGTCTCAAATCCAGACGATTTGCTGAGCTAGTGATCGGTATCCTCATTGTCGAAGATCTTGCAGCGATCGTTATGCTAGTTGCGCTTGGAAATTTCGGCATTTCACCCGTGCTCTCCAGTATGAGCTTACTGAAGACCATACTAACCCTGGCATTTGTTGTCGGTACGTGGTTAATCGTCGGCATGTTTGTGGTCCCCAGAATTGTTCGTACTGTACGACAACGTGGTACCGATGAATTGCTCATTATCACATCCCTTGCCCTATGCTTTTCACTCGTAACGCTATCTGCATCCCTGGGGTATTCCGTGGCCTTAGGTGCATTTATTATGGGCTCTATTCTTTCTGAGACGAAAGATGGGCATGCCATCGAGCAACTTGTTTCGCCACTAAAAGATCTTTTCGGCGCTGTCTTCTTCGTTTCCGTCGGAATGTTATTAGATCCGGTTGCCATCTTCACGCATTGGCCTACTGTACTCATCATTAGTTTTGTTGTCATAAGCGGGAAATTTATCGCCGTTTTCGGTGGTGCTTTGGCAACTGGCCAAAGCCTCAGAACGTCGACCCAGTCCGCACTGAGCATGGCTCAGATCGGCGAACTATCGTTCGTAATTGCCACGCTTGGGCTTAACCTTAAGCTCATAGATTCAAATCTATATCCCATCATCGTAGCTGTTTCTGTGTTAACGACATTTACGACGCCGTATCTTTTACGCTCTGCAGATTTCGTTATTCCAAACCTTGAAAAAGCTCTTCCCCAGACGTTTCATGCGTTTCTAGCTCGCTATAATTTATGGTTGCATCGCCGCACCAGCCACCGAACTCTAGATCGTCGCGGCATAATAGCATGGTCACGCTGGATAGCATGCGCGATGGTTGTGACGATTTTATTTCTGACGTCCTCACGCTGGCTTCTACCGTGGTTGGATCAATATTTTTCTAATCCGAATTCCCAAGGCGAAGCCCTTGTAACGTGGATCTTAACGTTTACGCTTGCATCGCCATTTATATGGGGCATGCTCACTGCGTTTAAAAAACCAAATTCCGACGGCCGAGAGATCATTTCAAAAAAGGTTCACTTTCAGGAACGTAGCAAAGCTCATTTAACGACGATTCTGAACTATCTGATTATCATCATTTTATTAGGCGCGCTTAGCACAGAATTCATGACTGTTTGGATCTCTGTCACTGCCACTGCAAGCATTGCAGCCGCGCTACTCTTAATGTTTCGTAGGCGACTCGAAATTTATTTCCGATGGTTCGAGAAAACATTTATATCGGGTCTTACGGCAGATATCGAAAAGGATCGGTCGAGTGTTGTGCCGCACGACCATCTATTACCCTGGAATGGGTACTTGTCGGCTGTTGAAATTGAACAGGAATCTAATTTAGCTGGTAAAACGCTCATCGAATTAGGACTTCGCGAACGATTCTCCATCACTGTTATGGTAGTTCAACGAGGTAAAGAGCACGTCGTCGCACCTCCTTCGTCGTTTCAAATATTTCCAGGTGATCGCATCCTGTGTTTCGGCAGTGACGACAACATGGACACTTTTAAAAAATCTATTAGCTCCGAAAGAGAATCTCAAGCTAATGCCACCACGGAGCTTGGACTTTCTGATTACGCACTTTGGGCGATAGAAATTGCTCCAAATTCGCAACTGCTACACAAAACTATCCGAGATAGCCGGATTCAGGAACGCTACAAATGCATGATCGTCGGATTGCAACGCAAAGGCATGCGAACTCAATCTCCTCATGCATCGACAATATTCGAAGCAGATGATCAAATTTGGGCGGTCGGCGCGATCTCTCAACTCCAGGTTTTAAAGTCAATAGGGGATGGTTCTGTTATCGATATGATTAAATTATAGGCATAATTAGCCTGTTTAATGAGCTATTATGCTTAAAATTATTGCCGATTTTGGCCTCGGCTTTCTTTTCTGCTCGGACAGAGGTACAAATAGAGTACGGCCTGCGAAGGCCATTTTCATAGCATCAACGGAGCGACCGTTCCTTCAGACAGACCCTCCGATGCATTCACGAACCCCCGATGAAATCACTTCACGGGGGTTTATTGTTTCGGAAGATCAGTATTCGCGTCTTGCCCGCAACTCAGAAAATTTTATCAATTCATAAATTTAAAAACAAAGTCCACTAGAATCAATGAATCCTCAGCTACGGATTCCATCATGGCCAAATGACTTTCTAATGAAAAGCATCCCGAGAGCCGAAGTTCTACCTAGGAACCAAAAATATGATCGATTATCAAGCCGATGTGCGTCAGTGCCTTTTTACGGGAGAGACCTAGCATGAGTAAACTGAATATTCGTCCGCTAATTATCGCAGTTATCCTGCTCATATGCATGTCTTCATGGCTTATTTTCGATATTGAATCGAGCAATAACACCGGCATGAATAACACGGCTGATATCGGGGAAGTCGCCCAGCATCTGGCGAAATTAGCTGAAACGTCTGAAGCCGGTAGCGCGGAAAGGCTGATAGAGCTTTCTCAACAAGTTGCGAATCTCGAGAATGGTAATATTTTAGTCGAACAAAAATTTGGTCAAGTTTTAGTTCTTGCTAACGCCCTTACTCTCGGTTTATTGCTCGCACTCGTTTGGCTTTCGCGTTCAGCAATCATCCACCAGTCCAACAAATTTAGACTTCGCAATTCTCATACAAGCAATGACACCATTCGACAGATGGCCCTAAGTCAAGTGGTTCGTGAAATGTCGCATGCGAGTGATAACCTGAATCGCATTGTCGACGCTTCTGCGTCCTCGCAACATCGCATAGAGGGAGCCTTGCCGGCACCATCCACAGCCTTACTTCAACTATCCGCGAGTTCTAAAATCGTAAATAGCGGTGTTATGGACATAATTGAGCTTATTCAGCACGCCCTTCGCCAACTCCACGGCTTAATCAGCACTATGAATGAACACGCACAATCTGCCGCATCATCACGTCTTGAATCAAATCTCCTTACATCGCAATTACGAGCAAATAAGCAGCGTCTCATTGAAATCATCGATCAAAGCAGTGAACTAGTGATCCGTTCGGGCCATTCTTTGGATAACCTAAAAGAAGCCTTTGAACTTGAAAGCCACGTACTCGAAAGCGCAAAGGATGTCAGCGAAAACGTCGAAACCGTTTCCGAAAAACTCGCCCGGTCGAGTGGTGAAATTAAGTCCATGGCTACTGCCATCGACAGCTGTCAAAACGACGTGGCAAATTCTTCAAAGATGGTAACCGTTCTATCAGAACGTGCAAAAGAGATTGTCAATATCATCGGTGTCATCGACGATATAGCAGCACAAACCAACCTGCTTGCTCTGAACGCCTCGATTGAGGCTGCAAGAGCTGGAGAGCAAGGTAAGGGATTTGCTGTGGTTGCGGAGGAAGTCCGAAAACTCGCCGCACGCTCAAGTTCAGCAACTCGCAGCATCACAGAGTTGCTTGTGACGATCCAAAATGAAGCAGAACAAGCATCAACATCACTTGAGTCTTCGAACGTCTCCGTCGCCCAGGCGAAAAAGAATATTGGGACATTCGGTACCCATTTCGATCAATCATTCCAAGATACCAAAGCCTCGCTGAATAGTATTAAGACTCTCTTCCATCAACTAGACAAATTCACCAGTAAAATTGGCATGGCCCGCACGAACGGAACCGAACTGACTTCTTCAATCAGTGAGTTCGTTAAAACTTGTCAATCTTACTCTGCGGCCGACACAAAGGTTACTGATCGTTTCAACGAACTCACTGTTGGCACCGACCGCATTTCCAGATTCTTAGTACGGCATAGCATTGACACAGAACAGGGCGCAGCTATTTTACACAGCGCTGTCGAAGGACTGCGGGCCATTTCCATGGAAACGCAGACGGTTGCGGCATCGGTTTCTGAATTACGAGCAACCTTACCCACCACTGTCGGAGGAGGTGGAACAGATCATGCTGCGGAGCTTCGTAGTGAACTCTATCACTACGCCCGCATGCTAACAGCCAGCGCCCATACATTAGCAGAAGCAGCAATTGAACCCGGATCATTTGACGCGAATGATCGGGTCGAAGCCACATCTGACAACACCGATATTTCGATCGCTGCAGGAGCCTAAGTTTGGTTAATATAAGCGACAAATCACAGCAACAGATCATCCAACGCCATATCGAGGAGGCTCAGCGTCAGAATGCTGACGCAACAGAGAAGTTGGCGAGTGGCCAGGTCTTTACGCGATTTGATCCCCGACCATCCGAGCGTGCAATTGCCGAAGGACTGGAATATCGTGTCCGCAGTTTATCTGCCAATAAGCGAAATATTAATGACGCTGTTTCACTTTTGCAAACCGCCGACGGCGCGATGTCTCAAATCAATGACATGGTTGTAAGGATGAAGGAAATCAATATTGCCGCGTCGAATACAACCGTCAATGATCGGGAGCGTCGATTCCTCTTTGTCGAATACGAAGCTTTACATGATGAGATCAGTCGGATCGCTGAATCAACACTGTACAACGGTATTCCGCTCTTAAATGGTGAAGACGAACGTTCTCCGGAGAAACTAATCTTCCGAGTCGACGATCCTTTCTTAAGTGAAAATGCCGATAATGATGAAGGTGATATCAATGCCATAACCTTTGAAGGGCTACGCAATGTTGTTGCAACTTCCGCAGGGCTTGGAATTAGAAGCGCGCGCGAACTATTAGCCAATAGCAATGAAACTGATGGTATCTCCGTTCAAGATGCCTTCGAACTAATGACTCCCGAAGACGACTCTAATTTCTCATCCATCTATGATGAAGCCCTCAATGCATTATCAACTCAGCGAGCTGTTTATGGGGCAATGCAGACTCGTATGCAAAGGGCCATGGATTTCAATGAAGTATTTCAAGAGAACATCGCTGCCGCTAAAAGCCATATTGCAGATACAGACTATGCTTCCGAAGTTTCACGACTAGCTAGCTCAAAGATTCTGATGCAAGCAGGCACTGCAGTCCTAGCCCAGACCAATATGACGGGTCAACTTGCTTCCGCACTGTTACACAATCTACTTGGATAAATCCCAATTATTTATTTCGGTACGAACGGGCAAGTTCGATGCTTTCATACCATGAATTTGCATATCCAATGATGTCTGCACTACTAAGAACCTTGGAGATCGACGGGTTTGCAGTTGGCAAATCCCAGGCTAGACATCGCTTTGAGCCAATATGATTCTGTCTTAGCCGTCGCAGTACATCAAGTGCTGCATTTTTAAGACTCGATGATAGCTCCGCATTATGAGTTTGCTGTTCCAAACACCAGGCAATATGCTCCAAAGGAACGCCGTGGATATTATGAAAAGCTCGTGTTAAATCCCATAACTCCGCAGATTTGATCAAACCGCAGCAAAGCCATATCCAGGCTACTTGAAACCAGGAATCAAACATAAAGATCTCATCTGTAAACGGCCGCTGACGTACTACTTGATAATTGGGAAGTCTTCGGATAAAAATTCCGCCAACTTTTAGATTATGATTTCGGACCCATTCCGTGCCTTCGATGACTTGTTGGATCACAGCAGACTCGACCTTCGCAGCTGACAACCAACCTGCAAATCCTTTCACGTCGACAAGCCCTTCAACAAACAATTTTACACCGCAATAGATAAAACCATCATATTCAGCATTGTCACCAACCATCCATAAAACACTTCCCGGGGCCGTTGTGGCTGCAATATCTAGGATCGCTTTCGTCTTATAGGCGATGTGATGACGCAATAAGTCGATGCGCGCCATGCGAATGTTGTAGCTTTGATTTTTAAATGTATCGGTGGTCCAGTCCAGCTGGTCGAGCACAAGCTTACCTTCCAGCGCTGATCGGAGCTGTGGCGGAGAAGAACTAACAAAATGAAGACCCGTCAACGGGGCAGCATCAGGTCGATGACCTGCCTCACTTCGAACTGCCAGTAAAACTTCGCTCGCCCCGGGTACCGTAATTTTTTCGTGGGGCCGTTCAAACGGAATACGCGCCATTTTGACCCATGACTCAAATTCCGTCTCAACATAAGTTTTATCTAGATCGCAAATGATATGAGCACTTGGCACTGATTTATTCAGGATTTCAATCGATCTCGAACGCACTAATGCTTCAAGACGATAACGTTCAGGAGTGATGCCGAGGAGTCTTCTTAGAAATGTCACTATCCCTACCTTTTAAACAAGTGTGATATTCCATCTGAGCACAGCTACGCGCGCAAGGCAATGTCTGGCCCCCGTCAATAAGACCGCGGCTTGAAACTAATGGTCTCCTAGGCTACTATATTTCTCAAACCTTGTGACAAAGCCGCCGGCGATTACAAGAGACTCCTGAGAAAGCGAATTTTCTCAGCAGGATCTACTAAAGGAGCATTCGAATGGGAGACTCTTCTTCTCGTACATGTGGATACTGCAAAGTCGAACGAGAATGGAATTGGAATGGCCTTAAACTTAAAGATGGCTCAAAAATCTACACCGATGGTGCTGGAAACCGTTGGGCCGGTCGTCGTTGTCCTATCTGCGAAAAAAGTCGGGTCGCATCGGCTGTTCGTC
>CAZUYQ010000073.1:11690-17087 GCA_964624705.1 uncultured Polynucleobacter sp.
ATGACAATTTCGACCGCGATATGATCTTTCAACAACTTAGTGAAAAAGGCTTCCTAGTCAAATCGAAGACTCACCCTGTGTTAGCGGAAAAGGGTGGCCAGACCTATCAAGTTGGAATTCGCCGGGCGAGAATGGACGGCGCCAATATTATCGTCGAATCCCAGGCAGATGATCGCGATGATATTGTCGCCCTTGTTTTTGAGTCCGTACGACTCGTCACACCCGACCAACTGCAAAAGATGTCTGTCTATGTACCAGCTACTTCAGCTGTGCAAGACGACATCGCGAGCGACCGCACTAGTCTCGGGATAGGCTAACATAAAGTGAATCCCTCGCGATTCCTTACGAGCGACCGCACACCGGATTGTTAGCCACGCAATCAATGCTAAATTCCGCACTTCCAGAACATTTGGAGTGGCGCGGTATCGCCACCAGTATTCATCAATTTCTCGCCTAATAACTTCAATCCGCGCAAGAGCCCGCTGCAAGCGTCTCTCACTACGAACAATACCAACGTAATTCCACATCAAGCGCCTCGTCTCGTCCCAAGCATGCGAGATTACGACATGCTCATCATCAGGAGGCACAATCCCTGGCGACCAAGCCGGTATGGATATAGAGCGATCAAAACTCGATGTCGATTTTAACACATATTGTGCAGCTTTATCCGCAAAGACCATCGCCTCCAACAAACTATTCGAGGCCAGCCGATTCGCCCCATGCAGACCTGTACAAGCAACCTCGCCAATCGCAAAAAGTCGGTCGACACTCGTCCGACCATCTTCATCGGTTACGATCCCACCACAAGAATAGTGCGCAGCAGGAACTACCGGAATCCAATCCTTCGCCATATCAAATCCAGCCTGAAGGCACATTTCCT
The DNA here is from genome assembly GCA_964624705.1 of uncultured Polynucleobacter sp. GTDB lineage: Bacteria > Bdellovibrionota_B > Oligoflexia > Oligoflexales > RGVZ01 > CAMDKS01. The sequence goes on from CAZUYQ010000073.1 coordinate 12,571, forward strand.
GAATATTTGGAAAATGCTCCTTAATAAATTCCGCGCCCAAGTGCGTGACGTCTAAATTGACATGGGTTGCGCCCGTTCTCTTTAATTCTGTATCGATAGCACGTGCAACGATATCACGTGGAGCCAGGGAACCCATCGGGTGATAACGTTCCATAAAAGAAACACCGTTCAAATCGCGAAGGATGCCACCTTCGCCCCGTACTGCTTCCGAAATTAAAAAGTTTTTTGATCTATGATGAAATAAACAAGTTGGATGAAACTGCATCATTTCAAGGTTTGCAACTTTACATCCAGCACGCCAACCAATGGCAAGACCATCTCCAGTCGCACTGTCCGGATTAGAGGTATAAAGGTACAGTTTCCCGTGACCGCCAGTGCATAAATAGCACCAGTCGGAGCGAATCGTTATAATTTGCCCAGTGGACCGAATCATCACATAGGCACCTAGACAAATATTAGCTGAGAAATCGGGAGCGACGTTATCAGTCGTAATTAAATCAATCACGACCGTATCTTCCATAACCTCGATATTTGGATTCGCTCGAACTTGAGCCATCAGCGCTCGGACAACCTCGCGGCCAGTCACGTCTTTAGCGTGAATGACACGCCGATGGCTGTGTCCACCTTCACGTGTCAGGTGATAGGGACTTTCATCATCCATTTCTTCAGAATGATCAAACTTTGCTCCCATCGCTACTAATTCGCTTACTAAGCGAGGCCCACTGGCCACGACCATACGAACAATGGCATCGTGACAAAGGCCGGCACCGGCCACTTCTGTATCTCTTACATGGTTTTCTAAGCTATCAGTCGGATCGAGGACCGAGGCGATACCACCTTGTGCGAACCATGTGTTACTCTCTTCTAGGCGACCTTTTGCGAGCAAGAGAACCTTTGTACCTGCTTTGGCTAATTTTAAAGCAAGGGATAAACCTGCAATCCCTGCACCAATAACCAGATGCGGGGTGTATGTCGGTTGTGCTGTGGTCATAAGATCTCCTCTGCTTATAAAAGTCGCCGTGAGCCTAAGGATTTAACGCAAGGTCCGGTCGCATCTTGCACAAATGACTGATCTGAGTTAGCTTTTCAATCACAAACTATTCTCTATGAGCCCATTTCCGCATGACACGAGTCCTTAGTACAATTCCGTGGCTTAATCATTTGCCAAATCAATTGACGCTTGCCCGGATCGTTGCCATTCCGGTCTTACTCGTGATCTACCCCATTGGCTTCACATTTACCAACATTGTATGTGCGCTTATCTTCGCCGCCGCCGGTTTTACCGATATCCTAGATGGTTATATTGCTCGTAAATATGGTCAAGAGACCCAACTGGGCGCACTTCTAGATCCAGTCGCAGATAAAATGTTGTCCGCAGCGACCCTGCTCCTTTTGGCGGACTCGCAGGCATTACCAGCTTGGATTTGTGGATTATTGCTGTGTCGAGACATTGCTGTCTCGGGCGTCCGACTCATTGCCTCTGAAAGCGGGCACACGATCAAAGTCTCAGCGTTTGGTAAGCTCAAAACAATCTTCCAAGATGTTGCCATTTTCTGCTTAATGATTGGAAGCGATTTCTTTGAAATTCCGTTCAGGGTTACAGGTATGATTTGCATCTGGGTGGCTCTGGCAATGAGTCTTTACTCGGGCTACCTCTATTTTGAAGAATTTTTGGTTGTTTCTGAAAATCCGAAAGAAACCTAAGTAAAATTAAACAGCAAACCCTGCTGTCAAAAACTTCTCTAGACCAGCAACTAAATCAATTTTCCTCAATTCCGATAACAAAAACAGGCGAAACCGATCTTTGCCTCGCTATCGTATTTGGCTTCGAGGAGTTGCTGATTGACGCAGGTTCGATTCATTATCATTCATCCACAGACGAATGCTTCATTCATTCGCCGCCTCACAAGTATGAGCGAATCGTCTAAAATTGCACTCGAATTTTATACTGATATTTCAACCCTAAAAAAACACCAACCCGTCTTAGATAGCAGTGTTGTAGTTGTCGTCCAAAACACTCAATTTAGCTTGGAATTACAGGCTTACTGCGTAGAGAATAATAATCGTGTTGTTTGTTGGGGTTCGAGTTTAATTGCCGAAAAGAAACTAGACAATCCCACGATCTGGCATTGCCTCGGCGATCCATTTAGCGGAAGAAATTTTCAAACTGTCATAACCCTTATGTCAACTGACATCAGCAAAGAGTGGATCTATAATGGGAAATGGGGTGGTTTAAGCCATGAAATCTACGCGACACCGCAAGAAACAATGGACCAGCTCCAGTCCTTCCTTCAAAAATTTAAATTGACTGGTCAAATAAACACAAGTTATTGGAATGCCCTCGCTAAGAATATTTGAAAGCAGAAAACAGACAAAACGCTCTCTGCGCTCAAAATAACCTGTGACGGAAATCAGCTTAAACTTTATTGGAATGTCGGTCAGGTTCAAGAAGACGCGATTTGGTCATTTATGGATCAGGCACAGCGGTTATACGATAGCGTTATTCGCTTTGATTTAACTGCGGATGCCTTAATCATCTGTTGTGAAATTAGCCTCCATACTTCTATGCTTAAAGCTCCGGCGGTAGTTATATTAGGGCAATCTCAGGCTCCAGACGGAAGTATCAAAAATCTTCTGGAGGCAGCAGGATGAAAAAACTCGCCCCCCTAAGAATGATTTTCCATGGCGTGAGGGGATCTCGTCCGGTCCACCATTCCGACTTTTTGCTCACGGGCGGCAACACCACATGCATCGAATTTGATTCTGAGGACGACTTTCATCTCATGATTGACGGTGGCACCGGGCTTGCAAAAATGGGTTACAATTTACCACAGCCTCTAACTCGAAAACATTTTCATATCCTGATCACTCACACTCACTGGGATCATGTCCTCACACTCCCCTATTTCTCGCCTCTTTTTGACCCACAGGCGCATATCACGTTTTATGCAACGGATGGCTCCAATGGCAAATTTACAGATATCTTTCACGCACTCTTTGCACCCGGCCATCTTCCACGCGCGCACGCACAAATTTCTGCTAGCGTCAATTTTGTAACCATTAGACCCAATGAGCCATTCACTGTCGGTGGCCACATCCGTATTGAAGGTTTTCAACTCAATCACCAGGCAGTGACCCTGGGCTATAAGATTTCATCAGGTCAAAGCAATGTGGTCGTCATAACCGACAATGCCCCCATGGTGAAAGGTAATTATCTAGGCGACGGGATGCGAGAACGCATTCAGGAAATCGGTGAGAATCAATTTCTTCAGGAATTTCAAACTGGTCTCATTTCATTTCTGCGCGATGTCGACACCCTAGTTTATGACACTCATTTTAACGACGGCAACCTCAAACCTGACTGGGGTCACTCAACACCTGCCCTAGCCTTGGACTTGTGTCGTCAGGCGGGCGTTAGCCGTCTACTTATGTTTCATCACGCTCCCGAGGACAATGACCAGCAGGTTCTTGATAAAGTGAATTTTCTCCATGCTGCGGCAACTGCGGCAGGAATTGAACTGATTAACGCGCGGGAGGAGGACGAATGGCTTCTGAAGTCCGCCTAAAATTCCTTGGGATCAGAGCTTTACACGATGCTCCTTCCCCTAAAAATCTCGTCTATGGCGGGAATACCAATTGCATTGTTTTGGAAGATGGCAATCAGACTCTCATTGTTAATGCCGGATTCGGAATCAATCCATACGGTGATTTTTTACAGACTCAAGCAAAGGAATTTAAGCGCCCTGTTGAGTGTCACATTTTCCTAAGCGATTTCTTGTGGGATAGCATTATGGGCATTCCGCTCTTCACCCCTGTTCATTTCCGCAACAATCAAATTTCTATTCACTCTGCGTTAAATCCTAAGCATGCTTTAGAAGGGCTTTCTGCGATCTGCTCCCAGAATTTATCGCCGTTTCATGGCGCCTCCAGTTTAAGTGCACCGCTTAGCTTCATCGCACCAGGGGCCAACCACACAATCGGGACTGGCAGATCCAATTGCTTAAAACGCCACATTCCATGGCTCCATATCCCGCTGCCACATGGGTTTTTAAACATCGCTGTGGTTTTAAAATTGCGTTCGTGGGTCATATCAAAAACGATCATGCGACTCGCCGAGAATTAAAGAGATACTTAAATGACTGTCAAATTCTAATTCAACCCGCTATTGCGCCTAGCCTTACTCATCCGACAATGCAGGGCCGTTGGACGTTTGAAGAATCGATCCTTTTTGGCAGGGAAATGGAAGCTGAACAGACAGTTATCACGGGGATTCATCCGATGCTAAGTGACCGCGAGCTCATTCAATCCGAGATCTCCCTCAGCCAAAAACTTGGTCTAGTTTCTGGTGAGCATTTTCAGATAGCGCGGGAGTCCGCGCCTATTTGCATACCGCTCATCAAAAATCACAGAAAGGCTGTATAGGAATGAGTTTTCTTTCGTGCACTTCTTTCTCTGCGTCAAATTTTTCGATAGCAGTTGTGATTACGGCAGTCATTTGTGCATGCTTGACGGGTCTA
>CAZUYQ010000073.1:17097-23776 GCA_964624705.1 uncultured Polynucleobacter sp.
ATCTTGTCGACTTAAGAGTCAGTCGTAGTCGGTGGATACAACCAAGAATTGCCCCCTTCACCATTAGCATTTTAATCGCTAGCACTATTGCAGCATATTGGATTTTCTTCGATGAGCCTCTATTTTTTGCAGGTGTCTGCGTCTATACAGCCGTCATGCATATTCGAAAAATTCGGACACGACAGGTAGAATTCTTCCAAAATTTTCATCTATTGCAGGACCGATTGAGCTCCTTTGAACAAAAATATTTCAATAAAGCTGAATGGGCGGTTAAAAAAACTCGACCAAATGATGACAAGGTGCCAAAAGCAAGCTAATCTCAGCCGTTCCATTTGCACCACAAGATCTAAGGCATCGCCCAAAAACTGGACGGGCCGGAGCTTGGCATTTTATTAAGATAGGGACCTGTTTATGAAAAAATACGATATCACTAGTATTTGCAATGCATTGATGGACATTTTAATTGAAGCAACCGATCAAGACTTACAAACCTTAGGCCTTCGCAAAGGTGTCATGCACTTAGTTGATAGCGCTAGGCAACAAGAAGTTCTCAAATACTTTGCAGGTAAAGCCCAGGTAACTGAGCTGGGCGGATCGTCCTTAAACGCGATGCGCACACTCGCTTCATTAGGTCACAAGACTGTTTTTGCAGGCATGGTCAATGATGACGAATTTGGAACGAAAATAAAAAAACGCATGGATGGCCTCGGCATTAAATCCTACTTGGGTGGACACTACACAGAAAGCACCGGTACCTGCGTGATTCTTATCACCCCTGATGGTGAGCGAACTATGAATACGAATTTAGGCGCGAGCCGTCTTTACGATAAGACGCATATTCCTCATCTTGAGATTGGTGAGTCGCACGTGCTGCATTTCTGCGGTTATCAATGGGATACCGCGGAGCAAAAAGATGCCATAAGCGCCGCCATTCGCACGGCCCATCAACATAATACGATTATCTCTTTCGATATCGCCGATCCTTTTGTAGTGGAACGTAATCGTGAGGATTTCATCCGCCTGATCGCAGAAGAAGCTGATATTGTTTTTGCTAATAAAGAAGAGGCTAAGCTCTTATTCAATAGTAGTCCTGAAGACGCGGGACGCCGTATTGCCGAAACAGGCTCTATCGCTGTCATCAAGCTTGGGGCAGACGGTGCACTAGTTTGCAAAGGTAGCGAGCAAGTTCGTATTGCGCCGGTACCGACAACTGTTGTCGATACAACAGCCGCAGGCGACATGTTTGCAGCCGGGTTTCTTCATGGATTCATGAAAGGCCGTGATATTGGACGTTGTGGCGAAATCGCGGCGACTCTAGCAAGCGATGTTATCTCTCGTGTGGGTGCAAGTATTTCTGATGCCGCGATCAAAAAGGCGTCCGTACTTTAGCGATTTACCAGGGCTCAGCTTGAAGCGGTTTATTTATAAAACGTACTTGTTCAGGCTGGTCTAAGTAAAAATCGGCTCCACGCAAGACATCAAAATAAAATTTTTCAGCCTTCTTACGACTGGTAAATTCGACATAAGCTTCGCGGAATTCTTTAATAGCTGGAACCGTATAGTAGAGATAGACGCGAATAAGGCCATTAGGGCGAAATTCAAGGGCCACCTGGTTTGCGGTTAAAGCACAGGCGGTCGACGACCAGGCGCCTATCGCGATGAGAAATGATATAAGTCGCAGTTTTCTTAGCAAGCCAATTTCTCCAAAATCACTTGGGTTCTAATACCTTATCGGCTCGCCGCTCCAAAACTTAACCGCCCTAAACTTACAGATCTTTCATGCATGTTTTGTTGTAAATACAAGGGTTTCCCTGTAGGATCCAAAAACTCGTTAGCCTAGAGAATGATGCCCGCGCCCCATTGGGACAAGGAGATATGAAATCAATGAGTGATACAAAAGACGTTCTAAATCAGTCTAGTGAAACAAGTTCCGTTTCAGGTTCCAAAAAACAAGAACAACCGAGTTTTTTTAGCTTCGAAAATATTAAATCCCTCGCCATTCTAGCGCTTATTATTTTTGCAATTCGCTGGAGTGTTGCGAGTCCCTATTACGTACCCACTGCGTCCATGGAGCCAACGATTAAAGTCGGTGACCGCCTATTGGCTTGGAAGTTGTCCTACAATCTAAAAATTCCGTTTACCGATATCTCGTTAATTAAGTGGGCAGATCCTCATCGCGGCGACATTATTGTATTCAAATACCCTCGAGACACCGACGTAGACTACGTCAAGAGGATCGTGGCTGTTGGAGGCGATACTGTTCAAGTGATTGATGACATCCTTTACATCAATGGTAAAGCACAGCAGCGTGTAGACCACAATGCCGACAGAACAATTCTCGAAGATATTCAAGATACAAAAGACTACAAAATTTTATATCGCGAGAATCTTGAAGGTCTAGAGCATTGGGTCATTCAAAACAAACCAGAAATGCGTCGCTTCGCACATGGGTATTGGCCAGGTGTTGACGTCCCACCATTCACAGTCCCTGCTGACAGCGTATTCTGCGTCGGTGACAATCGCGATAACTCCTCCGACTCTAGGGTTTGGGGCGTTGTTCCAATGTCTTATATTCGTGGACGGGCGTTATTTGTCATTTGGAGCATCTGGACACCCGAAGGCGCTACCTTACCGAGTTTTAGATTTAACCGATTTGGGAAATGGCTGGATACTTGATATAATTAAGGTTAGGAGGATTCTATTCTCGTGACCATCCCAAAAAAGCCTGTTTCAAAATCAAAAGTACCTGCAAAAAAGCCGACTGTAGCTAAGACATCTGCCGTAGCTGCCAAAGTTGTAGGAAAAGTTACTGAAACCAAATTAAGCACCGCTACCCCGGTAGGAGAAGAAAAGTTCACCCGGGAATATTGGACAGGTGATAGTCGCGACGGCATTCTTGTAAATGGCGATGGCTATCATTTCTACCGTATGACCGAAGCCGGACAAATTCTTGAGGCTTATGAATATTACGAAACCGAAGACGGCCGTGAATTTGTTAGCCCGCTTCCCGAAATGCTGCGCGTGCACTGGATAGAAGACCTTGGGTTCGAGGATTTTGAGGCGTTGGATGTCATTAAAGAGTATGATTTCCAGCGCATCAAAGACATCGCAGCCGCTGGATCTGCTGGATAAGCACAGATCGCCTTGTTTATTCTTCTTCATCGCCAAAACCATCGGCTAGCACTTTTGTGCTACGACGATGACTCAAGACGTGTTCATACCAACCTACGGTTTGCTCGATAAGCCAGCTATGAGCCTGATATTGGGTTACCGGAATAATATCTTCACAGTAATCCACCAGCTCCTCAATAGAGCCTTTGGGATTTGTTCTCACCCATTCTTTGACTGAGCGTTTGAAATTATTCGTATCAAACATTAACATCTCCTCTTCAGCATGGATCTCAATAGCTCACCTGAGTCTATTTCGATCACTTGCGTAATGTTATGCTCGGCATCTTTTGCCGGTGCTTTAGTATAGTTTTCTTTAATCCATGAGGTGTTTTCGTGACTCAACCCTATTTACCCCTCGAACTTTTTGTTGAAATTGGCAAAGTTTGGCAATCTGACAAATTTCAAGATCGCAATGCGTTTAGCTATCTAGGTAAACGTTTGGATACATGGATCCATAAGGTTTTAGACGATTTAGGTGTGGGATCGGAACCGAAGATCCTAGGCAGCGTGCATCCGGCATCCTTCATTTCGGGACGAGTCTATATAGCTGAGGCTGCACATGTGGAGCCTACAGCGATGATTCAAGGCCCCTGTATCATTGGCCCTGGTGCCGAGGTTCGCCACGGTGCTTATATCCGAGGATGCGTATTTATAGGCGCAAAAGCCGTTGTAGGTCACACCACTGAAGTTAAGGGCAGTGTATTTTTTGATGACGCAAAAGCTGGACACTTTGCATATATAGGCGATTCGATCTTAGGACGTGATGTCAATTTAGGAGCGGGGACAAAACTCGCAAACCTTAAGATTAAAGGCGATGAGGTTAAATACCGCGATCCTACGAGCAACGAACGTGTGGGGTCTGGCTTGCGCAAATTCAGTAGCATTCTTGGCGATCACGTGCAAACAGGCTGTAACTCGGTGCTTTCACCAGGAAGTCTATTACTGCCTAAGACGGCTGTATTACCATGTGTTCATTTTCATGGGACATTAAAGTCAGGCATTGCGACCCAAAAATAGCGAATTGCACATTATTTTAGCGTGGGACTTGCGTAATTCTCAAAAATTTTTTACGCTAAATTAACTAAAGATTGTTTTGTGTGGTTTTTATGTGGCGTTCCATGGTCGGAACGTCGCGCTCATCGCTTGGTACTCTGCGACGGGTTCCGAGATAGCAAGGAGGCTTTATGATTATTCGTTCGCTAACAAATCGGTTTCGCGCCCTGCGAGCAAATGCCTGGCTAGGCTTAGCGGCATTAACGCTAGCACAACCAGCGTTGTCTGCAAGTTACATTGTTAAAATGAAAAGCAACGCGAAAGCGTTCCAAGCGTTAAGTACACAAAAATCTTTTGCGGGTGTTCGCATCGCCGACACTCATGCTACAGGCAAACTACTCCTTGTTGATTTAGGTCAGGATAAGCAAGAATCCGCTCATACTTTGGCGAAAATCTTAGAGCGTACCGATGTCGAATACGTTGTCGAGAACAAAAAAGTTTATGCGCTAGACATGCCAAATGACACTGAGATCAGCAAGCAATGGTCGCTTGCAAAAGTTCGTGCTGGCGAAGCTTGGACTCATGGCGTTGGCAGCCGCCAAGTTGTTGTGGCAGTCACCGATACCGGCGTCGACTACAACCATACCGATCTAAAAGATAATATCTGGCACAATTCAAAGGAAATTGCTGGCAATGGCAAGGACGATGATGGCAACGGTTACGTTGATGACGTTGTCGGTTACGATTTCAACAAAAACGATGCCGATCCAATGGACGAAACCAGCGATAAAAACCCAGGCCATGGCAGCCACTGTGCAGGCATCATGGGTGGCGTAGGTAACAATGGTCTCGGAATTTCCGGTATGTCCCAGGCTCTATCGATCATGCCAGTTCGCTTCCTTGGCGCTGATGGATCGGGCGATCTTATGGGTGCAGCAAAAGCGATCGACTATGCTGTCAATAACGGCGCACAGGTTATTAGTGCAAGCTGGGGCGCAGAGATTAAAGAATCTGATGCAAAACCAGTGATCGAAGCTATGTCTCGCGGAAACGATAAAGGTGTTATTTTTGTTGCTGCTGCAGCTAATAGCGGAAAAAATAACGACACGACCTCATTCTTTCCGACTAACACAAATTTGCCAAACGTCATCAGCGTTGCAGCATCTGACAACGCTGATGCGAAGCCAAGCTGGTCGAACTACGGAACAGCTAAAGTTCACGTAGCTGCGCCAGGCAAAGATATTTACAGCACATTACCCAAAGAAAAATTTGGTAATCTTTCTGGAACATCCATGGCAACCCCATTGGTTTCTGGACTTGTTGGGTTGATCCTCTCTCATAACGCTGATCTGAAAGGTCCAGAGGTAAAAGCGATTCTCCAAGCGTCCGGAACTAAAGTAGCTATCGAAACTGCTTGCGAATGCCGCGTCGACGCAGCAAGCGCGGTAGAGCGCGTCCTGAACAAGACCTTAACTGTAGTGCCTCAAGCTGCGACTATCGCGCCAAATGCAACACTTCAGTTCAAAGCAATCGGTGGTAAAGCTGGTTATAAATTTGCTTCTTCTGCTGATAGCATTGCTTCGATCGATGCAAATGGTCTTCTGACTGCAAAAGAGAATGGCGAAGTGAATGTCACCGTGACCGATGCAACTGGCGCAAATAATACATCCCTTCGCATTCGCGTTGTTACTGCTGACAATGGTGGTGGTGATAATGGCGGCGGCGGCGGTGGTGGTGGTGGAGACGGCGGCGAATGCCCAGCTGACCCACAAACCTGCGAAATGCTTTGTCAGATTATGCCAACTCTTCCTTGGTGTAAGCAGTAATCAAGAGTTTTGACCAAGTTCAATAAATTCATATAAATAAGTTTTTCAAAGCAGCCCCGCAAGGGGCTGTTTTCATTAAAGGAAATAAAACCTCTTCAGTTTTTTTATGCTTCGACCGATACAGTAAGAACAACGCAATCAAGTTAGGTTTGCCGTATTTTTCTTGGAGGAAAAGGCCATGCAAATGACTCAAAAAATCTCACTTCGATCTGCGCATGCGATCTTAGCCTTCGGCATTCTTCTAAGTGTTATGACCGGATGTAAAAGTACTGATAAGCATAAATCAGACTCCGGACTTGAGGGTTTTTCAGCGAATAATAACGCTCAGACAAAGAACGTGGCACTGATGATGACATCATATGGCAGCACACCAGGGATGGCTGGTCTATTTACGCTAGATAATAACAACTTGTATGCGGTACTATGAGATCCCAAAACTCACTATAATTTCAAAATTAATAACTATTCCCAAGTTGGGCATAATCAAATGATCGCCGCTGTGCAGTCATCCGCAGCAGAAGTAACTACTGACGGTACATTACTTGTCTTCATCACGGCTCACGGCGCGAACAATGGCACTATTCAACCAGCCGATCAACAATACGCAACTTTCGGTTATCAGAATATTCTTGAGGCGATTAGGGCGGGAAGAAAAAATAAGGGAAAGTTTCAACGCCTCGTGATTGTCA
>CAZUYQ010000073.1:23786-24977 GCA_964624705.1 uncultured Polynucleobacter sp.
CCTGTTATAGCGGTACGTGGCTGAAAACGCTCACCTCTAGCGATGATGTTGCAACTCAACGTCTCGTGATGACTTCCGTGACATCTGATTCACTTTCATACGTTGGATCAGCAACTGCGGCGATGTACCAAACATTCCTCGCTTTTAAAGACAAACCAAACGCCTCAATGGCGACATTCTTAGCAACTGCTCAAGCGCAAAGCGGAAATATGCTCCAGTATTCAGTAAACGACAGAGCTATCCTTACAGAACCTTTTATTTCGAGAGTCATTATTCCTGAAGCTGACGGTACACTTGATATATCGACCATTGCCGTGACAATGCAAAGCGGTAGCGACACCACCCTCTACATTTATGCCTCTAAAGAAATCGAATCTATGAGCTTTGTTGACGGCACGGGAAATCCGTATTCGTGTACGATGCGTGCACAACCACAGACTCAGTGGGCATGGATTTGTTTTGCTAAAGTTGAGGCGGGATATTTGAAGCTTTCGACCATTAAAGGTCTCGTGACGGTTGATGGTAAGACTTATAGTCAGACGATCGACCTAGTGCACCACTAGAACTGGCCTATTTAATTGTGTTTAATCGCATGGGAGCCATGGGTTATTCGTCTCGTCAACTTCCAACAACTATTTAGTTCTAGAACCCGGAAACGATCTACGACAATTCGTTTGGTCTCGTAAGATTAAAACGGAAATCGCACCTTGCGCTTCATCTCTTTCGCGGTGATCACTTCGTTGTGCCACATTGCATAGATTGCTATGTGCATCTTGAGTCGATCGGGCCTCTTCGTCGTACACCAGGTCCTTCTTACAAGGCGGCTGATATTGGCCCTTAACATCGCAGCCGTGTGGTTAAAGGGAAACATAGGATCATGAGCCCCTTCCTTCAGTTCACCCTGCCCCACCACACACCCTTTGCGACTCTCCACCTGAATATGACTCGCATAAACTGACCTACTTAATTGTGTTTTTGCTCGTTGCCGGCATTCCAAAGAGCTAAATAAGGCTTAAAATCTAGCAACCTAATGCAATACGTCATGGATTGACCATTTGTGTTGGATGATTAGAAGCTATAAGCATCTAATATTTATTGAAAAAAACCTGCTGTAAACACACTTAAGTCGGGCAGTTTATGACTCGCACCAGGAACATGCTTACGAATCATCGACGGATAGCTCAAGTGACT
>CAZUYQ010000074.1:0-1176 GCA_964624705.1 uncultured Polynucleobacter sp.
TTTTTTGCTATAACAGGACGAACCTTGGCGATTAAGTCCCATTGACTGAGTGCGTTGCTCCTTTGCTTTAGCTCAAGTGACGCACTACCCTTTGCCAAGCTAGGGCTTCGACGACCATTTTTTGTAGGGATGATCGCGAAGTTTTTGACGCGTGCGTGATAATTTTTTGAATTACGATTCTCAAATGGAATGGACCGCCAATCAAATCCAGGCGTCGTTGCCTCTCCAGGGCTTGGATCTGTCTTCCGCTTCGTTTTTGGTTCTGAAGATTCTGGAATTAAAATGGCGAGGTGGTTTGCTGAAATAGATATCCGTTGAAAAGATAGCGAATCCAAAAAGGGTTTCGCTTCACGCTTCGATAGTCTTGCGCCTAGCTCAATTTCTTGAAAACATCCTGCCGTATAAGGCGTGTCGATGCAAAAGTTTCTTGTCGAGAGTGTGGGCTGTAAGTCCTCTAAAAAATGATTTTTTGTTGCCTCGGACTTAGGTGCATGGATAGCCAGATCGCCACTGAATTTCCACTGGCCATCAGACAGGATGAGTTTGACAGAGCTTTTTGTAATGTCGGTACTTATGGCGTTTAGAGTTGCGTCAGCGATAAACGCGGGTAATGCTGAAGTCCCGCTGTTGTTTTCAGGCGGCGGACTCGCGGGTGTGGTGTCTTCCGACCTGTCAATAGATATATTTAATCGGTCCGCCTTTACTTTTATCGGACCAATACTTGCGATGCGGACAAAACCGTCTTTCACGCCGATGCCGGCATTCGCGGATACATGTTGAACACATTTTTCCTTATTTATGCACCATGAGGCATCTTTTTGAGCAGATTCATTTACCGCAAGGGTTAGTATTTTACCGAAACCTGAGTGGGTTGAGTTCTCTTCCTGACGAATACGAATCGAAAGAGGACCTTCGATGCTATCTTTTGAAGTTTTGAAAGCGACGGTATCAAATGAAAAACTTGCTGATTCGATGACGGCCTGCTCTAAGATCTTCGGGATTTTAAACGCGTTAATATCAAAAGTTGAAGGTTCGTTGGACGGAGGGAAAGGACCGACAAATAGTTGTCCTCCTGTGAGCTGCCACTGACCAAAATTGCCGAAATGAACGATGTTAGGAAATGCTCTGAGATTCCAATTAAGTTCGATCTGTCCCGAAAATTTGGTCGCGTTCAGA
>CAZUYQ010000074.1:1186-24648 GCA_964624705.1 uncultured Polynucleobacter sp.
AACAGGAGTCAGCACGGTTTTAAAATAAAGGTTTTCAATATTCCAATAAATGCGGTGAGTTGATAAAGAAGGCTTGGACGCCCCGAAATCCACTTGATCCCATTTGAGCTCAACGTCGAAACGTTTTGCAAGATTCGGCACATAGTTTAACGTTTTCTCATTTAGGACTAAATCCGGCCTGAAAAACAAAATCGCAAAACCAATGATCGCAAAACCAATCATAGAAGCGAAAGCAATTCCGATCCATTTAGCTACTGATTTTAATATTTTTTTTGTCATTCTAAAATTCCTCACCAAAACTAACGAATCCTAACCATTGTGGTGGGAAGGCATCGATACGCTCTGGGTCTGGTGTGCGAATGAGCCCCCGTGCGATACTTCCGCGAATACTACCGAAAGGCGACTGCCAGCGAATACCAAATCCCGGCGAGTAATAGATTGTCGGGTCATATGTTAGGAATTTAGATCCGAGTTTACCTGCATCAAGAAAGACAAACGGCTGGATCCCATAAGGAATAACAGTGAACAATCTAAGCTCTGTTCCTCCTGACATAATGCTTCTTGCGCCTTGAGTAGCGGATGGAACCGTCCGCCTTTTAAAGCCTCGAACATCATCCGAGCCCCCAATATAGTAAAGGTATTGATCTGGCAATTCGACGTCCGGTGCTGCGTCGGATCCCGCGATATTCCCTCGAAAGCCCACCACAAGAAGGGGCGGTTCTAAGCTCGCAGCGTTGAATAAAATCTCGCCTTTTGCCGAATAGGTAGTAACTGCAAGAGTTGAGTATGTTCGCGGTGACGCAGTTGTGTAGCGTAGGTCCAACAGATGACCAGAGCGTGGTGATGTCCGATAAAATTCGTAGCCATGACTCATAATCCGAGCATTCGCCTCCAGTTCCAAAATACGTGCATATTCCGGACCAATGCCCCTCAAAGTTCGGATCAAATTTAGGTTTGGGCCAATATAGCCGCGCAAATATTCAGGACCGATATCATGGTATGCGCCCAAATGCCAGGCACCTTTAGTCATCCGTTCTTCCGACGATTCTTCATTGACGCGATCGAATGATAAATAAGGTTTGAAGTGCAGTGACGATGGAGAGTTGAGAAAATACCATTCAAAACTACTTTCAAGATGCTGATGAAAATAGTTTGCAGAAAGACTTGCATCAAAGCTTGAGGCGTTCGCATCTAAACGAGAGCTGTGGTAACTGGCCTTCGTGATCAAAAACGTCTCCGTGTTTAAGCCAACCCCAACGGTCATACGCCGCGGCGGTCCGACGGCCGTTCGGTGCTGAATAACAGCTCCCTCGGGCTCGCAGGTGGTTACCATATACGAGCCACCGATTAAATCGGCGATCTTAATGCGTTCATTGGCGATATGAACCAAATCGCCATTAAACCAATCACCTTCTTGAATGGGAAAGTAACGGCGTAGGGTTCCTGGACGAAGACCAAGATCTTCAGTCTCTTTAATTAAATGGACTCTGAGTCTTGGTCCAGCCTTCGTCTCAATTGTCATGGAATCATCGATTGCATCGGCAGTCGCAGTGACGGACGGGCAAGGATAGCCCTCAGCTTCAATTCGACTTTTAATGATGTCCTGATACTCGTCGAGTAGGGCAGGTGTAAGAGTTTTGCGCCAAGGCACCCAAAAACGTCTGAAATCAAGTTCAGGGGGCATGTCTTTTGAGCCTAAAGATTTAATCCGACTCTTATCCCCAACCTCAACATGTAAGGTTTTGTCAGCTTGAGTAAACTTAGGCTCAAAATATCCACGCGCTTGTAAAAAGGATCGAATAAGTAATTTGATCTGCGTATCTGACGGATCGCTCCAGGGGTTATTGTCGGAATCCCCGCACAGTAAGAGTTTCTCCGTCTTTGTAAATGTGAGTCGATCGTCGCTGTGGATTTCTAGATGATCGCAGAGTTTTTGGTCTTCGGCGTTTGCCGAGGTATCAAAGACGAGAAACGCAATGACAAAAATAAAAGTGATCATATTGAAATCGTGGAACCTTCTGCTCAAAAAAATAGGAATGACTAACCGCTAGATGATACCAGTCTAGAGGCTAGTAAATACATGATTTTCATGACGCAGACAAAGCAAACAACTGAGAACAGTAAGTTTTTAATCGGTAGCTGTAGTATTTTAACTACAGTTTAAGATAGAAACTATGAGAACTCAGTTGCCAATCCAACGTTAGTGGCACTCAACAATCGCAGTAACGACGAATCTAGGATAGTCCAGCAATAGTTCGTAACGCGAACTCACTGTCGCAACTCTTTCACCATTTTCAATACCGTTTGAAATTGAAATCTTAATGTCCGATAGACCGACAACCCTTTGTTGAGCGCCGCATTTTATTACAGCTTGTTCGGCGATCTGGGCTTGAACACCTTTCAAATGAATAGTAGCCGGCGAAGGATAGCTTGTTTGATCAATACGAATTTTGTGCTCAGAGGCGAAACTCATGGACGCTAAGGTTAATCCAAATAAGAAAAAAATCGATTTCATAATATATTCCTCGTTTTGGGCTTCGGTCTGCGGCAGTGCAGATAGCGCAAATTAGCAGCGTGCCACATATTAATAAAATCGATAATTTGAATCATTGTCATAGCCATAAACTATGGTCTTGATAATATCAATTGCGGCGTTCTGTGGTTTACCTGCTTGGGCCGACGTACACTGACTGTGGCCTGACGAGACGCCCAAATTGGCGCTGTTCTGCAACATGTGCACACCAACCAATCACTCTTCCCACGGCAAACGTCGGGCTGAATAATTCTGCTGGCACGCCAATCGCATCCAGTAGCACCGCTGTATAAAACTCGACGTTAGCCTTGAGCGGGCGATCTGGATAGCGCTCTGACAGTATAGAGGTCGCAGCTTTTTCAACCGCTCTCGCTAGTAGAAGTCGGCGTGACTGAATGCCGGATGCCTCCAGTTTCAGTGTGGCCTGTTCAAGCACGGCCGCTCTGGGGTCGCGAACGCGGTAAATGCGATGTCCCATACCCATAATCCGTCGTCCAGCAGCTAATTCCGTTTCGAGCCAATTCACTGCATTCTCCGGCACTCCAATCGATTCAAGCATTTCTAGGACCGGACCAGGTGCACCACCGTGCAAAGGACCTTTAAGCGCTCCGATACCTGCAACAATCGATGATGCTAAATCAGAACCAGTTGATGCGACCACTCGAGCCGCAAAAGTTGATGCATTCATGCCGTGATCCGCAACCGTCACAAGGTAAGAATTGAGGGCCGTCGTGACTGGCTCATTCGGTTCCTTACCTAGAGCCATTCTCAGAAAATCAAACGCTTGGCTCGCGTCCGGGTTTGGTTCGATAATTTGCATTCCAGATCGCCGTCGATTCCAAGCTGCAGCTGCCACTGCAACAGCCGCAGTAATCCGCTCCGCAGCTTCATCAGAGTTTTGATCATCTATTTCGATGCTTGCCAGTGCCATGCGCAGGTAATCCATCCCATTGCTGGGAATAGATTTTATAGAGGCTATTCCCGGAAAGACTTCGAGGCGTAGTTTACCGATACGCTCTTGCAGACTTTTTGATTGAATTGTGTCTGGCAATTCACCGTGCCAAAGCAAATGACATAGTGCTTCAAAGGAAATAGACTTACCAAGGTCTTCGACGCTGTAGCCGCCAATAATCAAATGACCTTTTTTACCATCCACATGACTGAGCATCGTCTCAGCAAAAGAAATATCGTCGAGTCCGCTCACATGTAGTTTTCGTATAAGTTCGTTTTTTCTGTCCATATGAATCTCCCTTTCGTCTTAATAGTTGATCCAAGGTGCGTCCTTAATGAGATTCGGCTAGAATTCAGTATTGATCAATCTTGATTCAACAATCAATATAGACGTTCCAAGCCAACCTTTTGATTTAAAAGGAAAGAGATGAAAACGTTAAAATCGACATCCAGAGGGAAATCAGCTGTAAAACAAAAGACTGTCTCAGATTCGCCAAAAAAAACGTTTATGAACTCGGTCGAAGCATGTGCTTACCTCAAAATTAAACCTCAAACTCTCTATGCTTATGTAAGCCGTGGCCTGATTAGGGCGGAATTACGTGGTAAGGGGCAGGGACATCTATACCGACAAGATGATATCGAGGCCCTTAGGATACGGAGCTTGGCGCGATCGGGTCACGGGCCAGTCGCTGGCGCAGCAATGCGATGGGGGGAACCGATCATGGATTCCGCTATCACCAATATCGAAAACGGGATGCTATATTATCGCGGTCACTCCCTGAGCAAACTACTAGATGATGATGTAGCATTTGAAAATGTTGCGGAACTACTATGGTCGGGCGAATTACCGAGCATGGATGTAAGGTGGCCACCCGTCTCCTCTAAGTCAAATGCAGTCAAAGGAAAGACTTTTTTTCTTCAGGACTCAGCAACCTCTATCGCAAGAAAATTAGCGCTTCATGTGAGTGAAGTTGCACTGAGTGATCGCGAAGGTCATGATGAATTATTGGATGAGAGTTTGCAAAGAGCACGGCATCTAATCATGTCAACAGCGATGGAGCTATTTCCACCCAATAAATTGGTATCTAAAAATATAAGCGTGAAGACGAAGAAAACGATCGCGGAAATAATTGCAGAGCGGATTGGGATAAGTGAAAGTGAACTGGCCGTTAAGGCAATAAATGGGTCTTTGATTGCTAGTGCTGATCACGAACTCAACGCGTCGACGTTTGCAGCACGGATTACGGCGTCAACGGGAGCAGATTTATATGCATGCATCTTGGCCGGAGTCAGCGCTTTTTCGGGCCGGCATCATGGCCTTTCGCCCATTGAAGTTTATCATTTTATTATCGGCCTGACCTCAACTGGTGAAAGCGATAATTATCTCACGCACGCACGGACAAAGGGTCAGGCCATACCGGGTTTCGGACACTCGCTTTATCCCCTCGGCGATCCTCGCGCCAGACAATTACTTGATCGTGCTCGTAGTGTTGCAAGAGAGCGCGGCGGTCAGGCTGGTAAGCATATGGAGATTATGAACTCACTTATCACTGCCGCACAGAAACAAGACAGTATTTTCCCAAATCTCGACCTCGGCTTAGTGGCTATTGCGTTAACACTCGGGTTATCAGATGTTGGCGCATCAAGTCTATTTGCTGTTGGCCGCATGGCGGGCTGGGGCGCTCATATTATAGAGCAACGACAACAGGGTTTTCTGCGACCACGTGCTAGATATGTTGGACGCCCACCTGTTGGTTAAGCTTTTTAAATGCAAAGTAAACATATAGCCTTAGTTTTCGACCGTGCTTATACGCGTAACGGGTAAGATCGGTGAAAAGCTAATAATTTCTTTGCTATTTGTCATCGAGAATGACGCGATGCGCTACGCCATCGGTATCATCGTACTGTTTGTGCTTTACCGACCAAATGAAGCCTAAAACTGCGAAGCCCGCAAAGGCTACGGCAAGGGGCACGATAACGTAGAGGACTTCCATCTTTGATCTCCTTTTCTTATCCAGGCCACCGAGATCACGGTCAGTGATGATAGCGGCATAATAAGGGCAGCTACCAGTGGATAGATATGGTTGGTCATCGCAGTAGAAATAGCAATGACGTTATACAAAAGACTAATGCTAAGTATCATTCGAACAGACTGAAAATGATATTTTGACACGTCCAGGATGTTAAGTAGATGAGACAGATCGCTTTTCGCGAGATAAATATCAGCTGCTTCGATCGCCATATCCGCGCTTCCGTGCACACTAACACTGAGAGCAGCTAACTTCATGGCGACGGCATCATTTACTCCATCGCCGACCATCATAACCTGCCGACCATCGGTCGTGAGGGCTTTAATGCATGCGGCCTTTTGCTCAGGCGATTTCTGAGCCATGATCTCGTCTGGCTGAAATCCTAGCTCTAAGCCCAACGCGCGAACGGCTGAAGCACGGTCCCCGCTTAATAGGTATAAATGAAAACCTCGGCGTCTTGCCTCGCGAATAATTTCTTTAGCGTCATGGCGAAGTGGTTGGTGAAGGGTGAATAACACGACGGACTCGGCATGCGTTCCTTCGGAATCCGTCAATGTCAACAATGCTGCACATATTGAGTTAGAATTTTCAATCTGATCCATGGTCGTGAGGAAATCCCTCGAAGCCGCAGTCTGGGTGTTTTCAATGAGCCAAGGCAAAGATCCGAGGCGAAGTCCCGCCTCAGTCCTAAAATTAGCGTCCTGTATGTAACAGGAAGATTCGATTCCAGATCCAGGATGATTTTTTATAATGAGATCTATCAGATCGGTACTAGGATATTTATCTGACCATCGATGCACGGCTTTTGCTACAGGGTGAATGCTGCCTTTTGTAATCTGATGGATAAGTCCATAAAATAGAGTCATGGACGGCCCTTTGCCAGACGAAAACACCTGGGTATCGATCACTTCCATGTGTCCCGTCGTTAAGGTGCCGGTCTTATCAAAGACGATCGTATCGATTTTTTTTGCTTGTTCGAACGCATCCACATTACGAATAATGATGCCACGTGCCCAGCTTCGCTTGACTGCGAGCGCATTCGCCAAAGGAATAGCCATCGCGAGAGCGCAGGGGCAACTGACAATAAGCACCGAACAGACCACTTCAAATGCAACGGAGAATCCCGCCGAACTCCAAACAAATGCGGCAGCTACTGCAGATAACATAGTCCCTGCAACAAACCATTTGGCAATGGATTGGGTCATGTGTTCCACCGGCCCCCGTTGTGCGGTGACGTTGGAAATAAGCCGCTTGAGACGAGCTAGTTTTGTCTCCGCATCAACGGCGGTGACACGCATCTGAAATAAGGAACCCAAATTTAAAGTTCCTTCGTAGACAAGGTCACCAGGATTTTTTGAGACGGCTTGAGCTTCGCCAGTTAAGAATGTCTCAGAAAGACTTGCCTCTCCCTGGGTGATGACACCATCAGCAGGGATGATGACTCCATGATCGATATCGATCAGCGCACCGACATGTTCTTGGTGAGTTTCGGCTGCTATCTGGCTATGTGTGTCGATTAGCTGTCTGGCTCTTGATATCAGCGACTCGCTTAGGTACCTACCTAGTAGCAGAAAGAAAATGAGTCCAGAAATGCTATCAAAATACACTCCACCTGACCTAGTCCACAAATGGTAGATGCTCGTTGTCCAAGCCACTAACAATGCCGCGACAATCGGTAGGTCGATATGAATGACCTTCGCCTTTAAACTGCGGAGTGAGTTACCGAAGAAAGATCGGCCCGCGGTGAACATAGAGATGGTGGCTAGAGCAAAGGAAATGACATTAAAATAATACATAAGATCGGCATTGTTTTTTTCGTCAAATAACTGACTGAGATAGACGGAGGAGGAGAATAGCATGACATTTGCAAAGATTGCGCCGGAGATGCCTAGTTGGATTAATTGCGATTTTCGACGTTCTGAGCCGGCATGATCTTTAATGTCATGAGTGAGTGGAAGCCCATGATAGCCAACGCTTGATAGCTCTCGCAAAACCAAAGTGATCGCAGGACCAGCCATTGCCTCTGGAATAGTTAAAACTAATAATCTCTTTTCGAGGTTAATGTAAAAGTGCTCGAGATTCGGAACTGACCTGAGTTTTTTTTCGACAAGCCATAGACAAGCAGCGCAGTTAAAGGCCGGAAAGAATAGAGCATAACTAGAGGGTGTTGTTGAATACCTAAATTGCTCGGTGTCGATCGCGTGCAGCTCATTTAAAGTAGGTGAGGATATTGCCGGGTCAGAATTCAGCTGCTGACTTGGTGCCTGCCGCTTCATACCGGCAAGAATGTCATAATAGGTACCAAGTTGATCCTGTTTTAATATTTTGAATACCGCTTCACATCCACTGCAACAAAATGCGATAATTTGATGGTCGAACGTTGTTCTATACTGCGCTTCGCGACCACAATGGAGACATTTTTCGATGTCCTTATCTTTAGCTTTTCCATCACTTGAAATATATATGCCGCTTTGGATCGGAATAGCTGTATTTGGATTCACGGGCTCACTCCATTGTGCGGGGATGTGCGGTCCGCTGGCTGCTGCTTCATGTGGTGCTCAGCCAGTCCGCTCGCCAGGATGGCTTTATCACGTGGCTCGCATATGTGCCTATATGGTTTTAGGTTTTTTATCTGGTGCTCTCGGTGAAATATTTTTCCAGAATACTGTAAAGATACCGAGTGAGAATCTGGCCATAGTCCTTGGTGCTGTGATGGCCTGTTATGCATTGGTGGAATGCTCTCGTGCATGCCGTGCATTTTTACGAAATGAGACCTTTCAATCAGGGGCCATGCTGCTAAAGCGCTCTCTTGCACATCAGAAATTTCCTCGTATGGACATGCTAAGATCGCTGGTTCGCCGTGGCATGCAACGCCTAAATCTGCCGCTTCCCGTATCCCTTGGCCTCTTAACTGCATTTCTACCTTGTGGGTTTCTTTACGCAGCTGTGGCTCAGGCTGTCTTCGTTTCAGATCCAATCGCAAGTGGGATTGGGATGATGGTGTTTGCTTTGGCAACCACACCAGCATTGATTCTGGGCACTGTTGCTGCGAGCGTTTGGCAACGAACCCTACCTCGTTTTGGCGGTGTCCTAGCATCTTTTATCCTACTTATGGCGTCGCTATCGATTTTATATCGAGGGATGGTCCAACCTCATTGTCACGATCACGACATGTCAACTTCAAGCGATCCTTCGTAAGCTCTCGATTATATCTTAGGTCCGACGAAACTGCGTTCAATGATGCTCTCTTTTCCCGTGCTTTGACTGCGAATTATAATTCGTTCTTTTATCACCGGAGTTGGACCTTTAAGGGCTAAGATCGAAATTAAGAGGGGAGTTGTCAATTCCTGGCCAGGTGCAATGGGGCCGAGCTCGGTTTGTGTTTCAATCTTGATATCGTGATTATTTTCTTCTGCGCTGATACTTACGGTGAATGAGTCTGATATTGATTGCTGATTGCCAATTTTTAAACTCAGAATGTTTTTAATGCGATTGTTGTCGGTAAACCAGGGGCTTGCACCAGGTGTGCCGAAAATCCTAGCATGAAACGGACTGCGATGAACAAACTGATGAACACCAAAACCGCAGAGGACCAACCAGACAAGCGCATAGGCTGCAATGCGAGGTCTAAGTATTTTTGGTCGCATTGGTTTTGATTTATTTTCTTCAAATATTGCCAAGGAATCATAACGAATGAGACCTTTTGGGCGACCAATATTTTCCATGACGCCATCGCAAGCGTCAACACAGCGTGCGCAGGCAATGCACTCTAATTGAGTTGCCCCCTGCCGAATATCGATTCCAGACGGGCAGACGCGTACACACAGTCCACAGTCGATACAGTCGCCAAGTTTAGCCTTTTTATCAGTTTCGCTCGCCGATGCTCGGTTAGACCTACCTCGTGGCTCGCCTCGCGTATGGTCATAGCCGATCGTAATGGTCGCTAGGTCCTGCATAACGCCCTGAAATCGTGCATAAGGGCAAACTATATGGCAAAATTGTTCCCGCCAGTAGGCTGCATCGAACCATGCAAGGCCCGTCAGTATGATCAAGGTCCAATTGGCAGCCGAACTTTGACCACTTAGCAGTAATTCGGGGCCGGTAAATAAAGCGGTGAGCGTAAATGCAAACGTGAACGAAATGACACCGTAAGCGAGCAATTTGCCCGCGCGTCGCACAATGCGCTCGGTCGTCCATGGTTTTCTACTATCAACTTGCCTTTTTGTTGATGGACCTTCGAAAAATCGGTCCACTCGGCCAAGTATCTGTTCAATAAAAATTGTCTGTGGACACGCAAACCCGCACCAGACGCGACCGATCACGGCGCTGGCAATAAACAGAGTTAGCACTAATAAAAGGGCTAAAAGAACAAAATGGTAGAACTCATAGATAAGAATATGTGAGCCAAACATCACAAATGACGACGATAGAAAACTTAATTTCAATAGTGGCTCACCACCGATGCGGATCCATGGTGTTGCATATAGAATAATGAGAAGGATTGTCGACGACACAAGCCGAAGGTTCTGCCATTTTCCACTGATTTCCTTAGGATAGATCCATTTCCTGCCGCCACCTTTTTCGATGGTAGTAGGTTGATCCGGAATCGATTCATGGATATCACCGGAATTCATGGGCTTGTCTCTTCAACGCCTTGGGGTTCTTTGGCAGTTGCCGGTTTAGTACCTTTTAAGCTTATAATGTACGCTGCAGATTCCCGTACTTTATCAATTCCAAGAATTGGTCCCCAAGCCGGCATCCCTTTTTCGATGACACCATTGTTGATAGTGGCTTCGATTTTTGGACCGGAACCACCGTGAATCCAAAAATTATCCGTTAAATTTGGTCCCACGCCACCACCGCCATCAACCGCATGGCAGGGCGAACAGTTGGTGGTAAAGGTCTCTTTACCCCGGCCAATCAAGGCAGCATCTTGAAGAGCCGCCTGATAGTCAAAACCGCTCTTTTCGGCCTTTTCACGCTGCTCGGCAGCGGCCACGGCAGCACCTTTTGCGGCAAGATTGTACTCATCTAAAAGCGACTGAGAGGGGAAAAATGGTAGATGATACCATGCAAGATACAAGACGCTAAATCCAATGGTGAGTATAAACAGATTGAGCCACCATCTTGGCATATCGTTATCGCACTCTTGGATACCATCGAACTCATGATCTCGAGGTTTGTTTTTTTGGGGATCCTGCTTACTCATTGTTACCTCAAAAATTGTCAGATGTTTTAGTTAGTCGCCCAGCGGTAGGTTTGCGAGGGCTTGATCTTTTTCGGGACTCCGTAGTGTCAGGAGCAGTATCGATATAAGAAAGATCAGAAAGAAGAAACCTGTCACAAACATACTAAAATATTCGAGATGAGTGGATTCCGCCGCGAGATTTAAAAAATACTCTGCTCTAGAGCTCATGAAAACGGATCTCCCTCATAGAACATATTGATACTTATTTTGACGGATTGGTCAGATTATTCTCTTTATCCCAGTTTCGACCGTCGACACCAAGTCTTTGCAGATATGCTATCACAGCAATCAGCTCCTGATCTTCGGTCGCCGCCTCGCCTTGACCAGCTAGGCCAGCTGCAATACCTGCGGCCTGTGTTCTTGCATCGTGTCCGGCATTTTGAATCTGCTCATCCGTATAAGGGATACCAATCATCTGCATCGCCCGTAGTTTTGCAGGTAATTGTTCAAAATCAACTTTGCCTGAGGCGAGCCAAGGGTAGTTTGGCATTACAGAACCTGCCGACATAAGGCGAGGTTCCATCATATGCTTCCAGTGCCACATATCACCGTATTTTTGACCAATCCTCGCTAAGTCAGGGCCTGTTCTTTTTGAACCCCACAGATGAGGAGTATCGTCGACAGTGCGATTCCTTTGGGTTCCTGAGTTACGATCGGAATGATCTCTATAAGCCCACCAATAGCGACGGCAATTAAAGAACCGGTAACCAAGAGGTAGGAGCGGTTCTCAAACACCGCCTGCCAACGGACCCAAGCTCTCGTCTCCTTCGGCAAATCGATTTGAACTTGGTCACCGGGTCGAGCTTTTGCAACATCCGCCACACCTTCGACTAGGCCTGTAGCCGATTGCGAAATGGTCTTCCAAACATTCCAAATAAGCAGAATTAAGCCCAATAAATATAGAAATCCGCCCGTTGCTCGAATCATATGTAGCGGAATTACAGATGTGACAATCTCAAGATAATTTGGATAGGACAACAGGCCTTTATCGTTCACGGCACTGCCCATCAGACCTTGCATGACGCCAGATATCCACATACTCACGATGTAGAGTGCAATCCCAGACGTTGCAATCCAGAAGTGGATGGTGGCAAGTTTATCGCTAAAAAGTTTGGTTTTGTACAAACGGGGAATAAGCCAGTAGGTCATGCCAAAGATCAGAAGCCCGTTCCATCCGAGTGCACCAGCATGCACATGTCCGACCGTCCAATCAGTGTTGTGACTAATGGCGTTAACGCTCTTGATCGAAAGTAGTGGGCCTTCAAATGTCGCCATCATATAAAACGTAGTCGCTGCCACAAAGAATTTAGGAATCGCTTCCGAACGAACCCGGTCCCAACCATTTCGAAGAGTCAGAACAAAGTTAATCGCTCCACCCCAAGACGGGGCAAGTAACATAACGCTGAATACCATGCCGAGGGATTGAAGCCATTCCGGTAAGCTTGTGTACTGAAGGTGGTGTGGTCCAGCCCAAATATAGATAAATATGAGCGACCAAAAATGAATAATAGACAGTCGATAACTATAGATTGGTTTTTCGACCGATTTTGGAATGAAGTAGTAAGCTAGACCTAAAAAAGGCGTGGTAAGAAAAAATGCCACTGCATTGTGACCGTACCACCACTGTACGAGAGCATCCTGGACGCCTTTGTAGATCGGATAGCTCTTAAATAATGAGACAGGAATACTCAGAGAGTTTACAACATGAAGCATGGCAACCGCGATAAACGTAGCAATATAGAACCAAATCGAAACGTACATCGTAGGTTCACGACGTTTAATAGCCGTCCATATCAAATTAATGCCAAATGCTAACCAAACGATGGTGATCGCAATATCGATCGGCCATTCAAGTTCGGCGTATTCTTTTGAGGTTGATAGTCCAAGCGGAAGGGTAATAGCGGCACTGACAATGATCGCTTGCCATCCCCAGAAGTGAAATCGGCTGAGAAAATCGCTCGCCATACGTGCTTTTAGGAGGCGTTGGCTTGAATAATAAATCCCGGCAAAGATGGCATTACCGCAGAACGCAAATATGACGGCATTTGTGTGGAGTGGCCGCAATCGCCCGAAGGTGGTCCACGGTAAATTAAGGTTGGCTGCTGGCCAAAACAGTTGAACGGCAATGACTACTCCGACCAACATTCCGACTAGCCCAAAGATAATGGTCGCAAACAAAAAATCGCGAACAATACGATCGTTATAACGAATTGTTTCCGTCTGGATCAATTCACCACCTCCAGGTTTGTATGTTGTATTTCCAATTGTAGCCGACGAAGTGCTAAGAAGTACAATGTTTGAAAATCTTCGGCTAGCAATTTAAAGGAAGTTAATCATGAGTGACTTAGTCATCATTTTAAAAGCTTAGTGAGACTAGGGCCGCGTGTCGATACATGTGTTTAAAAGATAAAGATCGACTAAATCGATCAACTATATATTCGGAATGACGATTCGCTTCTTTTTAGAAAATTGCTTAGGATGATTCCTGACTTATTTATCAGAGGAAAGGCGTTGCATGAATGCGGATCTCTATCAAAGTAAAGTCATATCTGCCGACGCAGCGATGTTACTATTAGGTAGTCGTCAAACAATAGTGACTGCAATGGCTACATGTGAGCCATCAGCATTTTTCGAGAGACTGGGAAAGAGGGCACGGGAACTCGACGCGTTACGCGTGTATTGTGCAAATCCGGGAAGCAATTATGATTGTTTTAGTGACCCTGCTTTAAGCGGCCGGCGTGAGCTTATTGTCATGTTCTTGACTCATCATGTGATAAAAAGACAAGGCCATGGTGTTGTACAGTACTTTCCTCAGCATTTATCAAGATGGGTGAAGGCACTTACTGCAGAACGTGAGGTCGACGTTTTTTGGGGGACATGTAGTTCACCTGACAGCCGAGGGTTCGTTAGTTTGGGACTTAGTGCTTGTTACGAGACAGAGATTCTTCGCAAAGCCAAGAAAGTGATTCTGGAAGTAAATCCGAATATGCCGGTAACCTACGGTGCAACAACGGTACCGCTATCAAAAGTAGATTATTTTATCGCTAATGAAAAAAATCTAACGACCCTCGAACCAGCGACGCCTAGTAAAGAAGACATCATTATTGGCCAGCTCGTAGGAGATCTCATAGAGAACGGCAGTACCATCCAGTTGGGGATTGGCCATATTCCTCAAGCGGTTGGCATTGCCTTAGAATCGAAGAAGGATCTCGGTGTTCATACCGAAATGTTCAACGATGCTATTATGACGCTTTACGAAAAGGGGATTATTACCGGCCAAAGGAAGACGATTTGGCCTGGAAAGATGGTCGGCTCTTTCGCTTTGGGAAGTGCCAATCTTTACAATTTTCTGCGAGAGAATCCGGTTGTGGAGTTTCAACCCGCTTCGGTTGTTAATGATCCATATCGCATTGGCAAAAACTACAAAATGGTTTCCATAAACTCTGCCGTTGAGATTGATTTAACAGGCCAGTGTTGTTCGGAATCTATTGGTCACATGGAATTAAGTGGCATCGGTGGCGCGGCAGACACTCATGTCGGTGCCCAGCGTTCCGACGGAGGACGCGGCATTATTGCTTTCCGGTCGACAGCAGCAGGTGGCAAGGAATCTAAAATAGTTTTTGAGCTTAAACCTGGTGCTAAAGTGAGCGTCAGCCCTAACGATAATGATACTGATGTTACAGAAAAAGCCCTTGCCAAGCTTGTTGGGAAGTCGGTCTCGGAACGTGCGAAATTAATGATTCAACTTGCTCATCCTGACTTCCGAGCAAAATTGCAATATGATGCACAGAGACTGGGTTATTTCTAATTACAAGGATATGTATGTCTGTTCAATTGGAATTCTTGGGTGCGGCAGGTGGTGTTACAGGGAGTCGGACACTTATCAAATGGGAGGGAAAGACTTTTCTGATCGATTGCGGTCTTTTCCAGGGACCTAAAGATGCTCGTCAGCGAAATCGTGTACCAATGCTGGCCCCAGGAACAAAAGTTGACGCGATTATTTTAACTCATGCCCACTTAGATCACTCGGGTTACCTCCCGCGATTCTGCAGAGAAGGATATCGAGGGCCAATCTACTGCTCCGAAGGAACCGCTGATTTATTACCGGTACTTCTAAAAGATTCGGCCCATCTGGAAGAAGAGTTTGCACGGTTTGCGAACAAAACTGGATATTCCTCCCACCGTCCCGCAGAGCCGCTGTTTACGCAAGATGATGTTGAGAAGGTCGTTAAACTTATAAAACCGCTGAAGCGTAATGGCTGGATTCAGCTTGCAGACAATTTATCCGTTCGTTTCGTACCAGCTGGTCATATTATTGGTGCGAGTATGGTGCAGTGTTCTTTTGCTCAGGAAAATGGAACACGTATTTTGACGTTCTCTGGTGATCTCGGCCATCATCGTTCGCTAACCTTGCGGGGACCAGAACCGCTCGTCGAAACGGACGTCCTTGTTTTAGAATCGACCTATGGTGATCGATTGCACCCGAGAACCGATACGGTCGCGTTATTTGCCGAGATTGCGCAACGAACCTTTGCTCGTAAAGGTACATTGGTGATTCCAGCGTTTGCGGTGGGTAGAGCGCAGGAAATTCTTTACTTGATTCGTATCTGTGAAGATCGTGGTCTGATTCCAAAAGTTCCTGTGACTCTCGATAGTCCCATGTCTAATGAGGCAACGAGAATTTTCTTTGACCATCCCGAGGACCATAAAGAGAATCTTCAGTTCACAGGTGAGAATGCTAGCGAAGATTATTTGCCTGAACTATTTGGAACAACGACGACCGCAGATGATTCGATGATGTCTTGTATGCGAGACGGTCCAGGAATTGTTATTTCGGCCGCAGGGATGCTGAACGGTGGTCGTATTTTACACCATCTTAGAGCGAGGCTTCCCGAGCCACAGAACACGGTGCTATTTTGTGGATATCAGGCGCTTGGAACGAAGGGACGGTTTCTGCAAGACAATGTAGGTAATATCGAGACCCTGCGCATTCATCACCAGGAGATTCCTATTGAAGCGGAGGTGGCGACCATTGATACACTTTCTGCACATGGTGATTGGCAAGATCTCCAAGAATGGCTCAAGCAGATGTCAAAACCGCCGTTTCACGTGATTTTAAATCATGGTGATCCTGCTGCAATGTTAGCGATGGTAAAACACGTTCAAGAAGTATTGCCGCGCTGCCAGGTAACACCCATGCTTGCCCCTGGTCCTGTCACATTGTTTTAGCGGATTGATCGATCATTTATATTCTTCATCACTAAAAAGAAGGGACTTACATGTTAAATAAATTTATCAAAGATCATATAAAAATTTGTGTCGCCGTTCAATTTGATGACACAGGGCGTCATGCCTTAAAAATTGCTGAACAGTATTGCCATAGAACCGGCGCATCTTTGCATGTTGTCCATATTTGCGAGAATTTGTTCACCAATGGCCTGGTTTCTTTAGGAATGATGGCACCCATATCCATGGAGATGTTGCAAGCTGCACAAGAAAATCTGCAAGACGCGGCTCGGACAAAGATGGTGGAGATCGTGAATCTTGTTAAGCATCCGATAGAGATTTCGACAAAGATTTTTGGCGGAAGTCTTGCTGCCCCGGCTGATATGATCGAGGCCGAGGCGTTGGCAACTGATTGTGCAAT
Organism: uncultured Polynucleobacter sp.; assembly: GCA_964624705.1. Taxonomy (GTDB): domain Bacteria; phylum Bdellovibrionota_B; class Oligoflexia; order Oligoflexales; family RGVZ01; genus CAMDKS01. The sequence goes on from CAZUYQ010000074.1 coordinate 17,596, forward strand.
GATCATCGTCGGCGCTCGTTCTGATAGTCATAGATTTATACCAAGGGGGTTTTCATGTGCTCTGTCGTTGATGAGTCGATCAAAGCTTCCGGTAATGGTCGTCAATACCAAGCAAACGGTCGATTTAAATGCCGAGCGTTTACATTTACTTATTGCCGATGACTTAAAAGAACACAGCATTGCAGCTGTAAAAGGTGGCTTTCACCTAGCATGTGCCATGAAAAACACAGATATAAAGCATGTGCATATAAATGCTGTCACAATGGAGGCAATTCAGGCGTCATGTGATACGGCATTTGCAACATCACATGCTCAAAGTCCTTTAATATCCGCAAAAGACATTTATGTTTCATTGATCGATCAACTTGAAAAAAAGCTGGAAGTTCGAACGACGGGTATGAATAAATCACTGGGGACGTCCTCCGGTCATTACAATTCATCAGTTGTAACAGATCACTCGGTGACAAGTTGCTTGGAGAAATTTGTTGAACAAAAGCACATTCACCTCCTTGTTTTTGGCCGGCATCAAACGCTTTATCATAAACCATTTGTTGTCGGTCAAATGCCTTATTACGCGATGTTAAATCTGAGTTGCCCGATCATTGTTTTTCCATCGGCGGTCGTGTGAGCGGTGCTAGTGGGATTGCGCAGGTTTAACTCGACATTTGATCGGTATTCAGTGGCAGTGAAATAACGAATTTTGTTCCTGGAGCGTCGTTTCTTTCGACCCGAACTGAGCCACCGTGAAGTTCGGTGAACTGCTTCACAATTGCTAATCCCAATCCGTATCCGTCGGTAGTTTTTTTGTTCTCAAGTCGAACGAATGGATCAAAAATCCTATCGGGATAGTTTTTATTTGTACGTCCTTCATCGTGCACCGAAAATTCATCAATCTTGTGAGAACGAGCGGCGATACATTTCGCCGAGAGTAATATTTGGCCTTTGGTGGGTGAGTGTATACATGCGTTATCGATAAGATTGACGATCGAACGTTTGATCAAGTAGGGATCAATTCCGATGTCTTGATCCATGATATCGGAAAGCAATAGTGAGTGCCCCTTTAATGCGACGAGCTCCATATTCTCGGTGTAAATTTCGTTCATAAGATGTTTAAGGCTGATTTGCTTTGAGAAAATCTTCTTAGCTATCGCATAACGTTCTAGCTGCACGAGGCCATTACAAATTTGCTGTGCTTGGCGTGCACCACGGCTAATGGCCTTTGCATATTTTGTTGCAGCTTCGTTCGCTTGCAACGAATGTTCGAGCATTTCAGTGCACATCAACATAACCGTGAGCGGACTACCGAGATCGTGAGCCACATAGCTTGCGAATTGAATCGCCTCGCGGTAGTACACGGCAGACGACCGTGTTGCTGCCGCACTGGTATCCGTTTCAACGAATCTGAGAATCTCGCTTGCTAAGAGTAGACCTTTAAAGCGCCCGTTTTCAATGACTGCGACTGCAACCTCTTTACCGAGCCTCGCTAATGCTAAGGAAATATAGTCATCTGTTTCGACCGCCATATCCGTCCGTAGGGAGATATTTCTCAAAGTCATGCTTGAATCGAATTTTAATGTCGCGGAGATGAGTGCACCGATCGGAGCGAGGCCGAGGAACTGCTGCTGATCATCTTTAATGGCAATAAATGGTGTATGTATTGACTGGGTGATAGCCTGCATCGCATCTAGGACGGTCGCAGTCGTCGGAAGACAAATCCCATCTGTGAGCGTCAATGAACTAACTAACTTTTCCTTAAGATCCTGGCTCTCCGTCATATTCCCTCGTCGGAGTATTTAAAATTCATAAATTTTAATATCAAAAAATTTTATGATTCTTTAAATTATATTTATAATTCGGCAACTTTTTCTTAATACTTATAGTCTACAAAGATCCATGTATTTTTTAATCGAACTTATCTGAGTTTTTTACTCGACAGCGGGACGATCCCTTATTATGGTCCCGATGTAAACAAATTTAGTACGCGCGCATTTTTTTTTGCGGAGGAGTGTTTTTCTTGGACCAGCAATTGTCCCGATGTCAGTACGTTGTTTTACCTGCGCGTCCCTCGATCCAGTTTCAGGAGAGAGCTCTTTGTGATGGAGCTTATGATTTTTGGAAAAATTATTGGCGGCGTGTTTTTCGCACAAAGGCTCCCGATTTTTGGGATCCAATGGATTTTTTTCGTCAGAGCTTAGTGTACTGCTTATACTATGACGGTGTCCTCGTTGCGCAAAATTTGTCGACCTTCTTTCACCTAGACGATCATATTACGTACGAACTTCCTTATTTTGAAGGCTTTGAAGGCGCTCCTGCCGCATTGCTCAAAAGCGAAGGCGTTAAAACCGTTATGACTGTTGAGTACACAGCTGTCCATCCTGGATATGGCGAGCGTCGCACTGGCATTCGCTTTGCAGAAGTGATGAATGGACTCGCAGCTGATATGTTTCGCGAATTGAATTTCGATGCAACCATCGGTACTCCACGAAAACTTTCGGGATTAAATGATGTTGCCATGAGTTTTGGTTACCGGAAGGTGGGAGACAATTATCAAAAGGCAGGCTGGGAACTTGATGTTTTGGTCGGTTTAAGGGGCGAACTGGGTTATCATCCGGACCCTGTTTATAGGTCCATAATTCGCACGTTATGGGAAAACCGAATCGACTATACGAAATCTGCAGAGCATATTGAAATGCAAAAAAATAAAACCAAAACAAAGGAAGAACCCATGAAATCAGAAAACATTCGCAGCATTTACAGTGAGACAATGGACGGCTTAGCACTAAAGATTGACTCATTTGACTGGGCAGACAAAAATTTTTACAGCCTTTGGCTAGCTCAGGCATATTATTTAGTACGTCATACGACGCGGTTATTGGCCCTTTCGGCAGGGCTTTGTCCCTTTGAAAATGAAGAAACCCACAAACGAATCGTTCAGCATCTTGGCGAAGAAACTGGTCATGATGCGATCGCTCTTGCGGATTTGAAAGCTCTGGGAGCTGATCTAACGCTTCTTCCCGAAATCACCCAAACCACGAAACTTATCACCATGCAGTATGACTTAATGAAGGAGTACTCTGGCCTTGCATTCTTTGGTTACGTGCTATTGCTTGAAGGTCTTGCTGTAAAACGCGGAGAAAAACTAAGTGGCATCGTGACTGAAAAGTTTGGTCCTAGGGCTGCGCGTTTTCTCAAGACACATGCAGAGGATGACATCGAACATATCGAAAGAGCTCTTGAGCAAATCGAATCGTTCTCGCCAGAAGATCAGGCAATCGTTGTTCGCAATTTCCGTGATTCCAGCCAGCTCTATCATGCGATGCTCGATTATGTAGGCGAAGTTGCAGGTATTGATTCACGACGTGAAAAATGGATTGCGCCTCAGGTGTCCCAAGGTGAGAGTTCGATTTCCCAATGATAAACGAACGTAAAAAAGAGGCCTCGATTGTTGTTCGCGGCGTAAAATACAATCATTTTGGTGCATTCTTTCAAGAGAAGCGCTGTGCTGCTGATTTGACTCAGGGTCAGACTGCATTGGCTCTGGGCTATTCTGATCGCCAATTTATTTCTCGTATTGAAACGGGGCGTGTTTCGTTGCCGATCGAGAAGCTAAGAGACGTAGCAGTTCTTTTCAAATTGTCACAGCAAGAGTTGGCTGAGGCGGTGCTCGAAGAGCAAATGCGGATCATTCGAGCGCGGATTGATCGCGCTTTCGCCGTCGCGAAGTAATTTAAGTTATAAATTTGTTACATTTTTGTCGGGGGACGCCATGCAAATTACTGAAGTACAAAAAGCATTTCCTTATTTTGGAATGATTTTTTCGGAGTTAAAAAAAGACGATTCAGAAATCTCACTTGCGTATAAAGATCATGTGCACTGGGGTTTTTGGGATGATCCGGCTACCGCGACACTTAGCGGCGAGGACTACCATGAGGCAGCGCAGCGTCTAACTGATAAAATCATTGATCAAGCAGAAATCAAGAGCGGCGAGTCGATCTTAGATGTCGGCTGTGGATTTGGCGGAACAACGAGGACTATCAACAAACGATTTAATAAAGTGTCGATCACAGGTCTTAATCTGGATCCTGATCAGATTGCGCGAGCACGTGAACTCACGATCGCAAAAAAGGGCAACAAAGTAGATTTTGTTGTGGCCGATGCCTGTGCGCTGCCGTTTAAAGATCAGTCGTTTGATAAAGTCATTGCAGTAGAATGCATCCATCATTTTCCATCTCGTGAGACCTTTTTAAAAGAGGCGTACCGTGTTCTGAAGCCAGGCGGGAAATTGGTGGTTTCAGATTACGTCTATAAAATGGCGACAGCGCCAGTTTTCAAAATGGTCCAACTTGCATTTCGTCATCCTTTTCATCAAATGTGGGGCAAGTCTTCTATCAGTTCCGATTTGTGGTATTTGCTTACGACAACTCGGATCGGCTTCAAAAAAGTATACGATTACGATATCACCAAAAATACTGCGCCTAGTACCCGCTTTCTTCGCGAGCACGGCAAGAAAATTCAGCAACCAACGGTTTCTAATATTCTCGGAACTATCGGTTATGAAGTGATAACCGTTGGTCGTATGGTGAACTACAAAATTATTGCGTTTAGTAAGAGTGGCCACCAACACTAAAGATGCGAGGATTTGTTAACGTCAAGGGGGGTGGAAGTAAACGACGCCTTTACCATCGTTAACAAGTCCTGAGCTTCGCAGGGCTTAGCTAAAAACGGAACCTTCAGTGTTTTATAGACTTCAGGATTCAGTAGATGACCTGATGACATCACGACGGGGATGTCTGCGAACATCGGATCTGATTTGATCTCAGCTAGAAATTCAAAACCGTTCATCTTGGGCATTTCGCAGTCGAGTAAGATCAATTGCGGACGCAGTCCTGCGTGAAGTAGCTCGAGGGCGACAGCTCCATCTTGTGCCTCACGTACTTCGTAACCTTCTTGTTTCAGAATATCGGCAAAGCAATCCCTGACGTCGTTATTGTCGTCCACAAGCAAAATCTGAGTCTGGTCAATCTGCACAATTACCCCCAAGTAGATACTCGCAGTATCACAGGGGGCTGCGACTAAAACAAGCAACAGAATTTGTGCTCGTCCGCTTTAGCCTTTAGCTTTAACATGAAATGCCCTGTTCTTAGGCGCTTTGCTTACCGAATTTTTTATTCGATCCGACTGGCCCAATCTGACAGGTCGATAAAATATGACTAACACCCTTTGAGTTCCGATCAATAAGGGGGCATAGGTAGCCAAAATCAGCTGAATATCTTCGGTTTCCACCGCGGAAGACTTCCCAAACCTCATGTTGTGGAATTTGCAACTTGAATAATTGCCGAGTGCCCGAGAATCCTTTCTGCATACCTTCGGTGATAATTAAATTCGTAATACCCTGATCGCGGCTGTAAAGCTGGTCCCAGCGGTACACACTTAATTCGGCGATAGAATAAGAGACGATCTTGCAAAATTCGAGGTTTCGATAAACTTGAATCCCAGAGCTATTATAAATTTCGATAAAATCGTTATCAAGATTGTGCTTAAAGAGATCGTCCGGGGGCACGAGACCGAGATATTTTATGACATGCCATAGGAGTTGGCGTTCGTCTTTGTCTTGTTTTACTTGGGCCTCGGCATACATGAGAATGTCGAGATATTCTGTGAGGTTTTTGATGGTGGTGGCTCGTTCGTCGCTGGGCTGCTTTGCAAAGTCTTCCCAAACCGCATCGGGGGTATCGCGCCGAGGGACACCGCGAGATTCGAGAATGTGTTCTAAGCTGTCGACCAATTCCGAAAGTAGCTTCAGATCGTAATCCTCACCTCGATACAAAGACTTAGTTCCCATAAATCCCCCCCCCTGTAGGCAGCGGAAGCTGCCGATAGTGAGGGGATCGGAACGGTAGGATCAGAAATCCAGGGTATATTCTATCCCTATAAAATCATTAGATTTTTATAGGCTAATTAGAAATACCCAGTATAGTTACACCCAGTAAAGTCCTTATTAGTGCAAGTGTAAGAAGGAAGGTTCTCAAAAAGACAACCTCTTGCAATATATGATGTCTCGTTATATGAGAGCGCCTCCTTCTCTCATTCCATTCTTTGTGAGGTCTTATGAACTTATCTCGATTTATTGCAGTCTGTGCTGCAGCTTTAGTTTCAACTGTGAGTTTTGCCGCTAATGTGCCATTGATCCATCTCTTGGATAGGGCGGCACAAAGTAGCGCGTGTCCTTTTATCTTTAACTTGTCAGGCGATAAATTAACTATCCAGTTAGATCAAGAGTTGTATATTTCTGGAAGGACTCTGGATCTCGCAATCAATGCCACTCACGACGGAAATGCTGGAACCATTCAGATTGATAATACCTATATTGTAAAAACTGGTGAAACCGATTCAGGAAAATCCCTCAATACCTGGATCAAGCAAAATTTGACTCTTTCATATAAAAACGAAGTATTGATTGGATACCATTACGCGGAGTTGCGATGGTCTGATTCTGGGGTTATTCCACAGTTATGGTGGAATTCAGTAGCTGATAAGACTGGGTTTTGTAACTAGTTTTAACTGGTGCAGTTAATTGTGTTTGAGAATCTTAACTAGGACCGCGCTAACGACAATTTACGAATAAATTCAAAGTTCTGCGAACAAGCGTCTTTCATTGACAAAATGTACTCGCTCTAAATTGCAGTTAACAGTCTGAATTTTATGAAGAAAAATAGGTTTAAACACAATTAAATCGACCAGTTTACAAGGCTTACTTTCGATCTATTCGATCGATAAGCACCTTATCAACCCGGCGGCCGTCCATATCAACTACTTCGAATTTGTACAGACCTAAGCGGATATAGTCGCCCTCGGTGGGGATGCGGCCAAGGCGAGACATCATCAGTCCACCAACAGTTTGAAAGTCTTCTTCGGTATCGATTTGAAGTTTTAAATACTCTGTGAGTTCTTGAATTGCTAAATGACCTTCAACCAGGAGAGATCCGTTTTCTCTACGGACGATTTTTCGGTCGATCTTTTGATTGTTATTAGGAATTTCGCCGACCACCGATT
>CAZUYQ010000075.1:0-5574 GCA_964624705.1 uncultured Polynucleobacter sp.
TGTTGTCGCGAACGATGGCTTGTTCTATTGCTGCTGAGATTGGTCGTTTTGTTTCACTTGGTACGAATTTTTTTTTGCTCACGTTGAATCCTCTCATAAATATCTTTTGATAGGTTTTTTAGATCCTCGTCGGTGCACGGAATTCTTGCAGCGAATTCCTCCTTTATGCGAACACGACGGCGAACTACAGTAGGGAACACTTCGATGTACTTGGATTGCAGCTCGGCTAGAATTTCCCGGTCCAAGCGATTGCGGCCATCGAACAGCGTTATTGCCAGCGGCAACCTCTTTAACAAAGGATTGAGACGCTTTTGTACCGCAGTAACAAGATCCAGCATGTCGCCAATTTGTACGAATGACATTGGCTCGCATGATGTTGGTATCACCACGAAATCGGCCGCGACCATCGACGCTAACGTCAAGAGGTTGGTCGAGCCAGGACAATCAATAATGACGAAGTCATATTCAAGCGTCGTGATGAGCAGATCCTGAACGCAGTGAAATCTATCAATTTTTCCTGCGAGCATGGCATCTAGTTCCGAGAGACGGGCTGACGACGGCATGATTTTTAGACTTGCTGGATATTGGAGCAATGTATCGCCGACAGCCTGGATCGGCGGCAGTTGTCCCATCAATGCATCGAAGAGAAAATTGCTTGAGCAGTCGACAAGAATTCCAGTTGCTGAACCTTGAGGGTCTATGTCTATAAACAGCACTCGAAATTTAACTGCTAGATACTGGGCCAGGGCGACGGCGACCGATGTCTTGCCCACGCCCCCCTTCTGATTGCAAACGGCTATCACTGTCCTTTTCATAAGAACCTCCTAAAAGGAAAAAGCCCCTTCGAGATTGAAGGGGCTATTTTTCTTCTACCAACAAGAAGCTCGAATTTATTTTGTTAGGTTTTAGTCGGTGTATTACGACGATTTTTTTTAGCTTCTCTCTTTGATTCTGACCTCATTGCTCGCAATGACTCAAGTGAGTACGCGGCACCGTCTACCCCATCAGAAATGTTAATAATTAGCTCTGCTTCGTCGGCTTCAAGGTGTTTGTGACGTATCAATGATTCAGCGACCGCGGTGATGGCCTTCCAGTTCCTTGCTACCAGTTTTTCTGATCTAGCCCTTAGTTTCGATTCTAGGGCTTTACGAGCCGGTGCGTTCAACTGAAGCCAGTCAGCCATGATTTCTTTGGCCTTGGAGTTGTCATTACTAGCTCCAATTCTTGATGAGAGTCGCGCATTTGGATCGAGTCGTATTTCTGCTGAACGTCCTGCGAACAAGATGACGATCTCCTTTTTGCAGTCCCATTTTGTTGCATTCTCTTCCAGCTCCTCCTCTGTGGAACGACCCAGGGTGTTGCCCACTTGTTCTACTGAGAGATACAGACGATGTCTGTTTTCGCGGAGACGGTAGCTGGCAACGAAGTGTCCAGCTTCATGAAAAGCGGTTAACCTGAGCGATGGTGCGGGTACGGATTGTTTTTTTCTCTGTGCCATACCTGTAGAATCCTATCTCCGCAGCTATACTGAAAGTGCTAAATGTGATGGTGTGGCACAAGGTGTGGCACACGTCTTTTTGATACGAAAAAGGGCCACCCACTGGGCAGCCCTAAGTCATTGAAATCATGGCGGAGAGAGAGGGATTCGAACCCTCGTTAGGGATTAACCTAAACACGCTTTCCAAGCGTGCGCCATCAACCACTCGGCCATCTCTCCTCAAAGTTGAATCACGTGTTGTATTAGATAGATAGCCCATCCGTCAAGGGGTACCTGGAATAAGAGTTACACTTCCTTGAATAAAATTTATACATTCTCTTTTATTTCAGTTGCCTAAGAATCTTTTAGTCTCCTGGAGTCGATACTTTTGCTAACTTTTACTTTTGATTAAATATTATTCAGGCAGCGGAATTTCGCTCCACGAATCAGTAGCTGCACGGTAAACGAAACCTTCCTGGCGTTCTGTCCACGTGCCACCGTGTGGACCCACAGTATGAGTGTGGCCACCCCAAAAAAGAATGTCATTTCCGAAGTAGCTTAGGTGTGAATGGAAGGTACTAAAGTTTTTTCCGTAAACTGACTTATTCGACCAGGTATTGGCAACGGGATCAAACAAGAAACCACCGTATATGGTATTTTCAAATACACTGCCGCCCCATATTAGAAGCCTATTATTTACTACGACTCCAGTAGCCATAGCGTCCGAGGGCAACGCTGCTAGGCCATCTGCCATAGCGGACATGGGGCGCCACGAATTAGACGCAATGTTGTAAATAGCCCCATTTATTGGTGACATTGAATCAGGATAATCTCTCCAACCACCCCACACAATAATGTCATTTCCAATTGCCACGGTTATTGCGTTAGCCCGAGGCGTTGGTGCCCCTGCTGAAGGCAATGGGGTCCAAGAATTCGTTTCAGTGTCATAGATCGCGCCATCGCCAAAATTATGCGTTGAAGTTGAAACGTCGAGCCCGCTCTGGCCTCCCCACACAAAAATCTTCGACCCTACAGCCACCATTGAGTGCCACAAGCGGGCCGAGGGAGCGTTGACAGTATTCATGGCATTCCAAGTGTCTGTATTCAGATCATAGACGCCGCCATCTCCCAAAGGCTTGCCGCCAAATGTCCCCGAACCGCCACCCCAAATATAAACTTTCCCACCCATTACAACATTTCGGGCGTCGGTTCGAGGGGAGGCCGCTCCTAATTTGCTAGTGGGCTTCCACGTATCAGTAGTGCTGTCATAGACGGCACCGCCATTAAGTGTCATGTAGTCTGGATCATTCATATCCTTACCTCCCCAAATAAACATTTTCCCGTTAGATCCAACAACAACATCCGCCTTTTGTTTCAGCGGGATGAGCGGCGTTTTACTGATGCCACTCCAAGTGCCATTGGCGAGGTCAAAAATAGAACCCCAATTATCGGCGCAAGAGGTCAATTTAGAACAACTGCTCCACAACAGGGCCTTCGTAGAATCCAAAGCTACTACGTTAGCCATGGAATGCGGAGTTTTAGCGGGTCTCTTCTGAGGGGTGCGAAGAGTAGTATTTGGATTTTTTTGGTCTGGAGTTTTGGATCCACAGCAAATTATTGATGTAACGAAACACGTATGCAGAAGCAAAATCCAAATGTATCTCATCGGTTAAATCCTTTGCGTTAGTATTAAGATCGGAAAACTATTCATCAACTGTTTCTAGTCTATAGTTAAACGATTTATAAAAGAAAATGGGGGACAAATAGAAATAAATTTTCTTAGACCATCATCAAAGACGGGATCGTAAGGTATTCTTATGATACTCCTCAAAAATAAAATCAAACCTACTTGGTAGCGAACGATGCTTTTTGTAAATCTTATACACAGGATCTGTAACAGATTTTTTTAGGGGAAAAACCTTGGGTTTCGGTTTGCCTGAAAAACTATTGTAGGCAAATTCTGGCAAGGCCGTGAACCCTAGCCCCATGCTAACAGGTTCTAGAATGCGAGTGATTTGGTTGATAAAGCCTCGAAGTGGAAACTCCTGCATGCCGCGAAAGTCTTTTGGAAAATTCTCCTGTAAAAGTCTAGATGCATGATGGAAGCCATCCGGGTGATTGATAAAGCCAAGCGACTGTAATCCGCGGAAAGACTCATCCGAAAATTTCGCGGGAACGATCAATCGTAATTCTTCTTCTTCGATAATCTCGACACCCAAAATCGACTCTTCTGGCTTTCTCGTGACAAAACCAATATCTACTCGATCCTCAAGCACATCTCTTACGATTGTCTGATTTGGAGCATAGGAATAATTCATCACTAGTTTGGGGTGTCGTTTATTCAGTTCCAAAAGAAAACTATACATTTTTATTCCAAAACTACCCGGACTAGCAAACCTACATACGCCTGCGTGGGGATCATCCTTGCCAAGCGAATTCTTAAACTGTTGATGGTCATCAAATAGTGTAACACCGTAACTGAGAAGTTTTCTGCCTTGATCCGTCAACTCAAACTGTTTGCCTTCACGGGCAATAAGCGGCGTCTCAAAGTAATCTTCTAACCACTTCAAATGCTGCGATACGCCAGGCTGCGTCATATGCAGAATATTAGCCGTTTTTGTGAAGCTTTTGGTTTCAGCCAGCGACAGAAATGTTCTGAGAAAGACAGGATTTATCATAATTTAGAATTATCCAATCAATAAAATTTAATAATTTCATATTATGATATTGCTTCGCTATAACTGTTCTGTCAACAAATGCTTCTTTTTTAATGGAGAAAACCTATGAAGCTTCTAACAAGTCTGTGTCTTATCTTATCTAGTCTGACGGCCCATGCCCAGAATTCTGTCTTTTCTAAAGTAAATCCAAAAGATGTTCCTGCAGGTTTGATTTACTCAGCGGTTCAACCACCTGTCGATGATGCCGAGCAATTTAAGGGCAAAAGAATTGCGATCCTTGCTGCTCATGGCACCCAAGAAAGTGAACTTGTATTTCCTTACCAGTTTCTGAAAGCTCGTGGTGCTAGCGTTGACATCGTTGCACCAAGTTGGAGTGAAGGCCGTGTATTGCTAGTTCAATACCTAAAGCCAACACTCTGGGTTAAGTCTAATGAGACATTTAAATCTGCCGGAACAAAAAACTATGACCTAATTGTACTCACCGGAGGAGCATGGAATAGCACGGTCGTTAGAAATGAAGCAGAAGCTTTAACGCTTATCCGCAAGCATTTCTCTCGGGGTAAACCGGTGGCAGCGATCTGCTCGGCCGCTCAGATTTTGATTAATTCAGGTATTGCGAAGGGGCGCAATCTTACAGGGACGAGTACTGTTAAAGTTGATCTTATCAATGCAGGGGCTCGCTATTTAGATCAACCGGTGGTAGTGGATAAAAACCTCATTACAAGTCGCAACCCTGATGATCTCGTTTCTTTTGTCGCGGCGATCGCCGATGCATTGAATTAAAATATAATTAAAAAGTAAAAAGGATTCTGACCATGAAATCGACTCTCCTATATTCTCTCCTTGTCCTATTGACGGCGGCTTGTAGTGTGAGCTCCCCAGACCAAGGCGCCGATCTTCAAACTCTTAGCAGTACAAAGACTCCTGCGAAACAGAATTTTCAAGGTATCGAAGCCGCGAAGAATGATGACCTAAATGCACTCAAATTATTTCTGTCGCGAAACGGAAATCCAAATATTCTAGACGGTGCGGGATTAGGGGCCGTTCACTACGCAGCGGTCCATGGGAACTTGCCGATGACGCAAGTGTTGGTCAAGGCTGGTGCCAAATTAAATGCAGATCCGAGAACAAGTTTTCCCGGTGCACTGCATTTGGCTGCTCAAGGTGGAAATCCTGCCGTGGTAGACTATCTCCTAAAAAACGGGGCGAGCATAAACGGTGTTTGGTTTCTTAATGGACATACTCCTCTTCTTGAGGCCGCCTTTGATGCTCGCGTCGAAGCCGTGGCTTTACTTCTAAAAAAGGGAGCAGATGTTGGTGCGGTGACTTTAAGGGGACTTACCGCGTCAGATTTTGCAGCACGAGAGGCTGACCGCAGTCCGGCAATGAAGCAGATTTTACAAATATTAAACACTCATA
>CAZUYQ010000075.1:5624-16197 GCA_964624705.1 uncultured Polynucleobacter sp.
TTCACCGCCGAGCAAAAGAATCAGCGACTAGCAATGCTTTTCAATCATATTGATCCACCACATGCATTGACTCCCCGACAGAAGCACACTGCCGATCTTCAAACGCGTTTACAGGCTGCGGCTGAAAAAGGTGAACTGAGCGAAGTGAAGCGTCTCGTTGAAGTGGAAGGTGCAAGTGCGAATCTTCGCGGCGGCCGTCTCGGCACAACACCACTTATTTTGGCAAGTGTTGCAGGTAAAGAAGATATTGTGGACTATCTACTAAATAAGGGTGCGGATCCAAACTTGCATGAATTGCATCCGATGGCGATCTCGGCATTGTTTAAGGCCTCTGTTTTTGGTCATACAGCGATTGCTCAGCGTTTATTAGAGCGCGGTGCTCTGGTTAACGAGCAAGGACCTGCAAATGGTATGACCCCACTACACGACGCCGTGTTTCGTGGACGGGTTGAGGTCGCGAAACTCTTGCTAGGCTTTGGGGCCAATCCTGATTTAAAGGATTACACCGGCCGCTCCGCAAAAGATTTAGCCCAGGGCCAGCCCAATCTAGAGTCACTATTCCGATAAATAAATGCACGACCCTAAAGTTCAGCGACCTCTTGTGATATAATTTATAAAATTATTCATCGGAGGTTTCTGTGAACAAGAATATCGCTACTGGTGCACGTTTAATTTTAGGTCTTCTCTTCTTCGTATTCGGACTCAATGGTTTCTTGAATTTTATCCCAGCTCCGCCGATGCCAGATAATGTGATGGCATTTATGAACGGAATGATGACTGCGCCTTATTTCTTTCCTGTTTTAAAGGGCAGCGAAGTGATTTGCGGAATCCTATTGCTTGCAAATATTCAGGTACCTTTAGCGCTGCTCATTCTTGCGCCGATTAGTTTACAAATTTTCCTTTTCCATGCGTTTATGACACCTGGTTTAGAAAACCTCATTATGCCGCTGGTTATTATTGCACTGGGAGTGACTATTGCTCGTGCCAACTGGGCCAAGTTCCGTCCCTTGTTCCAGTCCTAACTTTTACAGCGTCGCCTGGGGATCAACATCCACTTTCATGCGGATATCTCCAGGCAGACGTTCTGATTCCTTCATAATCCACATCGCGACCTGTCTGGTCACTTGATGTGATCCCGATAAAACAATCAGAGTTCGTCGTACACGGCCGCGAATCACCTCAATCGGTGCTGGCGCCGGGCCGAGAATTTTTACTTGCGGAATAAGGGCAGGATGCTGCGTTAACAACTGGTCTAATTTTTCTTCGAGAGCACTACACCACGCGTCTAGTTTTGTAACGTCAGTCCCGTTAAATTCAAAAAGCGTCATCCGTGAAAACGGTGGATAGCCCATCGACTTGCGGTATTGCATCTCGCCATTAGCAAAGCTGACAAAATCTTGCTTCAGAGCTTCTTGGACAATCGGATGCCCCGCTCGCATCGACTGAACAAGCACTCGACCGGGAAGTTCTCCGCGACCGGCGCGTCCGGCTGATTGTACCAACAACTGAAATGTCCGCTCGCCACCACGAAAGTCTGGAAGCCCAAGCAGCTGATCCACTTCAAGAATACAAATCAAAGTCACATTAGGGAAGTCATGCCCCTTCGCGAGAATCTGAGTTCCAACTAAAATATCAAGTTGACCCTCACGAAATTTACCAAGAATTTCTGGTAGTGCGCGTGGATCTGCCACGGTGTCGGAGTCAAGTCTAGCAATCCTTGCAGTCGGTAAGATGGTTCTTAAGGATTCTTCGGCTTTCTGGCTTCCATATCCGGCGATCGCCCATGTTGCACCTGGTGATGCCGCCATCGCTTTCGTAACAGTGGTTTGATAATCGCAGTAGTGACAACGCAATACGCGACGCTTGCTATGCACCGATAAACTAATACTGCACTGTGGGCACTCAGCAGCTTTGTTTTCGTTTAAATTCAGTAAGTAATGCGCATACCCACGACGGTTCACCAAGACAATGCTTTGTTGACCGACGGCAAGATTGGCTTGGAGTTCTGCGATGACTTCATCAGTAAATGGCGTTTCATCCTTTAAGGAGGATAAGTCTCCGGAGTTGACAACACTCATCGAACGAAAACTAGGTTTTGCAAGAATGGTCTTTACATCTGGTAGTGGCCTTTTGGATGCTCGCTCTGGCAATTCAAGAAGGCGGTATTTACCGGTTTTTGCGTTATACCAGCTCTCCATCGATGGCGTGGCGCTTCCAAGGATAACAGCGGCGCCCTCGAATCTTCCGCGCATAACGGCAACATCTCTTGCATTGTAGAGTAGGCTACTGCCCTGTTTGTAACTACTGTCGTGTTCTTCATCGACGATAATTAATTTTAAGTCTCTAAAAGGTCCAAATACTGCCGAACGGGGGCCAATTAGAATTCTCGCATCGCCACGCCGAATCCGGTCTAACTCGCTCCAGCGTTCTTCATCTTCCATAGCGGAATGCACCACGGCCACGAGACCAGGAAATCTCGCTTGAAAGATTCTAGTCATCTGCGGTGTCAGTGAAATTTCTGGAACCAGAACTAGCGCCTGACCGACATCAGCCGAAATTAATTGTCTTAAGACATTTAAAAACACTTCGGTTTTACCCGAACCAGTAATACCAAACAGTAAAAAAGGTTTCTCTGGTTTACTGCTAATACCTTCGCTAATAACTGTGTCGACTGCAATTTGCTGATGTCCGTTGAGCGGTCGGAATGCATCACCACTTGTTACACTGGTTGTGTCTGCGGAAATATCTTTTGATGTTCGAACTTTGTAATCGACATCTTTAGCAATACGAATCCATCCGCGTGATTCCCATTGTCGCAAAATTTTTGCCTGTTCTTTATCGGTGAGATTTCGATCTTTAAATTTTGTACGCAGGGTTTGTGCGGTGACGGTTGCCTTGCGACCAAAGAATCCCGCTGGCGCGAGCACCGTTCCGTCATCTTCATCAGCTGTTGGACCTCCGAGCAGCTCGTAGGTGAGTTTTACTTTCTTTGATTTGCTCGCAGGTAACATCCCGCGGAGGACTTCGCCGATCGGATACATGTAGTAGGCAGAAAGCCATTTTGCGAGTTCCAGCATCACAGCAGAATATACGGGTTCGGGATCCAAAACCTCGCTTATAGATTTTATGGTGTAGGCGTAAGTGCCCTTAGGCTGATCCGGTTTTGACCCTAAAACTACCCCAACCGTCTTACCCTGTCTGGCAAAAGGAACCCGAACCCGGACACCCGGAGCTAGGCTCTCGGTATGCATATAGGTGAAGGTTTGCCCTAGGGGCGAGGGGATGGCGATCTCTAGTTCCATGGTCTGACGAGGTTATCGCAGATCGGAGGAGATGGACAAGCCTCAGTCTTGTTCTTTACTCCTGCGAAATTATATACAAAATGCTTGCAAGGCATGGCTTTGTGGGGTAATTTGCCCGTTCTCTGAATGGGCCGTAGTGTGCTCATCATTAACAAATTTAGGTTTATTTTCCGGAGGTTCCCTTGGAAAACAACGTGGAAAGACCACGGCGCAAACGCAGGTTCTCCTCGCGTAAGAAGCGCACGCTCGACCCCAACCTGGTCATTGATTACAAATACCCTGAAGTGTTGAAGCGCTTTATCACCGATCGCGGCAAGATCATTCCCCGCCGTATTTCTGGTGCTACTGCTAAGCAACAACGTCAAATTGCGCTCGCCGTTAAACGCGCTCGCTTCCTTGGCTTGATCCACTCTTCAGTATCACATCGCCCTGAAAAAGGCTTTACCGGTGAAATGGCTGCCGCAACAGTAATGTTGGCTGGCCGTGATTTCGGCGCACGTCGCTTCGAGCGCGGTCCTGGTGAAGGTCGTTTCAACCAAGGTGGTTCTGAAGGTAAGTCTTCAGCTTCGAGCGAGGAGGAATAATCCATGTCGAAACGCTGTGAACTCTCTGGTAAAGGCGTTCTAGTAGGACACCGTGTGTCCCACTCGAACATTAAAACAAACCACCGCTTCCTTCCAAACCTTCAGACCAAGCGTTTTTGGTCACCGGAGCTTTCGAAGTTTGTGACCCTCAAGGTCAGCACGCACGCTATTCGCACCATCGATAAAGTTGGTTTGGATGCGTACTGCCGTCGTGAAGGTGTGAAACTCTCTTAATTCTGGCTGTGGAGGTCATTGACTATGGGTCGTGGTGATAATCGTAAAACTACAAAAGTCCGTCAGCGTCGTGCATGGCGTAAGGCGAAATCGCGTCTTGCCGCAAAGATTGCTGGTGGAAGCGCAGCGAAAACTGGCGCACCTAAGAAGGCTTCACCTTCAACTATCGTGAAGAAAAAAGCTAAAGCTGCCGAATAATCTTTATTCTAAGCATTGCTTTGATAGCGAACATAAATGGAGAACGACCTTAAACTGGGAGTTCTCCATTTTTGCGTTTTCGAACTTACCAGTGAGCGTATTTACTCGGTTCTTTGAACTCTGTGATTATAAAGGAATATTCGACGAATGTTCCGATAGATCTAAATTACATACTATTCATTTTTTAATTCAAGGCGTCCGTTCCTTGCTGCTCAGTCCGTAATCAACTAAAATCAAAGTAGATAATAAATTTTCTTCTATTTTTAGTTTGGGGTGAACGATGTTCAAACGCATCACTCTTGTTATCGGTTCTTTATTTTTGGCGCTTCATATTTCTGCTTGTAAGCCTTCGGCTGAGAATACCGATGGTGGAAGTGCCGCAACACGTGACCCACTCTGTAGTTCTAAGTCGACAACAGACTGTTCTCTCACCGCAGGTTGTAATGTGGTGAATGGCACTTCTTGTACAGGAACATCAAGCTTCTGTAGTCCGCTGAATCAAGCGAATTGTCAGGCTGTGACATCGTCATGTAGTTGGACGAACAACTATTGCTCACCCGCGGTTAGTGGCAACTCTACAGGGACAGGTTGTTCTACGTACCCACAAGCTTCATGCACATCGTTAAATGGCTGTCAGTGGATGGGCACATACTGTGCACAGGCTACAACAACGACGACTTGTTCCAATTACACTGATTCGGCGACCTGTCAAACTTATGCAAGTTATGGATGTAGTTGGAATGGTACTTCGTGTATCTCATCCTCTACTACCAACACATGTGCGAGCTATAATACAGCAGCATTATGCGCAACATATGCGAGCTATGGCTGTACCTGGAACGGGGTTTCCTGTAATAGCAACACAACAACTAGCGCTTGCTCTTCTTATTTGCAAGCGCAGTGCTTACCGACCTATGGATGTCAGTGGATGGGAACCTACTGCGCGGCTTCGACCACAACGTCACAGTGTAGTAGCTATGCTCAGGCTCAGTGTCTTCCAACGTATGGTTGTCAATGGATGGGTACTTATTGTGCGCCAATGACGGGAGGAGGAACGGCGGTATGCCCTGGGCTAAGCCTTCCTGCGTGCTTGATACAAAAAGGTTGTTCTTGGTCGCTACTAGGCGGCATGTGTATGCAAAAAATCTAGAGATCTAAATCTAGCGCTAAATTTTACTTAGATTATTAATTGAAGAGCTCGCCGACGCCTTACCCGCGTCGGCGAGCTCTTATCGCAATAAAACTTGGATAGTGTTTGTTGATGGATTCATTGCTATCCCATTCATCTTCGTACATATCTTCGATCACAAAACCGCGGCGCATCAGTTCACCTAGCTGTGCGGTCAAACTGTGACCAAATTCAAGTGGTGATTCGGGATAAACAAATCGTTTTCGTTCATCGTCCGACAAAGACGCATGATCGCTATAAGGAAGTTTATATTTTAAAAGAAATTCGCCCCGGTTCGCTTTTTCAAAATCGAAGAGATAATTGATTGGATTAGTAAACGCGAATAATAGTACGCCATCTTTTTTTAAGACACGAGCGCACTCGCGCCATACAGGTGTAAGATCAGGAAAAAAACAGTTCGATACGGGATTTATAATGAGATCGAAGGATTGATTTTCAAGCGCGGAAAGATCAGCAGCATCACTCTCGATGGTCGTGATTTGCAAACCGAACTTTCGGGCACAGGTTTGATCCTGCGCAAGTTGTTCGGGTGATAAATCTAAGACAGTCACATCTGCCCCCGCAGCAGCAAGTACAGGTCCTTGCTGACCGCCACCTGAAGCGAGTGCTAACACGGTCTTGTGTTTAAGCTCGCCAAGCCAGTCCTTGGGGATTTTCTTCGCGGGAGTTAAAACGATATCAAGATCACCTTGCTTGGCACGCTTAATGACGTCTTCGCTAACGGGAATCGACCAGCGATTGCCGTTTTGAACAGCCCAGTTCCAGGCATGGCGGTTATGAGAAATGATTTTTTGAATATCGTATGACATTCAAGAGGATTCTATTTGTGTCCGGTGGAACCAAATCCACCAGAACGATTTCCACCAGCGTCGATGCCAGGAATGCGAGCGACAAGATTCAATGTGATTTGCGCGATGCGATCACCCTTCTGAATCATAAACGGTTCGCTGCCTGAATTAAAAAGCAGAACACCGATTTCGTCTGGATAATCAGCATCTACTGTGCCGACACCATTTGTAAGCATGATGCCGTGTTTAAACGCGAGACCTGAACGGGCCCGTACTTGTAACTCGGGAATCATGCCCGGCGGAATAAGATCCCAGTCTACTTTGTCGATCCAAACACCGGTGGCTACGCGAGCGCGACCACCAGCAGCGATCACAACCTCCGCCGCTGCACGCAGGTCTGCGGCAGCGCTATTGGAGGTCGCGTATGTTGGCATCAAATCAGGAGACTGAGATCTCAGATAAATCATGCAGTTGGTTTCTTGCCTAGAGCTTCTTTGCGAGAAAGTTTGATTTTGCCTTGGCGGTCAATTTCAAGAACCTTCACGAGCATCTCTTCGCCTTCTTTACAAACGTCTTCGGTGCGCTCAACGCGAGCGTTGTCCAATTGCGAAATATGACACAGGCCTTCAGTACCTGGTTTGATCTCTACAAAGGCGCCGAAATCCATAATTTTCTTCACGGTACCAAGATAGATTGCGCCAATTTCTGGATCGCTTGTAACCGAGCGAATCATCTTTTTAGCGGCTTCTGCACTTGGTACGTCCATAGCAACAATGCTGACCATACCCTCGTCATTGACGTCTACTTTTACGCCGGTGTCAGCAACGATCTTTTTGATGTTTTTGCCACCTGGGCCAATAAGATCACGGACGCGGTCAGGTTTGATCTTGATTTGGAAAATACGTGGAGCGTAATCGCTCAGCTCGCCAGGAGTATTGATGGCGGTTGTCATTTTGCTGAGAATATGACGACGACCTTCGCGGGCCTGAGATAGAGCCTGAGTTAAGATTTCACGGGTGATGCCGCTAATCTTCATGTCCATTTGCAACGCAGTAATGCCGTTTTCGCCACCACAGACTTTAAAGTCCATATCGCCAAGATGATCTTCATCACCAAGGATGTCGGATAGGATCGCGAATTTATCGCCTTCTTTAATGAGGCCCATAGCGATACCGCTGACTGGTTCTTTTAGGGGAACACCTGCTTTTAGGAGTGCCATAACGCCAGCGCAGACAGATGCCATCGAAGACGACCCATTGGATTCAAGAATTTCAGAGACGAGACGAATCGTGTAACCGAATTTGTTCTTGTCCGGAATGACTTGACTAATAGCGCGCTCAGCAAGTGCACCGTGACCGACTTCGCGACGACCAGGAGCTCTGTTTGGTTTTACTTCACCAACGGAGTATCCAGGGAAATTGTAGTGCAACATAAAGTTTCTGAAAGTATTCGGTGTTGCGATATTGTCCATACGTTGTTCGTCGTCACTTGCACCTAGTGTGACAGAAGCAAGAGCTTGAGTTTCACCGCGTGTAAACAATGCGGAACCGTGAGGGCGTTTTAATACACCGACTTCACAAGATATGGGACGAATATCTGTTAGGCCACGACCGTCGATACGCTTACGCTCTTCCAGAATCGTTCCACGCATAGCGCGGAATTGAACGTCTTCGAGCATTTTCTTGATTTGTTTTGTAGTAGAACCATCACCTGTTGGGTTTGCCGCAGAAATAACATCTTTAGTGACGCTAGAAAGAGCGCTCTTACGTTCAGCTTTACCGGCGATAGTGAACGCTTTTTTGACGAGCGGCATTGCCATTTCGTTAACTTTATTTTGGATGGCGCTATCCCATGCTGGAGCTGCAACGGTACGTTTCTTCTGGCCGATTTCTTTTTGCAAAGCAATCTGCATTTCGAAGACTGGTTCCATGAGTTTGTGAGCATGACTGATTGCATCTAACATTTGCTCTTCCGAAAGGAAGTTAGCACCTGCTTCAACCATAAGAACACCGCCTGGTTTAGCAGCGATGTTAAGATCCAGGTCGCCGCCTTGGCCATGTTTAGGGTCGATGACGTACTTGCCATCAACCATGCCGACGCGAAGTGCTGCCACAGGGCCGTCAAACGGGATCTCAGAAATCATCAAACACGCACTAGCGCCCATAAGGGCGAGAGGAGCTGGATCATGCTCTGGGTCATATGACATGACAGTACAGGTAACTTGGGTGTCGGTTACAAAGTGCTCTGGAAAGAGCGGGCGTAGAGGTCGGTCAATCACGCGAGACATAAGAACTTCATGCTCGCTTGGCTTGGTTTCACGTTTAAAGAAGCCACCGGGGATGCGGCCAGCTGCATAAAAACGCTCAAAGTAATCGACAGTAAGGGGGAAGAAATCTTGGTCTGCTTTAGGTTCGTCAGCAACGCAGACAGCAACTAGAACTTGGGTGTCACCACAGCTGACCATTACGGACCCAGCGGCTTGTTTAGCAAACTTGTTAAACTCGAATTTGATTTGTTTGCCGGCAACGTTAACTTCACGGATTAATGACATGTAGATCCTTTCACTTTTTTGATCTTTTTAGTTCTTATATGTCTACAGGATAGCGGGCGGAGGTGCAAGCAAAGCAGTGACTTGCGGCATGAAAAAGGCCCGCAGAGAGCGTCTGCAGGCCTTTTTATATTCTTTATAAAAAACGGATTACTTACGAAGGCCAAGTTCTTCGATAAGTTTTTTGTAAGCAGCGAGATCGCGGTTTTCAAGGTACTTTAAAAGGCGGCGGCGTTGGCCAACCAATTTCAAAAGACCGCGGCGGCTATGGTGATCTTTTACGTGAGTTTGGAAGTGGCCATTCAGCTTGGTTAAACGAGCTGTAAGTAAAGCAATTTGAACTTGCGGTGAACCGGTGTCGTTGGCTCCAGTTGCGTGTTTCTGGACGACTTGTTTAATTTCTTGGGTCGATAATGACATGATTGTCTCCTGACAACGAGTTGAGTGTTATGGGGTTTCACCTTGCCGCCAACTCCGCAGCATTACTATTAGGTCTTCCCGAGTCCAAGACGGACGAACGGGGGTTGTAGTCCAGGTATGAGCAAATAACAAGAGGATTTTAATAAAACCGGTTGAGAAATAGGGCTATGATTTCCGTATGATGGTTTGATCTTTAAAATAATCTATAAAATACCATAAAAACATTGACTTTCCAAAGGGATTTGCTTATGATCCGGGCAAGATTGGCAGCCCCTTTCCCTAGAATCTTCTTTGGAGATTTGGCATAGCCATTTGGAGGTACCATATGGATTTGGATATGAATTTTGGTATTGGTGATAAAGCAGTCTATCCAGCTCACGGTGTTGGTGTCATTAAAGGCGTCGAGAGCAAACATATCGCTGGAAACAGACAAGACTTTTATGTAGTTGAGATTATTGCCTCAGGTGCAACACTCATGGTTCCCACTAACGCGACCCTTCGAATTGGCCTGCGTAAGCTTTCGGATAATCTCCAGTTGGAGAATGTTTACTCTATTCTCCGCACTCCTCGCCGCGTTTCGCAACGTGCGTGGAATCGTCGTTTCCGTGAATTTAACGATAAGCTCCGTACGGGTTCTTTACACGACGTAGCTGAAGTTCTCCGCGACCTAACCTCACTTCGTGGCGATAAGACTTTATCGTTTGGCGAAAAAAACATGCTTGAGAAAGCTCTCGGCATGGTCGTTTCAGAAATCAGCGCTGCATCTGCACGTGATGAATCTGAAGTATTTGACGAAGTGAAGCGTCTGCTCTTACCTAACTGAAGGACCCTGGGTGTCGGTAATCATTACCAACGTCATGGCCATCAGCTTGGATGGCCGCATCGGCAAGCATGCCCTCGAAAGTGACGGCGCGCGCCGTTCCTATGGCTTTACCAATATGGATGATCGTGAATGGGTCCGTGAACAACTCGTCCAAGCGGATGCGGTGATCACGGGTGCTAATTCACTTCGTGCGAGTGGCGCGACGTGGAAACTTCTTAACGATCGCGGTCGCACTCCTTCTTGGATTGTTATGACCACTCAAGGCATTGATGCGGGGCTCGCATTTTGGCAGCAACATGACGTAGAACGTATTCTGGTGTCACCTCAGCCAGTGCAAGCCGATCTTTGCCAGAAGCACCAAGTTGGTAACTGGCAAACAGGTGACGCAAATCCCGCCCGCTATATTTTTGACCGTCTTGAAGACATGGGGCATCACCGTGTCCTGCTCTTTGGCGGTTGTGCGATCAATAAATTATTCTATCAAGAA
>CAZUYQ010000075.1:16367-22008 GCA_964624705.1 uncultured Polynucleobacter sp.
ATCCAAAAATAGCGGTTTGTGTTCTTGTTCGCGTCACGGTGCCTGGTGAGAATTCCTCATGCAGATATCGTGTAAGCACAACCAGATGAAGTGGAGAGCTTTATGGGATTAAGGATTCGTACCAACGTACAATCTCTCATGGCGCAGAGGCATTTTGGCCTATCGGGCCAACGTGTAGAAAAACAAACTGAGAAGTTAGCGTCGGGTTATCGAATTAACCATGGTGCTGATGATGCAGCGGGATTTGCGATCGCAGAGGTTTTAAAAGCCGATGTTCGTTCGTTAACTCAAGCACGCCGTAACGCCAACGATGCCGTATCTCTTGTACAAACAGCTGAAGGTGGTCTCGATGAGATCAACAACATCTTAGTTCGTCTTCGCGAACTTTCAGTGCAAGCAGCTTCGGATACGATCGGCGTTAGAGAGCGCCGCTATTTAAACGAAGAATACATGGCGCTTAAAGATGAGGTTGACCGTATCGCGGTATCAACCGAGTTTAACG
The DNA here is from genome assembly GCA_964624705.1 of uncultured Polynucleobacter sp. Taxonomy (GTDB): domain Bacteria; phylum Bdellovibrionota_B; class Oligoflexia; order Oligoflexales; family RGVZ01; genus CAMDKS01. Next base: position 16,870 of record CAZUYQ010000075.1, read on the forward strand.
GCACACGTCTATTAGCAGGTAATGCTGAACTTCCTGAAGAACTTCGAAAAGACCATAACTGGTCGCCACTTGAGATTCAAGTTGGCAAAGACTACATGAAAATGGCGGATTCATTGCAGGCGCCAAACCCTGTAAACATTATTCGCATGAATATGGATACGTTCAACGCAATGACTGATGGTGAGCATTCACTTGGTTTAGGTAATTCACAAAACAGTGAAGGTACTCGTGTTGATACAAAGCAAGCAGCGCAAGGATCTATCGAAACTATCGCTAAAGCGATGGAATCGGTTGCTTCCTACCGCGGTACACTGGGTGCGCTACAGAACAGACTTGAATCAACTGATCGAAATATCTCGATCCAGGTTGAAAGCTTGTCGGCAGCACGAAGTCGAATCAAAGATGCAGACTTTGCGGCAGAATCTGCTGAATTGACTCAATCGAATATTATGCAACAAGCGGGTGCGTCTGTATTGGCTCAAGCCAATCAGTTGCCGCAGATTGCTTTGAAGCTTCTTCAGTAAATGAGGCATTAAAAAATAATAGCACAGGCGGCCTTTTGGCCGCCTTTTTTAAATTCAGTTTAAATCAGGACACTTGGAGAAGATATGATCAACTTACGGATGCGGGTCGTTAATGTCTTTGCATTTATCAGCATTGCAGGTTGCGGCTCGTCGCAAGACCAAAAGACTGCACTAATCGGTGACTGGAACGATATTCTTCACTTCGATAAAGATCATTTTTCTTCGAAAATTACTATGTACGGCAGTGAATCTAAGGGGCCTAAGTATGAGGTTACGTACTACGGAGATTATGCTGTGAACGGATCGTTGTTATCTCGACACGTTACTCGGGTCTCGATCAAACCTATGACTCTCGAATTCGTAAATTTATTTCACGGTTCAATGGAATGTGGTGTATCGGACTGGGCTTTGGGTCAAGCTTCGGATGCGCGAGATTTATCCTGCGAGACTTTAATTTTGAGCTGGATGCCTGAAGATCCAGTGCAGCCTTTTTCGATTGATCAAGATACCCTTTCAATCCATAAAATGGTACTCACTCGGACACAAAAACATTCTTATTTGGCAGGCCTCTCGACTCGTTAGTTTTTCACCCTATTTTTTGAGTTATCGATTGTTCTCCACTTACTACGATCGAGAGACGCGCATGACCCAAGATCAATTACTCAACCTTCACCGAGAGCTTGATCTCTGCAAGCGTTGCCCAAAGATGATTGGACCAGTCGTGCACGGGCCTGCCATGATGAGCAAAATCATTTTGATTGGTCAAGCACCTGGACCCCGTGAAGGCAGCTTCGGCCGTCCGTTTGCTTGGACCGCAGGTAAAACCTTGTTTCAGTGGTTTGAAAGCGCAGCGGGACTGAGCGAAGACAAGTTTCGTAAGCGCATTTACATTGCCGCTGTGGCGCGATGCTTTCCAGGCAAGGCGGCAGGTGGCGGCGACCGCAAGCCTGATCCAGAGGAGATTGCCAACTGTCGTTCGTTTTTGGAGCAAGAGATCAAGATCCTGCAACCCGAACTCATCATCCCAGTCGGTACGCTCGCAATCGAGCAGGTTCTAAGACGCAAAGCTCTGCTCAAAGATATCGTTGGGCAGCAATTTCGGACAATTTTCCTCGGTGTAGAGGCAGACGTCATTGCACTCCCTCACCCCAGCGGTCTATCTTCTTGGCATAAAACTGAGCCCGGGCGCAGCCTGCTGACCCAGGCCCTCAGGCTGATAGCTGAGCACCCCGCACTGTCAGGGAGTTAAGAGCAAAACCTGCTTGATACGCTATAAAATTATGCTGATAAACGTTGACCGACGTGACATTCTGGCTATTTTTATGACGGTTAATCGGGTTGAGCTACGCCAGGGCGGGGAATTATTCCGAGGCGCGAAGCTCTTCAAAAAGAGCCAAGACGTCGTTCGGATTGTAGAGCATTTCGCCGCGGCTTATGACGCCGATAAAATCTTCCAGCCTGCTTCGAAGCGTTAGACTGTAGGCCTCGATTCTTTTGTAGGCCATGCTCCACCGGCTGAATAGTCGTTCGCCCGACACGCCTTCATACACGACTTTAATTTTATCGTGGCGTGCATCTTTGGATATTTTATTGAATAGGTCGACGACGAAGGTCTCGTGGCCTTCGAGCAGCTGTAAAAAATGCCCCGCATTCAAGGAAAGCAAGCCCGTCACACCCAGCTGCCCATTATTGGCTCGGGCGACGACTAATAGCTTCTGGATATCGTCCTCGGTCATAGGCCTTGTCGCTTCACTGAGATACGCCAATTGAAAAGCTGTGTCCATACATGCACTACCTAAGTTAGGGGTCAATGCTTGCCTTGTTTGCCTGCATTTCATTAGTGTTTTTAAGGTGTGTTTTGATTCTATCAGATTTTCGAAAAAAGAGCATGATCATACTGCGCTTCGGCCTGGCAACGGTCCGCATCGAGCAATCCGTAACGTGTAGTAAACTTCCTGAGCTGCCAACAATGTAGAAGTTCCAGCAGGGATGTCGAAACGTTCATCGTTGAGAACGGCCTATCAGCAAAGCACTCACCAAATACATGATATGTAGGCATACGGCGAAACTTTTATCTTCGTCTTGGAATTTGATGCCGGGGTCTCGAAAATTTCAAACGGATATTTCGTACTCCTTGTGATATAGATGCGTGACAACACTAAACCTAAGGAATTGATTATGAAGATTAAGGCTTTATGTTCTCTCATTTTTACTATCGCTTTCTCTGATTTTAGTTATGCAGCTAACGTCACAGAATACTATTGTAAAACACCTCCCAATACCGGGAATCTAACAGCTTGGTTCACTTTCACTGATGAGAAACCAAATTTAGCGATCGTTTCTACTGATTTATTTGATCGGCTGAATGATGTCAAAGTACACGAAACTGTCGAAAGCATTCAAGTTACTGGGCTGTCTACCACCGTTCCTTACGAGGGGAAAAGTTTCTATACTTTAGTAGTACCGAAAGTATATGCTAGTGCTGAGACTATGGAAAAGGACTACAAATTCGATGGGCTAGTGATTTCAACATGGGTTCATACACCCCCTGCTAATCCCCGCACTTCGACAAGAGCCTTGAATTGCCGTGTTAAATTTAACCATTGAAGTCTTGCCGTCGCTTCGTTCAACTGCACAGCGTGCCCTGCAAACTTTAGAAGTTTGCGAAACCGGTTAAGCCTCTGCCAAAATTTTTGAGTGCAGCAAGTAAATAGCTACGGCGAGAACACCTCGGTAGCTATTTTACTTATGTCGTTTGCGCAGACTTCGAGCAGCGTTTTTGCTTACTCGGGTGTCACTGCTTTCCTCTTTTGGTGGCACGCCTTGATGAATTCTTTTGAAAACGACGTCCGGCATTCGACTCTCGCGTCGCGTCCTAAGGTTGTTCTCGGATCATTTGCCGGGTGGGTGACGTGAAGTGGCCCCTTTGGTGTGCTAGTGCTCAGAGGCGGGCGCGTGTATTCAGATGAAAGTATCTTCGCCTCATATAGACCATTCAATGACACGAGATCCATTCAATTATTGGTTACTTTAAAACCGAAGCCGAACGGCTAAACTAAAGGTGATCATTCTCTAATGGATTCGTGAAAGGACTTTTATGGAACGCGTCTCAGTTTTGAATATTGGTGTTAAAGATGAAATTGATGCCCGGGCCAGTAGATTTGTCTCCGGAGTTTATCAACAAATGATGGCCGGTGTACTTCTTACGGCTCTTGTCGCCTACGCGTTGATCGTCACCGGCACTATGGAAATGATTGCGTATCAAGGTGGACGTGCCGCATTTTTTGGTATCATCATTTTACAGTTCGGCACCGTTATGGTGTTTCAACCGCTCGTTCGTTCGCAAAGCGCTGGGAAACTGACAGGTTTATTTTTCTTTTATGCTGCTATTACAGGTCTTACCGTGGGCTACACCGCAATGGCTTATACGCTAACGAGTATTATGAATGTGTTCGCCGCTGCGTCCTTTGCCTTTGGCGGTTTAGCGATTTTTGGACATGTCACAAAACGTAACCTCGGCGTTATCGGGACCTTCTGCTTGCAAGCTCTGTGGATGGTGATCGGCATGTCCCTCCTTCAGTTGATCGCAGGCATGATTCCGGCCCTTGATAGATTTATCCCCGCATGGAATATGACGACTGGCCTCTTAGGCGTACTAGTCTTTTCTGGCCTTACCGCCTATGAGTCGCAGCGCGTGCGTCAAACTGCATACACCCTCGCCAATGCCCGCGCTGGTCAAAGTGATGCCTCTATTTACACAACGGCGAGTGCTCTGACGATGTATCTCAACTTTGTGAATATGTTCTTCAGCATGCTGCGTCTCTTTGGTCGCCGGCGTTAAACACACAAATATAGTCGATTGACTTACAAAGCGTGAATTTTGACACTTATTGTCGTAAAAATGAGACTGTCAAGGCGCGCTAGCGTATCTATTTCTCAGTAAAAACAACAATTTCGAGTTTTAAATTTCCCGGCACGATACCTGCAACGATTGAGTCTTAACGATTCATTCCAATCATCATAGGAGGATGATCATGAAACTCAAAGGTAGAACCATTGCGATACTTCTCGAGAAGCAATATGAAGATCAGGAGTTTTGGTACCCAAAGATGCGGCTCTTAGAAGAGGGAGCTAAAATACTGGTCGTGGCACCTGAAAAAGACAAAGAATATCCGTCCAAACACGGCTATCCAGCAAAGAGCTGTCACGCTGCAAAAGATGTGACTGCTCAAATGGTGGACGCTGTGATCATTCCGGGTGGATACTCGCCAGATCATATGCGTCAGCATCCGGAAATGGTGAAACTGGTCAAAACTGCGGTTGAAGGCGGAAAGATCGTCGCAGCAATCTGCCACGGCGGCTGGATGCTCTGCCCTGCTCACGTTTTAAAAGATAGGCAAGCGACTAGCTATATCGCGATCAAAGACGATATGGAAAACGCAGGCGCTAAATGGGTAGACCGCGACTGTGTTCGCGATGAAAATATCATTACTAGTCGAAAACCGGACGACCTGCCTGTATTTATGCGCACAATCATCGGCGCATTGATTGAAGCGAAGTAACAGAGTTACACTCCGCGGGTTCTACTCGCGGAGTGTTTATTCGCCATGAAGTT
>CAZUYQ010000075.1:22018-24637 GCA_964624705.1 uncultured Polynucleobacter sp.
TGCTAACGCATCATCCCTTGTCCAAGCCGCAAATATTGTTTTTTCAGAGTTAAGCCGATCGAGTTAATTCAAAAGCCATGATTGTTGTAACTAACTACCATTATTCAGATTTCTCACTTTTATCTTTTTACCTTAAGTACAAAGACTCTTCCGCCGATCATGTTCCTATTGGTTTCGGAGGTACTGTTCTTATGAAAATTCAAATTTTATTCATTGCGATGATGATCTTTGCGGGTTGTCGCCCGCCAGCGTCCTCATCAGAGCTTCAATCTACGGGTGGTAACAACACTCAAACTGTTAAGCCAACTACTACTACAAGCCCCGAAAAGTTAACTGGTGCGGCAGTCGGACCAAGTGAAATGCAGAAAAAGGTCAGTGATTGTCTAGCAAAGAAAATGTTCTACGATCGTCAGAGCTCAGCATCAGATAAATGTACTTCGATGCCGGTTGCCGCGGTTCCTTGTGAGTTACCAAGTGCGACAAATGGAACTAACAATATAAAATCCATTATGAGTGCGGCGCAGGCGACAAGTGTCGATGGTTATTTAGCTGACGAAAATGTGTTAAAAAATTACATCATTGATCAATGCTTAGATTGTTCTAGTGATGCAGCAAAAGGTTTTGCAGCCTGTACAGTTGCCGGAGTAGCGGCTAGTGCAAAGATCGTGAAGATCTACTTTGTAAAACAAGTGAACACCGAAATCCTCATAAAAACATTGGATGTCGTTCGTTAATCGTCCTCTAAGCAAACCGAACGTCATAGATTCGTCAGCATCTTCAGCCAAACGACTGACGCGCGGCAAACTCTTCCCGTTCGCTTGCTCTCAAACACTCATTTGCTAAAATCTAAAAAAATGCCATGAATCCTAGTGATTCTAGTGCGGGAAATTTCCTTGTCTTCTAGATCTCAAGCAAATTTAATTCTGGCATGGAATCTGCATTGATAGTGTTGGTGGCAAATATCTGACATTTGCTCATGCAACACTAAGGAGAGGCTTCCATGTTAAAGGCAATTTACACACCGATGTCTGGAGCGATCGCACAAGAACGCGTCCTCGACGTTATTGCCAACAACCTCGCCAACGTCAATACGGTTGGATTTAAAGGTGATGCTGTCACTTTTAAATTGCTGGAACCAGAACCAGAGAAGAATTACAAATCACCACTACCGCCAGCAAACTACAAAATCGATATCCAAAAAGTAATGCCGCTTAAAGGCAATGACATTGCTTATGTCGGTATCGCTGGTGTTGAACGTGATGTATCGCAAGGTCCTGCGATGCAGACGATGAACGACACCGACATTATGATCGAAGGCGAAGGGATGCTTGCCGTCAACACTCAAGACGGGATTCGTTACTCGCGTAGTGGCCAACTCTCGATTAGCCCAGACGGCGTCTTGTCGACTCCGGATGGTCAACCCGTCTTGGGTGAAAAAGGCAATATTGTCTTAAAATCAGGTAAATTTGAGATCAATCACCGCGGTGAAATCTATCAGAATAGTCAATTAGTCGACAGGCTGCAGCTCTATTCCTTTAAAGATCAAATGGCTCTAGAGCGTTCCGGATTTAACTTGTTTCAGTATTCAGGACCAGATGAAGGTCGCGAATTGATGAAGGATCCTTCGGTAAAGCAAGGGTTTCTTGAAGGTTCAAACGTAAGCGCTATCAAGAATCTTACGTCGATGATTGTCGCGCACCGCTCTTATGAAGCATACCAGAAAGCAGTGAGCAACTACGATAAGATGATGGAAATTAGTAATAATCAACTGGGTGCTGTTCACGCGTAATCGAGTTTAAATAAACGGAGGATGTCACTATGATGCGTTCACTTATGACAGCGGCAACGGGCATGGAAGCTCAGCAGGTCAACATTGATACCATCGCCAACAACTTGGCCAACGTTAATACGACCGCGTTTAAACGAAGTCGTGCGAACTTTCATGACCTCTTATATCAAACTCTGAGAGCACCTGGACAAAGCGCCACAACTGGCGTTGTCGTACCAAGCGGCATTCAGATCGGTGCCGGTGCGAGATTGGCATCTGTCGATAAATTATTTTCGGCAGGTAGTGCAATCGTCACCGAACGAAATCTTGACCTCGCAGTCGAAGGTGACGGCTTCTTTCGTATCCAAAAAGACGATGGTACCATCGGTTATACTCGCGATGGCCACTTTGACAAAGACAACCAAGGACGATTGGTAACGGCCGATGGATTTCCGATGGTTCCTGAGATTGTTATCCCGCAGGGCGCAACTGATTTTCACGTTGGCCTCGACGGTGTGGTTTCGGTCAAAGTAAATAACGAGACTCAGGAAGTTGGCCAGATCCAACTTGCGACTTTTATCAATCCAGCAGGCCTTGCGTCCCTTGGCCGTAACCTCTTTGGTGCCACTCGCGGGAGTGGCGATCCCATCGTCGGCCCTGCAAACCAAAATGGTGTGGGTCGTATTGCTCAAAACCAGTTGGAAGCTTCCAACGTAAACATTGTTGAAGAAATGGTGAATATGATTACTGGTCAGAGGGCTTACGAGATCAACTCGAAAGTCGTGACTACTGGTGATCAGATGCTTCAGTCTACCAATCAAATTCGTTAATCGGAACTAATGAGGGCTGAT
>CAZUYQ010000076.1:0-16236 GCA_964624705.1 uncultured Polynucleobacter sp.
CAACCGCGACGCATTTACTGGTCTTCACAAAGAATGCCGATGGCGAGATGGCAACAGGAGTCGCCGTTGCTATTACGGACAAAGCCATTCCCACAGATGCGGCCGCAAGCGTTGCATTCACCGATACCGATCTAAGCAGCGGCGAGATAGCTGGTACGGTCACTATCACTAAAGCGGCGAGCGAAACTAATATCACTGATTATGTGTTGTATTGGGGTGCAAGCGCTACGACCAAACAGAATGCGACACCTATCACCACTATTGCGAAAACTGGCTCCAATGTCACCTATACCTTTAGCGCCGACTCGGCGATTCCGACTACACCAACCGCAACTCATCTACTCGTCTTTACAAAGAACGCCGATGGTGAAATGGCGAGTGGTGTTAGCGTTGCTATCACTGATAAAGTTGCACCGACGAACGCGGCTGCGAGCGTTAGTTTCACAGACACCGACCTTGATAACGCTCAAATCGCGGGAACTGTATCTATTACCAAAGCGGCCACCGAGACCGACATCACACATTACGTTTTATACTGGGGCTCAAATGCTACGACGAAACAAAATGCCACACCGCTGACAACCTTAGCTAAAACCGGGTCGAACCTAACGTATGCAATTAGCAGCAATACGGCCATCCCTACCTCTCCAACCGCGACGCATTTACTGGTCTTCACAAAGAATGCCGATGGCGAGATGGCAACGGGAGTCAGTGTCGCGATAACTGATGTATCGATACCTGTTCATCAGGCTGCTGGCTTGGCGTTTACTGATACCGACACGGACAGTGGTGAGGTTGGTGGCGATGTTGTGATCACGAAAGCGACGACTGAGACAGACGTCACCCAGTACGTACTCTACTGGGGATCCGATGCTTCTACCAAACAAGACGAAACACCGATTACGACCATAAATAAAACTGGGGCCAACATCACTTATGCTTTGAGTGCAAACACGGCTATTCCATCCTCGCCAACCGCAACCCACCTACTCGTATACACAAAAAATGCTGACGGCGAGATGTCGACCGGCGTAAGTGTTGCTTTGGTTGATTCGGCGGGGCCTGCATGGACCTCCCCGGTGGTAATAGATGATGGGGTTGACCCAGATGATACTTATAACCCAGTAAACAGTCAGCGTCCTGATATGGTCTACGACAAAGCCGAAAGCGCGTTACGTATTTCTTGGAAAGCTTCAGGAGCCGGCGAAGCTGTCATGAAACGAAAGGTTCTAAGCGACTGCACAAACCTATCGTCGACCAGCGCTTATGCTACGGTCAATGACGATGCGCTTGATGGAACACCAGTTATTGGCGTCGCAGGTAATAAAGCTGTTTACGCGACACTCAGGTCGTCTAACCTCAACTCACTCAATTACAGCAGCGCAACCCCGCTAGATGGAAATTATCCCGCCCCGCTGGCTGCAAGTAAGCACCCTGATCGAACAGATTGGGTCCTAGCATCCGCGAACACTGGAGGTTTCTCTTTCAGAAGGTGCAGCGGGACTAGCTGCTCCGAAGATGGAAGCGATATAAATTCTTATCTGAAAGTTGTTGCGGACATGTCTGATAATGGAACGGCTTTAGTCGCATCATCAGGTGTATTCTCTAACCGGGGTGGTGAGGGCGTAGTCGTATACAAAAACTCGAGTGGAACTTGGAGCGCTATCTATGACAATACCACCACTAATCCGGGCGGGATCAACGATGTCTCATTGGCGATCAATTGGGACCACGCAACCGAGACAAACGCAACACTGGCTTATGCAACGATGACTGGTGTGGTTGCCGCGATCTATAGCAGCGCCTCCGGCACCTGGACCAGTAATACGGCGCTGAACTCAGGCGGTACGGTTTTTAGCGCGGTTTCGGCGGCCTATGGTAATGCAGGTAGCTTCGTGGTTTGGGTTGAAGATACGTCTATTAAAGTAAGCGCCAACACCTCTGGCACATGGTCAGCGGCGACAACATTATCAAGTGGCGCAACATCGGTCGGTATGCCGTTAGTGAAAACATGGGGAGCGAGTAAAGCTGTTGCAATCTGGCAGGAGACTCGCGCTGGACGAAAACGTATCGTCACAAGCAATTTTAACGGCTCAAGCTGGAGTACTGCAACCGCCATTTCAAGCGCCTCAGTGGACGCAAAGAATCCTAATATTTGGCCTGTTAGCTCAACGCGCGTGATAGCTTCATGGTACGAACAGACGACTGCGGGTGGTTCCTATAATATCATGTGCTCAAGCCAAGATTAAAAGCCAGTATGTGTTGGATGGAAGCAACAATTTTATCGGCTTAGTGGACTTCAAATATAAGAATGACAAGCGGCTTGCTGATGCTAATTTTTTAAAGTTCGAGATTAACGTACTAGCGAGGAGTTGCTTTTCTTTTGTTACCAAAGGATTACACTTAATTCTCCCGTTTATAAGGGAGATGGTTTTTGATACTCTATACCTTAATTATGTAAGCAGCAAAAGTTTTGAGGATATTGCATGAAAACGAAAATAATTGCATTTACGGTGTTGCTGCTAAGTGGACCAATCGCTCAGGCGAACCCTAATCTTATTGGTGCCTGGCAAACGGGTTGCACGCAATTCACAAAACACTCTTTAAAGACAACGCTTACACTTACTGATGACAGAAGCGTTTTTATCATACAATTCTTTTCTGATGCTCAATGCAAAACTAATTCTATTTCCTTTACGTATGACGGTGTTTATTCCACAGGTGGAAATTTCGGCGACGGTACAGAGATCAACTTGATCACGTCCTCAATTAAATACACGCTTCGCGACCCTGATGTTGTAGAGCGATACAACAATTCGGCTACTGATGGATGCGCGATCAGCGACTGGAAAATAGATTTGCCAAGAGAGGTTTCCGGTCGTTACTGTCGTCCTACGCAATTCCCGCAGATCGGTCAGACGTTGTATGACATTTTCAGAATGGACGGAAACAAGCTTAAATTTGGCGGTCTACCCCTTCGAGCGGATATGACTCAGCCTAGCTTGCGTCCGTCAAAACTAAATCAAGTCGAATTCAATAGAATAGATGGAGTTGGCAACTAAGCATGTCCAGCAAACTTACGTCGCATTGCTTACCGATGGCAGGAGTGGCCAGTGGCGACGCACTTTTAGCTAAATTTTTATTGATGCAGCGCAGAAGCTGCCATCTCTGAGAACATGCTTCAAGAGAATTCCGCTCAGTTTTGGAATTTTACGGCTTTAATCAAAGTATGAGCAGAAAAGGCAACTGCCACGATAATGCCGTGGCAGAGAGCTTCTTTAGGACATTTAAAACCGAATTTATCTACGAGGAAACTTTTGCAACAAAGGCCCAAGCAAAATTCAAAATATTTAAGTGGATTGAATGTTTTTACAACAGAATAAGGCTCCACTCATCGCTTGGTTACAAAGCACCAGTTGAAATGGAGAAAAAATTTATGCTAGAAATCGCGTAGAGCTAGCGTCCGTTTTTGAGGGTGCATATCAGTATCGGCAAATGCAAATTTCACAAGTTTAGTTCAGGCGTAAAAATGGCAAATTCTCGCCCATATCTTCTGCTTTTGCTCCTCGACTTATGCCGTCTTCGTAACCAAGCTGTCCAAATTGTCCATAACCCCAGCACTTCACCTGATTGTTTATCAAAATTGCACAGGTGTGTCGTGCAAAGGTTCCCACACTCAATGATTTCGCTGGTAAACCTAAATTTACTTCGGGCAAATTGCTACCCATCTGATCCGCTAACTTCCCTCTAGAAATCGAATCACCAAGGCCTAGCTGTCCACGCTGATTCAAGCCCCAGCATTTAATTTTTCCTTGAATATTTAAAGCACAGGTATGTCCCCAGTAGCTTTGCACATCGATGATTTTGCCAAAATCACCACCAAGATTTACTTCTGGTAGGTATTCGCCCATCGACTGGGGTGCAGCGCCGTATTCGCGAGTATTTCCAACGCCTAAGTCACCGTTGCTATTACTTCCCCAGCACTTAATGTGATCCCTATGGTCTCTTTCGTACAAGGCACAAACGGAGTAGACACTTGAGGTCAACTTGCGAACTTTGATCGCTACACCGGGAGCCTCTAATAAAACAGGCGGAATTCTATCAAGGTTCGCAGTTCCAGGTGTAGCTCCATAGGACTCGGTGGTTTGCTGTCCAAGAACACCATTGTTTCCATACCCAAGACATCTAATACCATCATCAAAGTGATGACAAAAATACCCGAAACCTCCTCCCATGGATCTTATCGGTTTTTTTGATCGAAGAAATGGTAGATTGTCCCCCATTTGACCAGGTTCACTGCCTCGTATTGCTGTATCGCCTAAACCAAGCTCACCCGCAAAATTTTTTCCCCAGCACTTGGCTTTTCCATCAGCATTCAATGCGCAAGCAGTGCGTATGCCACAGGCTAACTTGATTGCTCGAAAACCTGCACCTAAATCCGTGAATGGAAGAACATCGCCAAACACTTCTGGAGGACCATCAGAATTTCCATGCCCAAGCGATCCATCAACGTTCAACCCCCAGCATTTAACCTTGCCTTCGGTATTGGCAGCGCAAGCGAATCCATCACTTTGGCACATATCCGCCACTTTAAAATTAGTTCCGAGATTTAGTGTAGGTAAGTAACTTCCCATAGAATTTGGGTAATAACCATAATTGTAGTCATCACCTGTACCAAGTTGAAAATTGTCGTTGTTCCCCCAACACTTCAGACTGCCGTCTTCCCAAAGAACACAACTAGAGGTACTACTCGTCAGAATTTTACGTGGACCAACTTTCGTTGAAGCCAATAGCGCTACTGGATATAAAATCGCCGCCGATAAAACGAGAGAAAGTTTACAATGATTCGTCATACCTATTCCCCTATATTTCAGGACAAATTCTGGACTCGCAAGAATTATTACAGTTTACCATATGTCCTTTAATTTTAGTCCATTTTGATTCTTCGTTGACATTGATACAAAAGTAATCGGCGACTCAATCGTAACGATTTGCGATGCGTATCAATCCCACTCAGTAAGGGCGTTTCGCCACGGCCCGACCCGGCGAGGGATGATCTGGCGGCCGTGGATCATTGTCATCTCGGTTTTTCAACCGGTTCCGAAATCAGACGTTAAACTCAGGTTGTCCAGTCGTAGTTAAGGGACAAGACATATCCATCGGTGGTGAAAATCTCAAACCTAAAAATAGAGCAATTTTCGGATTCACCCTCGTTATTGGTGCGAGCGATCATGTAGCGCACTAAACCTTTTTTATGGAGGTCTTGTAGCGCTTCGTATACTTCATCGCGGGCATTTATATCTTTGAGTGAGTCAAGACTGAGTTGACGTCGACCTGAGGTGGCGTATCCGCAGCCGTTCCTATTTGGTAAAGAACGACTCAATTGAATAATAGCATCTTGGAGTTTGAAGGTGGCCAAATTGTAAGTGGAGACGTCTGTGTCGCCGTTCTGGACATCTGCATGGTCTGCAATTTCCTTCAAAATTTCTTTTGTTCCAGCGAATGCCGCCGTGTTTAGAGTGATAGCAGATAAAATAATAAGTAGAAGTTTCATCAATAAGTTCCTCTGAGTTGTTTGAGATGCGTCAGGCGAATTCCTGGTCTGTTTACCATCATTTTATTAGGATATCTAGTGTCAATCACCACTATCCTTAAAACCCGAAAGAACCACGAATTTCCCGGAGTTTTATGCCCATGAATCGAAGGCTTTTTGATTACATCCTGGAGCGCTCAATTCATAGGGACTCGGTGTCCATAGTCAAAATCACACGAAAATCGACTCAATTTCCCTCTAAATTCTCAGTGCAACATTCCTCAAGACGGGATTCCATCTTGGTAAACTTGACCTCATTCACGCAGTGAATTGGTCCAGGACACTACCCAGACTCTAATCCTCAAACAAATAACTCAGTTCACCTGCCACTGCTCGCCTTCGCTCATGCGATGGCGTTGTAGCCGCAAGCTCCACCCGCAGACCACGTTTGCTAGTGCTCGCTATCACTTCGATTCACAACTTCATACTAAGCAAAAGATTTTCCTGACAGTTAAAGACGCTGGGCAACGCCCATCGCGGGTCGAAGCGCAACTGGGGCGATGTATGACTAAACTCTGGGAGCGAGTTTTTGCCCTGGAAGATTTTTTCAGCGTGGTAGACGACGAGGGGCGTTGCAATCCTTGATGTCCTCAGACCTATTCTTGTGAGGATTTGAGTGGAACGTCCGCGACCAAATCTCACATTATCCAGTTTCAATTAATTTTGCGACTCCAAGGAAAGAGATCGAAGTTCATTTGATAAACTCTTTCCAATGAATCATATCTTCGGCACGAACCAGGTAGACGTCTGCTTCCTTGCAGCTTTGAAGTCGACCCAGGAAAAACCTCTTCAAGAAAGATCGAAAATCAAAGGGCAGAGGTGCGTCTAAAATCTCAGATTCTCAATCGAATGAATCATCTTGGAAATATATCAAGCGGTCATAGCGTAGCCTGTTACAATTCGGTAACAAATTCGTACTAAGCCCCCGTGTACAAATGCGTGGGCTTTTTCTATATACCGCCTTGTTGATCTATAAATTTTTAAGAAAGGCACATTTATGAAAAAGATTCTTTTTTTTGCATTCTTAAGTTTTTCCGCACCGACTGTTTTTGCGGAAACTGTCGATAAACAGGAACTTAAAGAGCTCATCGAAGAAGCGGTTCAAAGCGCTGGTGGAGTTACAAATTGTCATTGTAGCGGACGAAATAACACTTCGTGTCAAGTCTCCTGCTTTCAGCAGAATGCAATCTGTAGTAGGGATTCTTATAATGACTGTTCGTGCTCCTGCGTCAGAATTATAAGTCTTTAATTTTAGCAACTTACGTTTTTAACGCTATCAATACAATATAATTTACTTTTCATTAATATAATGTTAATACAGTCGTTATTTTAATGGATTTTTATGCGCTTATCATTGATTGTCATCCTATTAGGCCTGCTCTCCGCCTGGCCAGCCCATGCCTTGGATTCTTTTGCTGATCGCATGGCAAAAGGTCAAAAGGCTGCCTGGACTATTCTGAGTAGCCTCGAACCGGCAGATCTACATCCAGAATTATTACCAGAAGCAGAATTCCGTGATCGCGTTGTTAAATTCTACAGCGAGCATTTCGAAGAACTGCGTGAGGAGGCACTTAAAACCACAATCGAAATCGTCGCCGTCAATGCCAATGGTGCCTGCGGTCAAACGGCGCAAACACGGTTTGCCACGATCTCTTTGTCTCGCCAAAGGTGCCTCGACCAGATCGATTCCTACGGCGCAGCCGCTCGTCTCCTTATTGGCGAGTTTGTCCATCATTTCGGACAAGGCGATGAGTTTACGGATTGGATGAAGCTCGTCATCGTCGAAAGTTATCGCAAACGCTACAGCCAAACCGCGGCAGAGATATTCACACGGATCGATCCTTATGCTCCGGAAGTCAATTTTGATTTGCGTAAGATTTACGGAGCACTATTTGTCACTCCGGATACCGCCGTGCCGGAAATGTTTATGGTGTTCGATAACAATCGTGGCGTGGCTTTTGATGCTCCTAAAAAGATGGCAAACGAAGTCGAACTGATCATGATTACAACCAAGCCTGTTCGCTGGGATGCGCAGCGCAGGGTCTTTATTACAGTCGGTGAGTGGAATATCACCGGTTACGATCAGCGTCACTGGGGCCGAGGCATCTATGAACGCTATCCTGTTTGGTTCCAGCGACCATTCTCAATTGAGTTTCAGGTGATCCAAAATGGTGACGGCATCCGCATGTCCTACGACCTACCCGTCAGAATTGAACTGTCTCGCAACGATGTGGTGATGCAGCGCGTGACCAAGTCTTATCTGCGTAATCCAGGAAAACAAGTCATTGATGCGTTGTTTAAACAAAAGAGGAAGGCAGAAGACCTATGAAACATCCCATAAAAATCTACGTTACTTTGTCAGCATTGATGCTGAATAGTGCCGCATTATTGGCACGAGGCACCGATTTTGGCAATGGCGGTGATCCCATACGCGAAGTATTCAACGCGAGTCGGGTTTTCTCGGGCGATTTACTACGAGATATCACTCCGAAAGATAGCGCACTTGCATCGGGAAGTATCGATCTGCAAAACGCATATGCAAAGTATCGCACGACCTTAAGTCAACACATTGCCAAGGCCGAACACCAATGGGGTCCAAACTTAGAACTTAAACGCTGCCTCCGACCTTCAACAGCAAATGCAGATATTCTCATGTTATCCTATGAGCACTGCACCAACTTAGCCCCAACGGCTGTACGTGCCATGCCTATACTCTTACGTGGATCTTTGATGGCTATTGCTGATTTGCGGGATTACCCAACCATTGATCCGCTTGTCGACAAACTCGTAACCATTTGGCAATACCGCAATCCTGCCGCCGCTCAACGAGCAGCAGCCTTTACGGTGACACGTCCATCGATCGGCGGAGTGTGGTCCTGTGAGATCGGAAACAAAGATTTTTCGATTGAGATTTATCCCGCAGGTTTAGTTAAAGGAAATATTCCACAACCTACGACTTATGGCGAAGGCATTATCAAATTTTCGAGCTTTGTAACTCTGACTCAAGATAGAACAGCGTTTCAAGCTGAAGGAAAGTTACTTCTCGCCTCTGCTCCAACATCATCTCAATACGACAACGTCATTTACCAAAGTACCTGTGATTATTCGTTTCAAGCTCGACTATCGCGGGGTTTAGATTCCACCGAACTCGGTATTGATTTGTCATCAACAGGAAGGCCAGACTTAGCAAACCGCTGCCCCACGCTGCCAGCTGTTCGCAAAGTTTTTACCTGCCAACTGCAGGATTCAGATGACTGATATCTTCAAACATCGTGACCTGGTCGACTTCTTACAGGCGGCCTTTGAGGAACGGCGCAGACGCAATCCTAGCTACTCATTGCGATCCTGGGCAAAGCTGCTTGGTTTCAATGATGCCGCGGCTCTGTCGCTCACTTTGAATCGCAAGCGATCGCCGTCGAAACAAGTTAGGGACACGTTGAAGAAAAGTTTGCTCACTTCACAAGATGAACGCGAGTACTTCGATATCATTGCCAATGCCACCTGCGCAGAAGATCCACAAACAAAAGAGTTTTACGAGCGTTTGGCTGCCAATTTCAAACCTATGCGAGAAAAAGTACTCTTGCAGCTGCAACAGTTTCAATTGGTTAGTTGTTGGTATCATTTTGTAATCTTAGAAATGACTCGTCTGTCTGATTTTCAAGAAAACATTGATTGGATTGCGGAAAAATTAATGAACAAGGTCAGCAAAAGAGACCTTCGTACTGCACTTGTTCGTCTGATCGAGCTGGGACTATTGCGCCGCAATGCTCAAGGTCGCCTTGAGCGTCATGAGATTCATCAAAAAGTTGAAACAGATGTATCCAATGTCGCCCTGTGTCAATTGCACACGCAAATGATTGGCCTTGGTCTCGAAGCGCTTCAAGAACAAGACCGTACTCGTCGTGATATTACTGGGTTTAACACCATTACTAATCGTGACAAAATTCCCGAAGCAAAACGTATGATCGAACGTTTCCGCCAACAACTGATGAACTACCTCGAAGATCCAACCGGTGACACTGTCTATCAGGTTAATGTCCAAATGTTTGATCTGCTCTCTTGACGTGTTACGGATCCGCAACAAAATCGGTCTAAGCAGCATTGCATTAAATTTATAAAATGTTAAACCACTTTTTATAGTCTTCCAAACTTTAAGGAGTAACTTTTATGAAGAGTTTGATATTTCTAATTGCAGTGTTCTATTCCTCACTAGCTACTGCAGATAATAGCGAAGTTTCCTGTCTCTATGGAAAACCGGGTGAGTATCCGAGTTTTGTTGGCAAGCCAAATGAAATGGAACGCATTGAATGGATTAGAGTTCAGGTCAAGAATATTCAGTTGATGACTTCGATTGAAAACAAGGCCATGCTATTTGAGATGATTTCAAATGCATTAGATTTTTCTTATAACATGTCGTGCGCAGCCGAGCTTACAGAACTAATTTCAACGAATATTTTTACTGCGAATAAAATAAAGTATTCGCCGCTCCTTTCTTCCATGGTCAAAGCGATTGGCAACCTCCAGGACACCACTGCAATATTTCAGAAAAAGTCTGAGATCCTGATTAAACTTATCTCTGCACCAAGATCACAGTTTGAATATGCAGTTATTCCGCCTGGACGTAACGGTCCAACGATTTCAGATCGAGAACTCATTTTCTTGCGCGAACTGATTGCCCGACAATTTGTTAAATCCAATTTACTGCTCAATAGCGACGACTACCGAAAAATGCTCGCAAAAGTCGCCATGACTGCAAACGCTCACGAAGTTCGGCATGAGATCTTTCCGCAACTTGAGAAACTTCTCGATTATTACTTACACTCATTTGGAAACTCCCCCAATATTTCTGGTGGAGCAAGTATATTGAAGTTCTGGATAAAAGATACAAAGCGACTTCTGAAGTTAAGCCCCGCGTCAGGCGGTGTTTATGACACGGTACTTGACTCTATTCATTCAATAGGAAAATACTCGGCGTACTTTGGAGTCACTCCTAAAGCGCAAGAACTGCTGCAATGGATCGTTGACAACGAATCAGCGTTGAACGCAGTCCATTGGCGTGCAGACCTTATCATTGCGAATGCAAAGTATGCACTTGCGACAGTTGAAACTGGATTTCCAAATCAGCATTAGTCAAAGAAATAACAGTTGGAAGAGCACAACAAAAAGGAGTGCCAATGAAAAAATTTATTTTATCTGTCTTAGCTACCCTATCGTTCGCGGCTCAAAGTCAAGAAACTCCAAATGACAATTGGGATCCAAGACTCTGTTCGTTCGTGACCATTGGTAAAGACAGCCAAGGTAATAAATTGGCAGTCGACCCGATACCCACTGCAGTTTTTCAGTGCTCATCCCCAGAAAATGCAAATTATGAAGTCGACGCACGCATCCGCTTTTTTAGATACGCGAAGTACCCTCGTCAAGGTTTTATGACAATCGGTTACAATTTAGACACCGGTGAAGCAGCAACAGGTAATTTTTTCTTCGCAGGTGGCAGTGCTTGCGAGAATATGACAGTTAATAATCTTTTCACATCTGAAAAGTATCAAGGTATGTCTGAATATATCCTCGGCAGAAGTCCTAACGGTCGTTCTTTGATTTTGCCATCTGACGAGAGAGCCGAAGATTTTTCCGGGCCAAGACCATTTACAAAAACGAGTTTCGATGGGTTTATGCGAAACAATATCAAAGAAAATTGGGACGCTTATTCTGAAGGACTTCCCAGAATCTGGTGGCAAGATTTTCCAATTCACTGTGAACAGATTCAGTCAGCTCAATGACGTTATCCTAATCCTGTAAATATTGGAGGCATTCAAATAGGCCAAGGTCTTGACCTACCTTTAATGATCGAGATTAAATAAATTCTAGCTCCCATATTTTATGGGCATATAACCCCATTCAATATTTCCCTTAAACTCGCTTCCTCATATTTCCGACCACTCGAAGTCGATCGTGAAGGCGCGAAGGTCGTCCCCGCCAAAATTCATATTGATCAGGCACCAATCGATATGAGGGTTATATGACTGTGCATTGTGCTTCTCAAAAGGTGGATTATTCCGGGAGATGGTATTTATACAATTTGTAGTTTAACAATTTATCTGTTAAATTAAATACTTGGATAATTCGCAGTAGGATTCTTAAATTTCCGGAAATATACAACTATGTCTTACGATATTCCAAGAATAATGCAACTAGCTGATTTTTTAGGAAAAAAGTCATGTTTTTTGTTTGGCCCAAGATCAACCGGCAAAACGTCGTTGATTGGGGCACAGCTAGCGGATCGCGATGCTCGAGCGGGGCGCGGCATCTCTTACTTTAGCAGAGTTGGCTGATTATACGCCAAACACGAATTCCTTTGAGTTTAATTGTTTGTCCTTTTACGCTTTTCTGATGACAATCAAAAAAATCAACGTTGGCTAAAAATACTATTTACATTTATAGGGTTACTATTTTTAAGTCCTGTGGCATCCGCGCAGTTTGATCCAGTCGATGTTCCGTGGATGGCGAGTCTCATCTTTACAGGTGTCGATCTTGCAATAAAATATAATTTTATTGTGACTATGATACGCTAATCTATGGCGTTCCTGGCACTCGAGGACTACGGTTTCGCTGCAATGAGTGTAAAATCAGCACAGGCGACCGCGAACTTCGCTTTGTCTGGGACTGTTTTAGAGCACGACAAAGAAGCGAGTCTGCAAACTTCTGCAAGTTGTTCGTCATTGGCCCCATTGATCTGATGAATAGCATCTAACATCTTTGGCTTTTTGCTAGTCCACGCTGTTACTACAGATAAAATCTTATCTTTGTTGACGTTGATTTCTTTTTTGACTGCGAGTATCTGACGTTTTTTCTCGTCTTTGGCTAAGGTCTTATTGCTAGCTATACCCGAGATTTTTTGAATGATAGTTTCTCTTTCTATCATTAGTTTAGGAGCATCGGACTTACAGAACATTTCCGATATAAATCGGTAAGTGTCCGCAGATCCTGCATGCGACACCGTTGTGGTAACCGTAGGAACAGCTAATAAAATTATTTTTTTTCCCATAATCATCTTTTCAATCTCGACGCTGCTGCGTCACCAACGAGTATCTTGTCTCTAGTTGCAGGAGTTAGTGATCGCAGCTGTGATGTTATATTTTTTACCTAAGTAGCATTCCAATATTTTAAAATAGTATATACACTATGGGTACAATGTCGACTCAAGAAAGTGAATGATATCACTGATGCCGGACGTTCAGTAGCCTACGTTCACATCCAGGCTATCCTAATGATCAAAATCGCTGTGTCGTCGCTGGATCGGTGTTAAGGGTCAAGTTGTCGCGGAACCCATACCGAGAGTCTTGCGCTTACGCATTCTCGTGGAAAGTAGTAGAAGCTACCACCATTGTTGTTTTTAAAATTCACCCATTGAGTGTCGGATATTCTTACGGCAAAATCTAGACCTTGGTATTTGAATGAGGATTCGGCCCCGGATCTAGCATCGATAAAATTCAAAGCTCGACGACTCAATCCAATTCGGATGGCTGGTACAGCTACGGATATCGTCCCGGTAGAGTCTGCTACCGTGATTATGATCCGTTCTTGGAAACATGAAAAAAGAAGCTTATTCGTTACAGAAAATTTACAGCTAGACTGCATGTGGACAGCACGAACATCTATTATGATCTCGATCTATGAATGAATTAGACCAGTTAAAGAGCATGGCTCAGCAACCAGAGTTATCGGTACTGAACCCGAGCAAGCGAATGACGTCGCGCAATCGGTTGCTGCTCGTCGTATCATCTCTATTCCCAGCCCGGTGGATACGATTGCCGAGGGGCTTCGCACCAATTCTATCGGTAGACGTAATTTTGACATTATCGAAAAACATGGTCCTCGCATGATACAGATGTCCGAATTAGACATTGTCGCGGCTATGCGCCTCATTTGGGAACGCATGAAACTTATCATTGAACCTTCATCTGCCGTCCCGATCGCAGCTCTGATTCGCAATCGCCTAGATTTTTTAGATCAACGCGTTTGAAGGTGATTTCATAAAATTAGGCTACGGTCGAATTGTCGGTACGCTAACACACTCGTTCCCATGGATAGATGTCAATTCCGCCCACCTTGAGCTGTTCTTGCACCGGCGCAAGTGCGACCAGTCGTACTTCTTTATCGGTTTTTTTACCAAACGCATTTAAAACTTCCAGTTCGCGGCGGTCGAGTTTTTCTTCGAAGAGGATTTTTATCGCAGTTAGCGGTGTATTGCGCGTTTCTAAGATAAAATGCACAAAACTGCCCTTCGTTGTCCGATAAAATGAGATCTGACTTGAGCCGTTGTTGAGATATTCATTTTTTGCGAGTAACTCCTGCAAGAGCATTGTTTGAAGCTGCCGCTCAAAGGTCGCACTAAGGTATTGGGCAAAGGCAACATCGCACAGAAAAAAAACTGGTTTTCCAGTGCTGAGTTCGTGAGGAGATAGACTTTGAATGACATAAAGCATCGAGAGAGCGGAAAGGTGGCTATTGATGGTCCTCGGATCGCGTCTAAGCTTTTTTGCGATATTTCCTGCTGTGGGTTCTTCAAGAGTTGCGATTGCTTTCAAAACGGAGAGAGCAAGATCGGGATTTAATTTGAGTTTAGGAATGAGCGCCAGATCACGATTAACAGTTGTATCTAGCCACGATTTGATTTGCTCTTCGCGTTCAGTGATTGAGCGTACAAAGCACATGCCCGGCATGCCGCCGCAGTTCAGATATCGGAGGAGATCTGAACGTGAGACAGAAGACTGGCTTTCAATGGGAAATTTGTTTCCAATATTTTGCTGAAGAGTTTCCGCGCATGTCATCGGATAAAGGCGCATAAGTCCTATTCTCCCGGTCAGTGATTCGCGAATTAAATTTTTCTTTGAAAATTCAGTCGACCCTAGAAGTAGAAACTGACCTGGTTGTTGGTTTTGATCGACGATAAATTTGACCGCATCAAAAATTCTTGGACATTTTTGAGCTTCGTCGATTACGAGGGGTGCAGAGCCGAGGTATTGATTCAAAAATGATTCCGGATGAGTGGTAGCAAAATCGAGAACGGTTGGTTGATCGAACGTGCGATAGACGAGAGTGGGACGATGAGGTTTCAACAGTTCCCGACTTAAATAACTTTTACCGCATTGGCGAGGCCCTTGAACGCCCACGACGCGAAAATAGTCTAGTTTTTTTAGTAGGTTAGTGGTTGCAAAACGAAGTCTTTGATGGGGCATGCGTTTTTAGACCCTTCCAATTATAGACGTAGTACGTATATAATTAGAATAGACTAATTGGGTTACGTCGGCAAGAGTTGGAATGAATCCAACGGATGCAAAAGAGATTCTAGTAACTGGCCTACTGGCATTCCCGATGCTTTCATGGGCATCTTGATCGTGAAAATATCTTCGCAAGTCCCGTACTTTCCCACGGCGGATCGCTGCCATTTGATCTCGGCAAATGCTTTCCGATGCGGGGCTGGTGACATTGTACAAGCCGGGCATTTGTTGAAAGGCTTCAGGAGGCCAGCTACTTGCGAGCACCGAGCTTGATCCGCTCATGAGCAACAGACTGCAAAATCTACGTAGGATGTTTTCTGCGTGCATGGCATCATCGTTTCTTTATCGCGGACTTCGTCGTGCATTCTGGTTGAACTGCTCCGGGTGTGCAAGTGAGATATCTGCCCCGATGCGTCCAGGAGACTCTCGCTCGTCCGGCACACGTGCCGAGATTGGCGCCCGAAAATTGATCTGCAATCCATTTTCCTTGTGCATCGAAATAGGTGAAAATGTTTTCTTGCGAGGTTCTCGCATGAATGAACCGATAAGGCCCACACACGCCGGTTTCGATGGGACACGCTCCCGTGCGGTCTTTCACGGAACGATTCCGATCGAGAGTGTCTTGCCAGTTACTCGGTGCCTTTGGACCTGGCGCACGGCAAAGAGTACAATTGCCTGGCTCCAAGATACTAGGTGGCCGACTGCATAGTGCGTAGCGTTGTGACGGCACTTCTTGGCCTTGAAAAGGTTCTAAATGATCGATGGGTTTTGGGCCGCCAAAGATAAGTGTTCGCGCTACCCGAGCCTCGGTTTTCCCGTTCTGGCGATAGCATTACCTGTGGCGTTCAAATTATATGCTAAGGGCTCGGCGATCGAAAAACGACAAGACGCGATCAACCTTGCAGAGGCGCGTCGCAGAGTGGCAAGCGGTAAATTATCGATCTGCGATTTTATCAAAATTGGCCACTACACCGACGAAGAATTTGCACAATGTGAAGCAGTCAAATCTCGACAAACAAACACCGACAACCGTTGATACGTGATACTTTAGTCGCTGCCCGTGTTATAGGTAACGAAGCGCTGCTTCTGACGAAGCTTCCGTAACACATCGATAGAATACCGAACAAACCTGCTCATATTCCGCATAGGCTTTAATCAGAGAAGGCCGCACCAGTCGTTAGGGCAAAATTCGCCATGCAGGCAACACGGTAGCGTGATTTTCAATCGATCAAAACTCCGTCGTACGCGTATGGTCGACGGCCTCGTAGTTAATTACAGTATCGCTGCGTGACTATTTGGACACAACGCGCTCCAGCGGCAGAATTTTGCTCTCAAAACCGTGCTTGTTGCCGTGCGCATCAAAGC
>CAZUYQ010000076.1:16246-24558 GCA_964624705.1 uncultured Polynucleobacter sp.
TTTAGATCTAGAAAGCTCAAGCTGTAGACGCTAAACAGGAACTAATGTTGCTGTCTAGTGTGGCTCAAACTGCGGGCCTTCAGAAAATAAACGTACGCAGTAAAAAATAGAAATTATTTCGCAGATTTTTTTGGCTTCTCGGTTTTTGCGGTTACCGTTGCAGCTTTCATCGTATATTCGATGGTTACTTTGGCGCCGACTTTCAGTTCTCCATCCACTTTCGTTGCGGCGTCGCGATCGATTTGCCACTTCTCCGAACCTTTCTGGACGGTGATCATGGTGTCGGTGAGTTCAAGAACGGGTCCAGTGACCTGATAGGTTTTGGCACCTGCAAATAGTGCGGTGCTAGTTACTAGGCCGAACGACAAAAGCAAAACGCGTGCGAATTTCATAGTGAACTCCTTTAAGCAGTGAATCTTGTTTTAGAATAATAAGAAATATGTGATCGAAAGCAACCTGTTTGTTGAGTGTTTACTAATGATTAGGGTTTCGGTTCGCGAGAAATTCGGTCTGAAATTTATTCTTGTTGCCGACGAAGGACCCAAGATTGCGGATCAATACGGCGTTTGGTTCGAGAAAAAAAATTACGGTAAAACCTATATGGGCATTCAGCGGTCCACTTTGATCATCAATAAAGAAGGCGTGGTGACGCATGCGTGGCCGAAGGTTAGCGTTGCTGGGCATGATGAGGCCGTACTCGCTGCGCTAAAGGAATTGGATTAGAAATTGGTGTTTCAAAAGCAAAAATTAATTTTGTTAAGACGTGACATCTGGCGCTGATCTGGTAAGTCGGATCAGCGCCGTTCTCATTATTGTTGCTGCCAGCGCAATTGAGGCGAGTCGGTTCGGGCATCCATAGTCCATACATTGGTGAAGTCGAATCCGAGGAAGCGACCCTTGTCGTTCATCTGCGAGGGATCCAACCCGACTGCGAAGTCGTCTTCAACGTCGGTCAAGCCATTGTTCCAGTAAGCGTTGATGAAATGACGCTGGAAGTATGCTTCTGGACAGCGCTTGAGGCTGTGGTAAGTAAAGCCTTTGTCGATGCTGGCAATCGCTGATCTGATGACTATTTTGCGAGAATCAATGCCTTGCGACATCTTGTCCTGAAGCGACAGCGGATCGATGCTGTCCATGGCAAAGACAGTGCGCCCGTTGAAATAGACATTCTGCAGTAGTGGGGTGGCAGGTGACGCACAAGATATGTCTTCCTGGAAAGAAGCTCGGCCGACGATGCCGCCGCTCGTAGAGCCGCCGTGTAACCTGCCAGCATAGTAGCTGTCGCGGATGATCGGCGCGTTTGTAGCTAGGAATTCGCCCACCAAACCACCGGTATTTTGCGAGCTAGTTGGTAAACCTGACTTCGCGCGTGTAGCTTTGATAAGTACCGCTTGTCCTGGACTGATCCAGAGTCCGACGTCGGCGTCGGAGTACGAGCGCTCGATGCGCAAAGGGGAGCCTAAGCCTACCATAGAAAGGCCTAATGCGTCGCCGACCAAGCCGCCGCTGCTGCTGGTTTGGATTTGAGAGTGAACTTCACCCGACGTTCTGCTTTCTAAGATTGTCACAGAAGAACGGTTAGGGACCATGCCGACAAGCCCGCCGACGTTTCTGGCACCAGCGACGATACCGCTGAATTTTGATCTTTGGATGGTGCCGCTGTAGGATCCTGCGAGACCCCCAGCCGTGAGATTGCTTTCCGGGACATCGCTTACGGAACCGACGGTACCGATGAACTCCGAAAACTCGATAGTCATCGGTGCGACAAAGCTTTGGCCTACCAAGCCGCCCATGTTCACAGAGAGGTCCCGACCACCATCGATGATGGCTCTGGCTCGCACGTGGCTCAGCTTCGCTGAATAGAGTAGTGACGGGTTGGGCATCTGTGGGAAATTCGATTCCGTGACGTAACCTGCGACGCCACCGATATTGGCGACGTTACGGGCTGTTACTTTCCCAGAGATGTTGACGTAAGAAATCTCGATACGTGCGCCGATCAGCCACCCTGCGAGGATTCCGACGTGACTATTTATTGTAGACGACCCGGACGAAGGTGCTTCGACGACTGCGTCTGTCAGAGTCAAGTTGGCGATGCGCGCTCCACTTGTGATCGTCCCGAAGAATCCGTATTGCAATGAGAAGGTATTAGAGTCGTATGCGAAGGCTGAGATCTTAGGTCTAGGAGCGCCGGCCGTGATTTTGAGATTACTGATTTTGTGGTTCATGCCGTCCAAGGAACCAGAGAAGTAGGGCAGTACGTTCCAAGGTCTCGCCGCGAGGTCGATGTCACACATCAACCTGAAGTTGCCAGCTGGATTCGCGCGGATCTTCTCGAGATCCTGAGCCGTACAGAGATCGATTTGATTTGGCGCGATGAGCGCTGGACCACGCTCCATGGCGGCTATTTCTGTATTAGTAAAATAGGTGATGGGGGGCTTGCGCCGAAATTTAATCCGAACCTTGAGACCGTTTTTCGTTTGCCGGATCGAAATTGACCGGAGCTCGGGGACTGCTTCGGCGGCCTTAACAGCATCTAGAATGCTCCAGGTTTCCACTTCCCAGTCAGGAAGGGGGATGGCGGTCAAGTTCGCATAGTCGTCAAAGGGGATCTGAAAGCTAGGGCAGGTGACACCGCCGCATGGATCAGCTTTGTCAACTTGGACGGTACCACCTTCCGGGTTTTCGACAGTGACCTGGAGGGGGAATTTTCTCTTGGTGAACTTCAAGATAACGACGACCTTCTCCTTGCGATTCAATAGACGGAAGGATTTGAAATTGGGGATTTCTTCTATAGGCGTACCGAGTAAATCGGTTACTACCCCTCCAACAAACTCACGCTCGTTGTCGGGCAGCATCTCGAGGTCCTTGCCGAAAAGCTTGTTGGGGATATTGCAGGCCTCGTCTTTCTTGCATACGAAGCGAAGCGACAAATTGAGTGCCTGCCCTTCACCTAAGACGAAAAGCAAATCCTCGAGTTTGTTGCTGACTTTCTCAGCCTTGGCCAATGCAAAGTCAATGTCTTGCTTCGATACCGCTGACGCCGCGTTGTGCTCATTCGCCGATGTTGTCGAGGAGCTATTGAGCATTCCAGTTTTTCCACAGCCGCTGGCGAGAAGTGTGAGAAGGCCGATAAACACCGGAATCTTTTTGTGGCTTGCACACGCCATTAAGAACCCCCTTTGGAAAATTCAACGTACAGTCTTTGACCGTTTCGACAAAATATAGGGAGAACTTGAGCAATATTTGAAGTTTGATGAAAGAATTTCGCCAGAAACTGCTAATTAATTGATATCATTTGCTGTATGACAACCTCCCGCTTGATCCAGGAGATACTGCGTCTGATAAAAGTCGCTTACCGGGGGAGACATTTCACATGAATATGACTGCGGGAGCGTCGTTTGTCACTCGCTCCCGCGGTTTATCAACATTCAAAGGGACCAGTTACTAGTAAACCCCGAAAAGAGCCATCAACGCAATAAAAAGAGCCACCGTTCCTGTCGACAGTGGCTCTGTTATTTTTGACAGGTGTCAATTCATGCTGGGAGTAGCCAAATCGAGGCTGGCCTTCCGAACCTGAAGTTCGTAGATCTTTTGATTTCTTGTTACCAGGCCTAACACCCGGGGTTTCTCTGGTGACGATTGATATTGATAGGGTAATCTTAGGCCCATAGTTAAAGAAAGTAACGTGATAAAAGAGGAATCATCCATCGATTGAAACGAGGAAACACCTATGTCGCTCAGAAGTTTTGTAAATGCGGAATAATGCATTTTAACCTCAAAGTCATACCAAAATTTATAGGTGTTGGAATGGGTATCATATCCGATAAATGCGCCCGGACCTTGCCTGAAAAAAGATCCGATTAGATTCTGGGTCGGAGTCGAAAACACCGCTGTTCCGACAACAGTAGCACTTTCATTTGACGTACAAGCTGGTAGAAGTACGGCAGGTTTTATACGATAAGTTCTTTCAACCTCAAAAATTTCTTTGGTATTAAAAATGTTTGTTGCCTTATAAGACATTTTCAATTCAAAACCGAGGACGTTTATATGAGTTCGCAATTCTTGGCATTTGTCTTCGGCAGCGTGACCTGAAGAGTTAAATGCGAAGAGCATCGCATAAGTTAAAAGAACTTTAATTGTATTCGATAATTTCATTTTAGATCCTCCCTTAGAGATTAAAGCATGCTATTTCGCAAGACGAACGTCGCCAGACTTAACATGAATTTGGTAAAGCGAGCCAAGACGTGAGCCAACACCAATCGGTGCTCCAGCGGGTGAATAAAGGAATGGATCACTAGATACACCTAATCTATGTGCGCTGAAAAACTCTGTTAAAAGAGAACTGTTTTGACTTTCATAGGACTCAAAGCCGGCATGTTTCATTAAACTCGCAATGACCGGTACATAACTGTTCAATCGGAAAAAGGTATTTGGATCTATGTGGTCATTTTCGAAATAGCCGAAAGAAACTTTCGTTTCATCACTATTGCCCACTGGTACGCGGATAACTCCTATGTGTGGAAAACGGAGAAAGTAAGGCTCATCGGTTCCCATGAGTATCGCGCCTTCGTAAGCTACTCTAAAGGATTCAACATCGTTGTTGCTTTCCTTCTCGCAATACGAAATCGGTTTCAATTTCACTCGAAAATTTGTTGAGCTCTCAAACGTCTTTGTTGCATCGTTAAGACTGATGCTGCGAAGAGACATGGTTATCTTCAAGCCCTGGTTTGCAACTTTTTCGTGAACGGATTCACAGTCAAAGGCGACGCCTTTTACTGTCTCACCTTGAGTTTGCTCGGCATGCGCATTGAGCCCTCCTAAGAACATCGTGACAAAAACTAAAATAGATCTCATAACCATAATCCCTCCCTTAATGACTCGGAAATTTTACACCTACGACACCATGCCGCAGTTCTTCCCACTTGCTAACAAACACAAGATCCTTGCAATCTTTACCAAGCCAAAACACTTTGGTCGCCGATCCTTCAATAGACCGCTGAGCGCAAATTCTGAAGCCTGAGGCGATTTCTGGAACCTTTTCAGAAACAACAAAGTAACCGTTCTCTCGGTAAGCCAAGCCAACTTGGATTTTCACCTCATTCTTCTCTGGCGTATTCTCGATGCTGAGGCCTGTATATGGTACTGTCACCATATAATTCTCCGTCATGTGATAGAGTGACGTTCTCGGATTGCCTTGACCGACTCCGGCATAGCTAGGCAGAGTAGATAGAGAAACAGCTAAGAAAATAAGCGATGACTTAATCATGTTGCTTTTCCAATCTCAAAAAAAGCGAGTTGAATCTGATAGGCCTGCGTTGAGTCCAAACATTCAAAGTCTGATTCCAAGTCATTTCGAAACGCATCAATGCGGGCCTTGATCTCAGGAATACTTTTGGGATCACAGAGGAACGTCCGGCCTGCGATCACACGCTCCTCTGTTGTTGCTTTGGTAAGCGATAGTTTCGCTTCGTCGAAAATTCGTTTGTGGGTCTGTATCAATGCCTCGCGATGAATGGCATCACCTGTGTCAATGCTCGGTGCCATAGTTCGTATAGTGCGCACCTCTTTTATCCACAAGCCCGAGTCCAACAAAAGAGCGATACGCTGTTCGATATCAGCCGCTGAGAGCTTTGATGGTAAGTTTCTGCTAATCCAGTTTGGACTAATTTTGAACTGCTTACTCTGAGCGAGTAAGTAAAGTTTCAAATTATCGAGATCTGAAAGTATCTCGACGTGCATTTTATTCATGGGGATGTCTGGTTCCGCCTGACGTTTTAATTTCGCTAACTTTGTCGAAAGGCGTTGCTGAGATTTTGCATCTTTTGCACGTTCAAGAGTACAGGCAGTAACGAGGCAATCTTTCTCGAAGGAGGTCAGACCGAGTGCCGCGCTAAAACGTTCTGCGGTTTCGACTGTGAGCTTCCTATGGCCTTCGCAGACCATACGAAAAAAAGAAGGAGACTTAACACCTGCTTTTTTTGCAAACGCTCGCGCCGAGAAATGCGGACGAGACGTTTTTAGCCGCTCATACTTATCTCGGAGGAACTCTTGAAAATTTTTATATTCAAAAAAGTGGGTCATGTCATTCAGGGTAGCGCATCGAAATTTGTTCGACAAGCCAATCAGTGCACAAAAATGTCTACTTTAGTGTACACCTTGCTTCAGCTTTATTTGGCGCTCTGGCGAGAGCTAGAGCGGTAACGCTTTACCGAGATCTTTACTCGTAGGACAGGGATGTGGATAGCCTTGGGAAATTCAATCATTAATGTTGTGGCGCCTGTTTTAGGATCCACTCTTAAGATGCTAAAACGGGGCGAATCGTCGCCGAGGGCGGGAAGCATTTTCTCCCACGCAAGGTCGCCCACATTTTTGAAGACGATGTCATTTGCAGTGGCGCTGTGGCCTGGTGTTGCAGTTAAGAGTGTGAATCCGATGGCAGTGCGAGCAACGTGCCGGGGGCATTAGAGCCACAAGGCGTTCTACAAAATCAACTTGCTTAAATCTCAATGCTGTCGTTCCATCGCTCCACGGTCGCTTGAGGCCAAGAATCACATCACTGTCATTGGGATTCTCGGCATCATCATAGCTGAGCCTGGACGGCGACACCGACGAACGACTCGTATACTTAAATAATCGCTTCAGTCCGTGACGATCTTCGCCCTTAATGGCAACGCCAGCATGCAGGGAGAACCACTTCCATCGAACGTTGCAGTACCCCTCCACCGACATCATGTTGGGATCAGTTTGTTTGAATAGTGGATGGGGCGGGCGAAGGCCAATCTTACGAAACGCAGGGGGATATGTCATGGACTAGGTGGCACGTATTTCACCGATTTAAATTGCACAACGCGTACCGCTTGAAGGAAGCCAGCGTCTGCATGTGATTCATCGGTGAATTTCAAGGTCCACCGACCCTTGGCCGGCAGATACCGCAGTTTACGCAACCCATCGACTGTCTCCCCTTCATAGCCATATGTGATTTCTGGCCTAACAAACAATGGCTCATGTATTAGGTAAACCTTGTTACCACGAGGGTCAATCAATTCAATCTTCACTTCGACCAAGCGAGGATGCTGTATTGCAACATAAATACTTAAATCACCGAGCACCGTGTCCTCAGTTATATCGAAGACTTTTGAGACGGATTCGGTGAAGTATCATATTGACCCGAGAAGGCAAGTGCTTATCCATGCGGTAAAATCCGAAGGAAAAAGTGTTCGATCACTTGCAAAGCGTTGCGGGATTGCAAACCCAAATTACTTTCAGCAAGTGCTTAAAGAAGAACGCAATTTAACGGAGGCGGTAGCCCATAAAATCGCTGACGGTATTGAGCTTTCCAATTATCAACGTCGCTATTTGATAACGCTCATTCAGCTAGATCATTGCGATAATGCCAATCGTACCAGAGTTCTGAAAACGCTGGACAAGCTAAGAATTGCTGATAGCAAAGTTAATATAAAAGATACGTCAAGGTATTCGAGTTGGCTATATGGCATTGTCCGGGAAATGACATGTCTCGATAAATTTGAACTTACCTTAGATAATCTGGTGAAGCGCATTGGCCGGCTTGCACCTCGGGAAACTATCGAGTCGGCATTAAAGTTTATCAAACGAAAAGTTTGGATTGAATCAACGGGAAAGGGTGAATTTTATAGAAAGACAAACGTTAGGCTGTCTCCCGTAAATGATATCCGTAACATTGATGTGCAATTGATTCACGAAAAATATCTCGAACTGGCGAAATTGCGACTAAAAGACGATATTCATGATCGAGAGTTTCAAGGTTTAACCATAGCAATTCCTCGGACTAAATTGCGCGATATCAAAGAGAGCGTTCGAAAATTTTATGATGAGCTCGAGCTGGAATTGGAAGATATGGGGCCGGCAGATACTGTGATTCGCATTCAGGCTGCAGTATTCAAAGTTACAAATGATTGAATGTGATTTATTCCACATTATGACAATCGGGTTCGTCATGTTTGCAGCCTTGCCCTTTATTCTGATTGAAAACCATGACAGCTCTAAATTCTGGCAGTCGCTTGGCGGGTTCGGGATGTACCTGTTCGGGGTTTCAGCCTTTATGAAAGGTACTCCTGCGATACGGCGCAAGAGCTAGGCCATCGCCTCGCGTGAATCGTCGACCTGCTGGATATCTCCAGCAGGTTTTTTGTATCTAAAAAGGGCAAAATGCATTTGAAGTCAGCGTGTTACAGTTGGTCAAAGAAGAGTGGATCTATCTCGATACTCTGAATAAAGCGTTTTAATGGCTTTGTCGACCTCATCCTCAGTTCCACGCCTTAAGTTACAACATA
>CAZUYQ010000077.1:0-397 GCA_964624705.1 uncultured Polynucleobacter sp.
CACAGTTTCATGTAGTTAATCACCAAGACTAGGGTGCGTCAAGAAAATTGAGTAAGTTAAAGTTTCGGTGACTTAATCGCTCTCCAGAGGATGCATGGCAAAAACAAAGGCTAAGAAATCAGACAGTTCAGACCGACTCAAAGTTCTTCGCGAGTCCATGGGATGGTCTATGAGTGAGGTCGCTCGCCGATTCGGGGTGACGCCCAGTGCTGTCAGTAAGTGGGAAAGTGGCGAGATGTCGATGTCTGGCCCGGCACTTAAGCTGCTAGAAATATTTGAAGAACGAGCTGCACGGTTCAAAGAAATCTGAATCTATTTCTTAACCAGCAAGTTCACCGCGCATGATTTGATCTAGATTTCCACATCAATGTAAATTCGCTGACAGCAACAAGACCAA
>CAZUYQ010000077.1:407-14405 GCA_964624705.1 uncultured Polynucleobacter sp.
TGCGAGTATGCCATTGCTTTTTGCTTCTCAGCAGTTTGTTGAAGGGTTTGTTTGTCAAAGTATTCACCGCCAAATTTAATGAGATTCCATCCGCCGTGCAAAGCAAAGGGAATAGCGATATTTCGATAGGCGAGGAAGAAATTATTGGATGCGTATCCAAACAAAAACAGTGTAGTCAGGGTCAGGTTGCTGAGCCAAATCCCTTGCGCCAGCGGAAAAAAGACTAGATGCCAGACCATAAAAACAATGGCGGCGAAAAATGAGATGATCTTCTCGTGCTGAAAAAAATACAGCAATCCATTTAGCAGAAGCGCCCGCAGAACTAGTTCTTCTGATAGGGACTGCGTAAGAGGCATCAATGCCCAACCAAGATGCCAACGTTCGCCTTGATATAAAATGATTCCTGCATCATCTAATAGTCGAGGAATGGCGTAACTCGCAACCGAAACGGTCAGGGCGAAAACACTGAGAGCAACGACTACCTGTAGTTTTGAAATTCTGAGTCCCAGGTCGCTTATATATGTTTGAGACTTCCAGCGCATCAGAAGGATCATCGCCAATAACGACGGCAAAAATTTCCACCAAACATTAAGAAAATATGGTGTAACGGCCAGAAGTCCGATTAGTCCAAAGAATAGGTACGACCTTTGTTCCCATGCATGCGATCTCACTTGAATATTGATTCCTCGCGTTCCAATCATTGATCGTGCGAGGGTAGTAAATTGTACGGCTTCCGTCCATCGCGATTACGTAGAATCAAAGGTTATCTCATCTATATGAAAAGGCTTACGTCGTCGGCTGATTGAAACTTAAACCAAAAATTACTGAATGTCTTAGTTACTGGGCCATCACCATCCCGGCAATAAGAATCCGGCGCGGCACGCTTTCACAAAATCGAAATTTAAAGAACTTTTCGAATGCATCAAGCCGATGCGATGACTTTTTGACATGTAGCCAACAGAATGTTACTTGTATAATCCGCATCAGAATTTAATAAATCCAAAGGAGCTTTAGATGTTTAAATTTTTACTTGGAAGCATTTTCTGCACGGTCGCTTTTGTCACCCAGGCCGCATCGGTTGAGATATCTTTTTTATCTGAGCCATCGGAGGCGACGGAATGCACTTATAATTCGGGTGAATGTCCTGGAGCTGGTTGGTTTTGTTTGAATGGCCGTTGTGTTCAAGAAAATACTGGCGAACGATGCTATGTGAATACGGATTGTCCTGTTGGTTCATCTTGTATAAGCGGCGTTTGCCGGTAAAATTCAGGAAGCTGCAGCGTTCACGGAACAGACCGATTTTTCTCTTCGAAACTTATATGAGGGCGTCGCTGAGATAGCATCCACCACTTCATTTGATCGACCTATCTCGTGTGCATCTGGTGAACCAGGTTACTCATGTGCACTCCTTCTATATTTAAAGGATGGTGAATTTCACTGGATTGGAATTGAGGCTCGGGGTGGCTGAAGTAATCAGTGAGATACTAGCTTGTGCCGGCGACTACCAAGTATATGTAGATGGATCGGATTTGAACGACAGCGAGAATTGGCCAGGTAACGGAGATTTTACGATTCGTTTAGTGTCTCGGATGAGCAAGTCGTTAAGATAGATAGCGTTGAGATCAGTGGTTTTATGTGACCATACTCGCTTGGGCAAAGTCACATGTCTGTGTCCCTAATTTAATTCAGTCTATTCGCATATGATGTCTATTTTTCAATTTCTTGCGGAGTTAAAAGAAGTAATAACAGTTTAGCTGTCTCATCAGACTTTGGGAAAAATGTCTTTGCAAATACAGTTTCGCCATCTTCGGTTCGATTTGTGTAACTTTTTTGGCCGATCTCTAAAATCTCTGATACTTCTCGAATTCGTTTAATGCGTTCTTCTTTGTTAACGCGAATTATGTCTTTCGGATCATTTGATTTGACACAGCTTTTAGGGTCCGCTTGTTTGTCGATGCTGTTACATTTCGTGGTAATAAAATCCTTACTATCTGCTTCTAGGATGAAAGGGCTGTCGGTCGCGCCAACAACGATATACTCGTTAGGTTTGGATTGTTTCGACTCACGGCATTGGGTCAATATAAAAACAAAAATTACGAAAAAAAACGGATTAACACCAATTTCTCGGAAAAAAATCTTGATATGACTTTTTGCAGTAGCTTTCATAAGATTGTGCCTCAATTAGATAATTTCTTCGTGATTAAAAATTCAAAGAATTTGAAGAGTAAGATTATCAGGCTGCCTAAGGGAAATATAGCAAATTTTCGACGCAGGGTACACTCGGTAAATTCCAACTCGTTGTGACGGTTCCCTGCATAGGCACCAAGCTGGCATATGGAAATTCAAGTTTGGCTCACGCTTCTAGAATGAAAAGTCATGATCTTATCTGCAGATCGTTTCGCTGACTTTTTGGTCTGATGCAAGTTGTGTCATATCTATGCGTAGTTGTTTGTCCATGTCCGTTGCAGCTCCTCCGCCCACGTCGTCACGGAGTCCGCCATAACGAGGTGTTGTGAGCTCGGTGAGATTGATCTCCACATGATGCAAATTTAACAAATACTGAACGGTACTCATCTGACGTGATGTGATTGAGTCAGGAGTATAACTTCCAGACGAAGTCTCATAACCACGCCCAGTAAGTTGTTCTTGTGGTGAAATCAAGACCTTCTCTGTTCCAGTTCCCGCCGCATCCGCATCCGAATATTTCGCCCAACGATCGAACAGGTTTCGACCAAAAGAGGGAAGGCTTTGGGTCGACACCTGTTGGGGAAAATACTCTTGCAGTGTGCTAAGCATAATATCTGCCGTGCCTTTTTGATTTTGCTGCGAATGCTTTTTATAGAGAGAGTCTATGTCAGTTTGAACGTCATTCACGTCGCGACCGAGGCGTTTTGCGATCTTATTAATAAAAACAGATTTATCGCAGAGGCTGAGTGCCATAAGATCAAGAAGAAAATCGTTGTTTTTGACATTTCGAAGTAGCGAAACAATTTGCTCGCTATTGCGCGATGTCAACAAGAACAAAAGTAGCAATGCGGGGCGTGGCCTAATATCGGTAAAGGCACCTTCAATAGAAAACGCTTTTTCGTCCGTAGAAGTCGACCAATAGATGTCGTCCTTATAGCCAACAGTTTTATAAGACGATGCACCAGCTTTGCGGTCCTTATTTTCTACAGTAACCGTTTTTTTAATGAATTTAATCGGATCTCGATTCAGATTGATTAAGGCGTTATAGCGTCCCGTGGTGCTGGTTCGCTTAGCGAATTGCGCAAATCCTTTTCCTTCATTAGAATCAGGCAGTATATAGTCATCGATAGAACCATAAACCCCTGGCCAGATTGCGTAAGTTTCCCAATTTGGTTTTAATTTTTCTGTGTTGGTTCCATGGCAACCGCTGCAGTTTGTTATGAAAGGATTATCCCTGCTACCGTCTAAGACCTTTGGATGGACGCCGGTTTGATCTGGAGAAAAAATTATTTCTTTAAATTTCCATTGAGATTCGATTTGACCACGCTCAAAGTGCATCACTTCTAGCGCATTATGATTTCCAGACGCCAACTGCTTTTCCACAATGGGTCTTTCTTGGGGCGAAAATAGAGTTAAGTCGATAGGCCAGGCATCAAACGCAATCACGAGGGACGCGTCGCTTGAAAACATGATGACCCGCGGATAAAGTGGATGAGAAAATTGAGCGCTGCCACTACGGTAGACGAGAGTAAATCTTTTTCGAAAAGATTCAGGCAAACGCAGTAAGAGATCTTCAATGGATTTGGTACTTGGATCAAGCAAAAGGGCTGTTAGCTGTGCGTATGTAAAATCACTTGTTGGAGGCTGAGGCTTAACGTCGGTACTCACTGCATGGGAACTTCCAGGCGCCCTGCGTTTACAATCAACAAGAGTCAGAAGGATTAACGCACCAAAAATCATCGATCGTTTTGTCATGATTTTCTCCGAACTGAAAGGCTTCTGGAATATTTTAATATTGAAATAGCATTTGATGATGGAAACATAACTATAATTTCGGCAAGGTCAACGTGACGCAATGAAGAGCTCCACTAAATGTCACAAAATAATCGAAATCAACCCAATGAACCTTGTATCCTTGTGTATCGTATAATTTTTGAACGATCGATTCATACTTTTGTAAGTTTGCTGCATCTGGATAATCTTCGTAATTCTTCCCATTCCATTTTTTCTTATATCTTGGAAGAATGGCATTGCCGTTGATGAGAAGAGAGTTTACATAGCTCCGCATTACCGTTCTCGTACCTTCCCTAAGGGGCACGGGCGAGGGAATGCGTACAACAGTATACCCATCGGCAGTAAATTTTTTTGCTGCATCGTCGAGGTGCTCACGCATCTCCTTCAACCACCCCAAACTTGACGCCATCGAACCAGGAAAGTATTTTTCGGAGTCATCTGGGATCTCAATAACAAAAATGGTTTTTTCTGCGACGAACTGTGCCCATAGATCCATATGTCCTGTGTTTTCATATGGGAGTGGATTCATCATAGTTACCTGATTGCCCGTGGCAATCGACATCATCGCAGCAATCTGCTCCTCGCTATAAGCACGGCCATCACCCTCTGTTGCGTTTTTATCATCCTCCGCGACGCTTCGACCAACGTAGCAGTTCACAGAATTGCAAGCTAAATATCCAAAGGAAAAAAACACGGGAATGGATAGGCGACCAGCCCCAAGGAGTTTAGCAAGATTAATTGGCACGTTTTCGTCGTTCTGGTTTTCGGTGTTGTAATTGGTGTTGATAAAAACATAACCACCACTGACAGCCCTGGTTGGCAAAGGTCCGTAGTCACGGATCCAAACAGAATCAGTTGCGACTTTCACAAGATGAATTGCGGCATTGGTGCTTATTGGTAGATTTTTTTTATTGAGTCTTGCCCGCGAGTCATGTTCGTCATCAGTTAAAATCCAAATCTCGGAACCGGATTCCGCCAAAGCGTTGAACAGTGCTGTTGTGTCATCCAAAGCCCAGTCTTGAAGAATTTCACTAGAAACAAGAACGGCCTTTGTCGGTAAGAATTCTGGAACATATTTTTGCTTCCCGGATGCGGCGTTTAACGCCTTCATGTTTCCTTCTTCGAAGCTACCGTGGACGTTAGAATCAGCAACACGTGCTTTGCACGAAAATAGCGATGCTACTAACAGAACAAAAATTTGTATTTTAATACGATACGTCATTGCGGCATCTCTAAATGTTAGTGAATGTGTGAGTCTCTAAATGATAACAAATTTCTAAGAATTTACACTCAAGGACCAAGAATTGATTCGATAAATGCCTTGTGAAAGCTTAAATTGACAGCTGTTCCTTCGCCTGTTGTCCCACCTGTGTGAATTCCAATGATGCGAGAGTCCTCGGGTCCCATTGCAATGAGAGGGCCTCCGGAATTTCCACCAGATGTTACTCGGCAATTTACTAAACCGAAGGGAAGTTTCGGTCGCATGACTTCCTCGCTATCTTTACGACATTTATGCGAGAGCTGTGCTCCAATACTGCCAAGGTAACGTTCGAGCTGGATTAAACGTTGGCCAGAATGATAGTCGTAAGGATAACCGACCAGCATTAGTCTTTGTTTCTGGGCAAAAATAGACAATATTCTTTCAGCATTTAGTTCAAGTTTTAGAGGTTCAATGGCCTGAACGGTCGGAGTATCTTTAAGTTTAAGAAGAGCGATATCGTCGCTATCGTCATAATGATGCTGAGGGTCCATCTGGGTCGCCTCAACAAACTGCACTTTGTTGACCCAATGCACTTTAGACGCGTATTCACTTTTCAATACATATCGACCATATTGGTCTCGACGAAACTCCGAATTATTTGCCTTTTCCCAGATTTCTATCGAAGAGTTAATCACACCAGGTAAGAAAAACATGTCCGCAAAGATAACGCCATGCTTTAACACACAGTGGGCGGCAGTAATCACGGTATTTTTGTGTACTAAGCTTCCCGTACAATTCGAGAAATTTGGATCTCCAGAATGCAATGACCCTATTGCTGACAACATTTCGTTCGAGGGAATAGCGATGGATCCCGTTGCGGCAAGAGTTCCATTTGAAGTGTCTCTCGATTTGCACGAAAAGACACTCAGTATAGAGATAAATGCAGCCATGATACGCATAATCAAACCTTCAACCTCTGTTCTTTATTATTGCAACATTTTCTATCGTTCAAAGCTAAGAATAACACGGCGATCACCAGTTCCTTTAGTTGTTTCAGGAACAAGTTTACCATCAACCCAGAATTCGATCGTATAATCTTTAAGCTTCAAAGATAGTTCGTCTAAGCGTGAACTGGGACCAAAAATTTCTGGATCGTCCGGAAACAATAGACCTTCAATGCGCGTAATAAAATCCTTAGACGAAATTTTGTTTGCAAGAAAATCGTTGCGCAGTGTAATTTCATCTTCATAAAAATAGGTAGCATTTACAGGAAAGTGAATAAGAAGCGGCCTTAAGGAATGGAGATCGTGACGCGTAATCAAATGGGTCAATGCCAGAAATTGGCACCCATGATTACCGCCGTAGTCACCAAAAAAACCACCGGCCAATGTATATTCATCGCCGACTGCCTGCAAGTTGTGTTCACCACCTTCTGACAGGAGGGCATAATCGGGCTTACGATCTTCGGTATACCATCCTAAGTCGCCTTCGCCAGTATCAGTCATAAGATAGATTACTGGTAATTGCCGTGATTTAAAGAGTTTGACAGTAGAATCAATTCCATCTTTTGCCATCGCATCTTCGTCGAACACTCGTGTGGCATGCACGACGATCAAGCTGTGATTTGTCAATTTAGCTGGAACATCGACTAATTTAGGAATCCGCGGTTCTATGGCTTGAATGCCATTAGCTGTCTTATAATACTCATCATATTTAGGGAATGGTCCCAAAAAATCACTTCGATTATTTTGTGCAAAATTCACGAGGTCACCTAAAATAAATTGATCTCGCTTTGCCTTACTAACAGAATGAAATTGAGGATACGCAATTAGAGGTCCAAGAGTTTTATCCACAGACAATTGGAGCTTTTTCAAAATCTCCTTATTCTTTTTTAAAAACGCGCCAAGATTTTTGCGAATGAGATAGTCAAGGACCATTTCATCCGCTGCGAGTAGCCGACTCCATCCTTGGGCAGACGTGGTGCTTAATGACACCGAGAAATGATCTGCGGCCATTAGGTCAGGTTGATCATGCCACTTAGCAAGGACGCTGCGACTAAGTGTCTGCGGATCAGAGGAAATCGGAGCATTTGCCCATCCAGGCCATATGCCGGTGATAGGAGTGCACATCTCAAGGTGACTGTATCCCCATTTTGCATGCTGGTAAGACTCATAGGGACTATATGCAATTAAAATCGTCTCGCTTCCATCGGGAGCAATTTCCGTCTTGGTTTCAATTTTATAGGATCCTAGCGTCACTGATAATTGTGCGTTTGACTCGGCAGAAGTCGATTTATCTGTACTTTGCGTGATTGGATTGCGCACCTTACATGCGGTCATGGTTAAAGCAAGCATCACTATAAAAACAGCAGAACTGCCATTGATTGTCGAATGAAAAGACAATGATGCCATCAGTGCTCCTACCAACTTTGAACGACGGCGTAAGCGTCATAATAATATTTTGATTATTTGCCATTTCGATTATATGTCGGCTAGATTAGTAATGATAGCGACCAGAAAAAATTCTATAGACAAATTCAGCACGATCAGAGGTCGAATTGGTACATGACACTTTTACAGATCTGAAGCTGTATCTGCTAAAATCGATGCGCGGAAAGCATTCTCAGCAGGCGATTAGTAAACGGCTTGGTTATGGCTTTAATCAGGTCTACCGCTGGGAATCGGGACGGATAGGAATGTCGTGGAAGGATTTTGCACTTTATTGTGATGTTTGCAAAGTCGACCTTAAGTTGGCACTTGGACATCTACTTGGCGAAATCACTAATCCACAAGATCATTGCCAGATTTTTAGTCGCATTATTGGTAGAACTCCTATCGCGAATATCTGCAAACAGACAGGGATATCAAGGCAACAGCTTGATCGTTGGCGCAAACGCCGAGCAAGCCCTAGTGTTGAACAAATATTTCACTTTCTAAATGAGAGCATGGGCGTCACACTGGATTTGGCAAAAATTCTAAACCGCAATAAAAAAATTCCAACTTCGATCACAAAACTTATTGATGACACTTTACTCAAAAACATTGCTGTCGAGTCGCCGATTTCTCTTTTGGTTGGGATTCTTTTCGCCATGGATGAATATCAAAATCTTAAAAAGCATAAAGATGGTTATATCGCGAGTAAATTGGGAATTTCTATAGTAGACGAACATGAGATGTTATCAAATTTGATTAAGGCCGGAGAACTCGCGAAAAAAAATGGGAAATTCATATCGCAAGCTCCTCGGATCCGCACCAAAACTCCGAGTTTCACTGATCATAAGACGATCATAAAGTTTTGGTTGCAACGAGCCATGAATACCTTAGATGCTCAGAAAGATTTTAACGATCAGGTCAGTATCATGGGTTACCGTGTCATGGGTATCAGCAATGAATGCTATCAACGTATTGTCGAAAGGTACCGCCAGTTTCAAAATGAAATCGGTCTTATGATCCGCGAGGATCAAGATGCAATAGACGTGGCGTGTGTCATGAGTCTGCAGCTTTTTGATCCGATTTTTATGTGTCGTAAAAATTAATTCATTAAAACTAGCGTTAAAACAGAGTCGTTGTTAAGGTTAAATAAAGCATCGATAGATGTTTTTTTGTGAATGTTGTCCAAATTTATTAATGATAGGGACCCAGTCGCGCCCTTTGGGCATGTTCAATGTTCAAAATATCATTCAGGCAATTTTATATTTCGTGAACGAACTGATATGATAAATGAATCAAAATACCTTAACAATGTCCGCTGACCGAATCTGAGGAGTAGAATCTATGCGTTTTATTACAG
The DNA here is from genome assembly GCA_964624705.1 of uncultured Polynucleobacter sp. Classification (GTDB taxonomy): domain Bacteria; phylum Bdellovibrionota_B; class Oligoflexia; order Oligoflexales; family RGVZ01; genus CAMDKS01. Next base: position 9,379 of record CAZUYQ010000077.1, read on the forward strand.
CACTTTTTCTGTTGGGAATAGCAGGAGCAAACTCCTCATGCCGAACCGTCGACAGTGCCAGTTCCACAAAAATTATTCCGGCAATGTCAGCGTCTTCGCATCAATTTCCTTCCGTCGTCAAATTGCTCGGCTGCACTGGATTTAAGATCGCATCAAGATCCTATTTGACGTCGGCAAGATGTATTTTTGATTTTGCGAATAAGATCCCAGTAAGCGAAGCGCAGATCGGTGTAGCGATACGTATTGGATATGGTATAAACAGTGAAAAGTCAGTGAAAATCGTTAAAATCATTGGTATCAAAGTCCATGCAGAGTTTGATGCTTTTCTGAAAAAAACAGATTTAGACCCCCTAAGCGCAAGTGACTTCAAAACGGTTACAGACATCGCAATCATTGAATCAGACACTGCTATCCCGGAAGTTTCACCCGCTATCCTCTCAAAGGATTTTTGGTCGTCAAATCTTCAAACCGCCATTGTTGCTGGATATGGCTTAGCCTCTGACCCGTTCAGTCAAGAATCATCAACTCGACTCAGTCAAACCCAAGGACAGGATTTGTTTTGGAATCGTTTCACAATTAGCAGTGCGGACGCCAAAAGGTTCTATGCACGCAGTGGAAGTATCGGCGAAGAAGGTACAGACACCGTAAAATTAATGGGTGCTGATCGCGGTGCACCTGTTTTCTTGGACGGCGACAAACCAGCTTTTGAAAAAATCATCGGCATGTCATCCGGCGACGGGCTGGACAAAAAAAGCTACTTTGTGGCATTTAGCGACAAAATCGTAGCCTGTGTTGCGAACGCCACTAAAGACAGTCGTCCCAAAGCAGTGAAGTCGCCAGCTCCTTACGAAATTTTTTGTGAGTGAGGATTAGTTGCGCATGTTTCGACTTCGGTGCGGAGTGCTTTCATTTCTGGATGAGTTAAGATCTGAGTCTAGCGGAGATCATTTGCGCTTCTTTTGTAGTGACGCTTTGATTGTTATACCAATCTCATCTTCGACTCTTTTTTTAGAAAGCAAAAGTTTCATCCATGCCGCAAGCTCTTGATCAGAAAATGACGACTTTAAATCTTCAAATATTTGATCAATGCCAGATGGTGATTCGACGCCCGCCAAAACCTGCGAAAGATTTTCCAGGATGTACTGCGTTCTTTTTTTATCAAGCTTAGTTTTGAATGCCGCCAGCTTGACCCAAGACTCTACACTACCGAGCCCAGTGTCTTTCATTTTATCGATGGCAGATCTTGATACGCCTAAGAAGTCTGCAGCGCGATCTGTATCCCCGCGCTCCCGCAACGCCGACTTAGCAAAATCAATAAGAGCGGTTCGAATGCTATTCGACCAAGCCCTACTCTCCGGTGATTTCTGACCTTTTGCCAAGTTCATGCCTCCTCTGATTATGTGACTTTCATTATATAGCTTAAAAATTATTACACTAAAAGTCTGAATTTCCTTGATGTGTATTTTAAATATGTATATTTAGTAAATATATACTTTTAATGAGTAAAGTGGAGGTGCAAAAAATGACGGATAAACAAGATATACTTGGCAGTATTCCTAGTTATACGAATAGCCCCAAGGGAGTATTTCGAGACATTGATCACTACCGCGTGATCTTAGCAAATGTCACAAAAGCATTGGTGAAAGGAAGTCGTGACGGTAAACGCTCGTCCGCCAGCTCGTATCTTTTTGACACTCTCCACGTGGAGTTCTCGGTTCACTATGCAACTGAAGAATTGTTTCTCGACCATCTCAATTCCAAAATTATCCTGCGAGCACCTAAGAAAGCTCGCGAAACTGAAAAAGACCTGCTGACGCGCCGAATGTTTTACATCGGTCACCTCATGCGAGAAGTCGAAGCAATGAAGACCATTGGCGTTACGCAGATCTATTTGGCACTTCAAACTTCCGGACGACAAAAACTTGAACAACAACGTCGGAAATTTTCCCCTAAAACGAAGCAAAAATAAGGCGCTGTTGCAACCCGTGAATTCATCAAGAGAAAAGGAGATGCCATGAAGCGCAGCAGCGTGAGAGTTTTGGTTGTCGATGACACTCAACTGTATCACGAGCTGCTATCGTTAATCTTGAGGCATGAGGGTATTCAAGTTGAAAGTGTTTATAATGGTCATGAAGCTCTAATTTATCTGCAGTCCCATGAGCCTCCGGCACTTATTATCTTGGATCTTGAGATGCCGGTGATGGATGGACGAGAATTTTGTCGACATAGAGAGTGTGATGAACGCTTTCGGTCTATTCCAGTTCTTTTGTACTCGTCTAGAACAGAGCACGAAATGAAGAGCCTACCTGTGACCTGTTGGTTATCCAAAGAGACACCGCCAAACAAGCTATTGGAACAAGTACGCCAGCTGTTACCGTTATCAAGCTTCGAAAGCCGCGAAAAAGAAAGGGCTGCCCGGTTCCAAGAAATCTGAATCCATTTTTCAAACGATCATTCTTCTAAAAACTATCACGCCGTCGGAAGATTGAAACTTGCATTCGAAATTCCTGAAAGTTTAAGTTGCTGCGCCCCCTCAGTCCCCCTTCAAAGCGCCATACGGCGTCGGGGCGAAAGGGAGGACCTGATATGGCTTCAACTCAAAATCAGAATTCCGAGAAGTTTAAGTTTGCAATCACCCTTAAAATCGAGGGCGAGAATTGCCGAGCTGCGATGATGCGTTTCGCGGGGATTGCGATCACCGTCGGCAGTGTCCTCGTCAAAATTGCTCTGATCATTTGGCACTGATGCCGTTGCTGACAAGCAATGCTGGCGCATCAGTCAGAGACTGCGCCAATGGCAATATCACATGGAACGTGGTTGCCACCTCATCTCCGTTGCGATCTGATGTGACAAATATATGTCCATGGTGGTCTTTGACGATCTTCTTACAGATGGCGAGCCCCATGCCAGATCCGCCATGTTTTCCTTTGGTATAAAACAACTGAAAGATCCGCCGGCGATCCGTCTCTTCAATATAGGATCCAGAATTCTTAATGCGGAGCGTAACTGATGAATGTTCGGTGATCTCGGCATCAATCCAGATGCGGTCGGCTGGTCCCATAGCTTGAAATGCATTGCCAACCAAATTGGTGATGACGCGCTCTAGTTGTGCGGCCGAGCCTTCGACAGTAAGGTCTTCAGGAATCAAACAAATAACGCGATCCTGCCCGCGCGGGTCTTGAATCGTTGCATGAGAGACACCACGTTTTACGAACTCGGCAATATTGACCTGGCCTTCAAATGTAACGTTTGGATTATCGACACTCAAAAGTTCGCCGAGGATATTTTCAATATAAACAAATGACTTCTTCACCCCTGGGGTGGTTTCTGCAAGAAGGGTGCGCACGTCTTCCAGGGACTGCGCGTGAGGTAACGTGGCAAGAATCGAAGTCAGTTCGGCAAAGGGGCGCTTAATATCATGGGCTAGCTTCTGAGCGGTTCTTGTGACCGTATGCATCTGTTCGGATTCGATTCGTTCGGCTTCAAGTCGTTCTTTTTCGGTCATCAAGACATTAAACTCATCTTCAATCGATTTGATCTCGGTATACTTAGGGTAATCACCGGTCGCGTGTGAATCGCTATCGAGTAAACTCAGAAGATGCTTTACAGGCTCTAAGATGAGATCTCGCGACGTACGCCGTGCAATGGGCATCAAGAGCATTCCCATCAGAAGACAAATGGCCACGGCAAGGACCATGCGCTGAATGAGGGCCGTGATCAAATTTCCTGAGGTAAAGAAGTTGCCTTGAAAGATAAAAACGCCAAAGTCCTGATCGCCAAGTTTTTTGAGGGGCCTGACAAGCGTCCACGTGCCAGGAAATTTCCAGGATAGACCAGAGTTGTAATGGATGTGGCGGTCCGAGGCGGGAGATAACCACGCGACATGCTGTTCTGGATATCTCTGGTTGGCGTCAGCCAAAATATGCTCGGTTGCGGTCAAGTTACTTACCAGAACTTCACTGATAATATGGTCCTCTAATTGGGCTGCCCTTTGATCTAAAGCTCCCAGAAGTTTTGAATACGACAGTGCCGACTCAATTGCCGTGATAAGAATCGCTCCGCAAATGAGGATCGCCATCGCAGCAAAAATACGCCGCTGAATTTTTAGTCTAATCAATTGTTCAAGTGAAGGTAAGCTTTTCATTTCAATATGCTCTGGTAAAGCCGCCGTCATGCAGCAGGTTGACTCCGGTGAGGTGATCGGAGAATGGTGATAAAAAACCTTCCACAACGTTTGCGACCTCCTCAGGTGTGCCGTATTTTTTTAGCGGTACGTTTGACGTTTCTTGGGCCAAGCGTTCTTCGAAGGTCATGTTTGCCGCAGCAGCACGTTTTTGCACCGCGGCTGTATAGTCAGGGGTCATGGTACCGCCCAGAGAAATCGTATTGACGTGAATGCCCCGCTCACCCAGTGCAAACGCCAATGTCTTCGCCTCTGCAAGCCACGCACAGCGGAGAACATTACTAGTCGCATAGTGACCAAGCACCTGTGCTGAGGAGATTCCAGAGATAATCACGATCTTGGACCTTTCGCCGGACGCCAAATCGGGCTCCATCCGAGCGATGGCTGACTTCAGTAAATTCAAAGGCCCGATAAAACTTCTTTGAAACATCGATCTCCAGGCCTCATTTTCTGGCAGGCAATCACCGGTGGGCGGTACCTGCGGTGGCATGATGACTGCACCGGCCAGTTTGATATCCTGCTCGCCCAGAAATTTTGAGAAATCATCCACAGAAGAATCATCTGCCATATCCACTGACACATAGATACAAGATGCATCGCCACGGTTGTTTAAACCTGCTGCGAGCTCGGCTAACTTCCGTTTATAACGCGCCGCAAGCACCAGCGAATAACCTGCGTCGACAAGCTTTGAACAAACGGCGGCCCCGATGCCACCGGTAGCACCAGTAACGAGAATTTTTTTCTTGGATGAATTCATGGCTTGCTCCCTAAGATGGATGATATTTCGCTGTCAAATACTTCGCCTGATTGATATCATGATCACCTGCTAGGACTCCGCCGACTT
>CAZUYQ010000077.1:14415-22940 GCA_964624705.1 uncultured Polynucleobacter sp.
CATATTTCACGGGCCGCGCATAATTTTTATCTAATTTGCGTTTTTCCTGAAAGCCTTCAAGAATGGCCATCCGCATTGGGATCTGCTTGCTTTTAGGTGGATGATCTTTCACTGCGACAATAGCCGCTGCAAGTGTCGAATAGGCAAGAAGCGATACCGATCCTGTCGCGTCTTTTTTGCGGTACTTTTTAAACATCTTAAGAAATGATTGGGTCCGTTCGTCGCTGGCCGCAAGAGACCACGGCGTTGCGCGGTAGGCGGCGTATTTATAAACCGAGTTTACTTTTCCGACATAGCTTGCCGACCAATCACCCCAGCCGTCTCCTCCGATGAAGGCAACGTTGTGATCCTTCAGGTGATCACTGAGCTTGCCAACGAGGGTGCCTGACGTATAAGAAGTGTTTGGTAACAGGATGACGTCACCAGGCTTGTAATGGGTGAGCAAATCTGCCGGAGCAATGGTCTCTGCAGCTTTATTCAGAAATGCCACGGTTGGCCGCACTGGAATACCGATCTGTTTTGCCGCAACTGAAAATTCAACGATAAAATTCATGCAGTTCTTGCAATCAACTTCGCCAATGGGAGCTACCGCTTTGCCCGGAAATTTTGCGGCGACAAGGTTCACGACGGCCTGAGTAAAGTATTCATTGGGCAGGGTCAGGCTGTAAAAATTATCAGGCATGGCTGCCACATCTCTTGCCGTCGCAAAAGGTGACAGCACTAACGTATCGGTAAACTGATCCTTTAAAAGAAGAAATAGCGACGACGATCTTGGGCCAATGATAAGATCTGGATGCCAGGCTTTGACATCCGGGACTTCCTTTAAAATCGCCAATGGTTCTTTGTCGTAAAAAAATGTTTTAAGTTCAACCGAAAATCCGCTTTCACGTGCAAGGTCGATAGCGGTTTTTAGGCCATCCAAGTAGTCATTGGCGTATTTATCGGTCGATAACGTTTCTAGTTTTAGATTCTCAAGAACGGCCACTCGAATCGTTTTAGGTTTCGAGAATGAAACATTGGAAACTAGAAGACTCACGGCACAGAGGATAAAATGGCTAGTTCGTATCATAGGCCACCTCCAACGAGGCTCGCCGCGAGTTTTAAACCAAATAAAATCATCGCTAGGCCGCACAGGCGGTTGACGAAGCTGAGTCGGCCAACGGTCATTGCACCTTGGAACCGGTTTACCAGAGTTGAAAGCGAAATAAACCAGGTTGATGAGGCAAGTGCTAACCCGACCGAGAAAACGTAAATATCTGTTTGCGATAATGCCGATTGATAGCCACCCAAAAGAATAGATCCATCAAGGAGTGCATGAGGATTGCACCAAGTCAGAAGAAACGCCGCTTTCCACAGGGAGCCGACAGCTGATGGCGCCGCAGATGTTGCGGTGTTGGTTTTCTTTTTTATCAGGTTGTAACCGATATAGATCAGAAATCCAGATCCAATCGACCCGATGACGAGTCTCGCAAGATCGTGGCCCTGAATAACGCTGCCAACACCCAAAATACAGGCGACGCCCAGAGAAACATCCATCGCTGCAAATATCAACGCGGTCTTCAGTGCTTGCGAGGCATTGCCCTTCGATGCGGAATTGATGACAAATAGATTTTGTGCACCGATGGGCATGGCATAGGCAAGCCCGAGCAGAAAACCTTGGCCGAGTATCGAAATCATATAACGCTCCTATTTGCGCGATCTGTGCCCGCCTCTGTTTCTGTTTGAGTTGATTTAAGTGTTTTGAATAAATGAATGTAAAAATCCGGGTAAGTATTTGCGATAAAGCGGTGTTTTCCGCGGTTTTCTTCGAAGAGCTCTGGTAACTCGGCCATGGGACGCGATGCATCTAGGTGATGCTCAACGTGAAGATTATTGTAGTTGGTAAACCAACTTGAAAACGGACTTCCGTAAATGGTGCGGGTATTGTCGAAGACACTGGTCGATTTGGTAAAGCAGCCAATATGTTCTGGCAATTCGATTAGAAAATGAATGGGCTGAGCCACCAGCAATAACGGTAAAATCCAAAGTTTTAAAATCAACGTAAAACCAAACGTCATGGCAACGAGGATCGCACTCACGATCAAAAACCCCATAAGGCCATAGTCAAAGCGTTCAGATTCTTTGCTGGTCGCATCCATAGAATGAAGATCGATCAACCTGCTGTCGTTATTACCCAGAATAGCCGAAAGTGAGGCTCTCAGATGCGAGATACCCAGAAGGTCGTGGGCAAAATTCTTGAGTGAACTGGTCTCAAGGAATTTGTACACAAAAAAGGTCTGGTCATTCGGAGTGCCGAGGTTACGGTGGTGATCGAGATGAGAACGGCGATATGCATGAAAAGAAGTTAAAGTTGGTAAACCTAAAATGATTCCCACTATCCGGTTGAGGGGCCTCGAACGAAACGCCGTGTAATGCAGGCACTGATGCTGAAGTTCCACTGCGTGGGCAAACATGCTGCCAATGATCACGATACCGACGACAGTCAGGGGGATGCTTTCCGATACAGCTAAATAAACGCCTATGCAAAGGAGTGCCACGAGGATTACTAAGCGTAAGTGAAACGACTTAATAGCTGCGCTGATTAAGGAGTTCATTCGTCACCTCTTGGGCCAAAATCCAGCTTCAGATCGGTTTCATAGCGGTCCAAAGTGGTACGGGCAATACCCAGTTCTTTGGCAAGTTGTCTCTTAGACGCGTTGTCACCAAGCTGCAGGTACCGATCCGTTATATACTGCCGAATGAACTCAATGTGTGCGCTTTCAAGAGATCCTTGAAGCGGCAGAGTGTACATGCCAGGGATGTGAGATTCACCTGCGACTGGTGGAGCAGCAAGCTCCATCTGCGCACTTAGAAGCTTAAAAAACCGTTCTGGTAAGTGACGAACCGTAATCGGACCTGAATAGGCCTGGGCGATCATATGCGTCACAACCTTCCCAAGCTCGCGGATATTACCGGGCCAAGCATAGGCCGTTAAAAGAGACATGCAGGTCGGAACGATCTGAAGCTCAGGATTACTGGATTTTGCAATTAATGATTGTACTACAACTGGAATGTCTTCAGGACGTTCGCGTAGCGGAGGAATCTCAATCCAAATCCCCCGGATTCGCTCTAGGAAGTCTTGTCTAAACCGTTTTTGGTCGACCATCTTGTTGAGATCTTCATTGGTCGCAAAGATCAGACGCACTTCCATTTTTTTAGTTTCCGACCCGCCCACCGGGGTAATCTCTTTTGTTTGCGTTGCACGCAGCAGCATTTCTTGAACATCGCTCTTGAGATTGCCGATTTCATCTAGGAATAGATCGCCGCCATCAGCCTCGTAAAATTTTCCAGTTTTATGGGCGATGGCCCCCGTAAAGGATCCTTTCATATGACCAAAGAATTCACTTTCAGCGACTCCTGAAGAAATAGCACCGCAATCAATGGTGGTGATTTTTTTGTCTTTGTTTTGATAAGCAATAGCTTGAGCTACCACCTCTTTACCAACCCCGGTTTCACCCGTGATGAGAACGGCCGTGTCCTTATTGCGTCTGGCGAAGGCCACTTGACCAAATATTTTCGTCATGGCACTGGAGACAAAAGCAATTCCCATCTCGGCAGCAATTCGTTTACCTTCTTCAATATCTAGGAGGACCATCTCTTCATCGCGTTTAAAGTTTTTGATGACGTCCACGATGTCGAGAACTTTGCCATTTTTTTTCGGGATAAAATCGGCTGCACCAAGTGCCATGGAGGTAATCACAGTTTTATCGTCGTCCATACTCGAAAGCATGAATACTTTGGTGCTTGGGCGTGTGGTCCTAATTTCGGGAAGAAGATCAAGGCCCGTGCAGGAAAATTCTGAGAAATTGATATCTAAGAAAACAAGATCGAAGCATTGTTTGCGGATCGCAGCACGACACTCGTCAGGAGTCTTAACATAGGTGACGTTGGCGTTTTGCAAGTCACGCATGAACAGTTTCATGCAACTCTTCGTGATGTCACTGTCGTCATCGGCAATTAAAATATCGAGTGGTTCCACAGCAGTTCTCCTTTGGGTGTAGCCAGTGTTGGCAGTCACATTTTGCAACAGGTGTGCCCAAACTCAGTAGGAACGTAAGTGGCTGGATTCTATAGAATCTATAAAAATATCAATATTAATCTTTAAAATTATGTCCGGATTTCGGACGACGGGATGACTCAAATGGGACAGAGTGTCGCTCTTTACATCATATGTGATGTAAAGATGGTGAGGCGCTTTTGAAGATCGTTAAGATTAGAAAAGAAAAAGGCATAACTCAGGCAGACCTTGCGGAGCGATGCGGTACCACACAACAGCAGGCTCCTTCCAGTCGATCAAATTCTCGCATCAGTGCTTAAGCAACTAAAGTATGATTGCGCATCGCAACAGTAGTTGTCAGAAAGAATCGACTTGAAAACCAAGATTCTGTTGCTTCGCACTTGCTCGATGCAAGCCTCAATTTTTTCTATGAAGAAGAGCGAGACGCCAATATAAGGTCCCGTAGGGGCGACCGTTGAGTTTATCGACAAACGCCAAAAACCTATAGTCCTGTTCATATGAAAAGCCATTTTCATCTCAGAAGAAATTATTACCGGTAAATGGAATGCAGAGTCTTTATTAATAATTAAAGAGCAAATTGTCGCAGCGCGAAATGCGAGGGTTGAGCATTGTCGCAGTGGTCGATGTACTCATTGCCTCGCATAGAGTTGTCGCCATCCGACCGTCGTTGGTTGATCTTCTCAAATGGCCTTGCAATATACCGAAACGAATGAAGGATGTCGGAATTGGCGAGCGAATGTTCACGGGGTTTACGGCTTAAAGCACATAAGGCGCCGCATGGTTTGATGTCGAGTCCACTGCCCTCATTGACCCTAGCATTGGGGGCGTACGGAGGTCTTGCCAAGAAATATAAGCGTTTTAGCGTACCTGTTGACATTGACTCAATCAGATTTCAGCCGCGCTTGGACTTTGTCGCGATCATCAAGCGCGCAATGCGGTGCCAAACAACACCGCCGACGGCGCGAGCACTGGCCCGCAAGTATTTGAGACCGATCTTGAATTTTTCTACCTACACTGACGCCGGCGTCAACGATCTCTCGAAGGGTCAATGCCGCGTAAATTGTCGACGCGATGCTTTCATCGCTATATTGGTGCTGTTGTCTATATTCGCAGCCCGCTCCCGGCCGGGGGGCCGGCCGAGCAGAATTGCAGATGCTGAGCAGCTCACATGACTCCACCATGGAGATCCCCGATCTCATATGATAAATAGAGTGGTCATCCTAATAACTCGAGGTGCTAAATGGCAGACATCCAGGCGAAGGCCCACTTCATTCTTTATGTCCGAGATCAGGCAAAAAGCGCTCAGTTTTACAATGAAGTACTCAACACCAAACCATCGCTGAATGTACCTGGCATGACTGAATTTCGTCTAAATGATGATTGCATACTGGGCTTGATGCCCGAAGCCGGTATCAAGCGGCTTCTTGGCGCTACGATTCGCGATCCTGCCCTAGGATCGGGGATACCGCGTGCGGAGCTGTACCTAAGAGTTTTTGATCCAGAGGGGTATCATGAACGTGCCATTGCAGCCGGTGCGAAAGAACTTAGCGCAATGCAACGTCGGAATTGGGGAGACGTTGCAGGGTATTCCGAGGATCCAGATGGTCACGTACTTGTGTTTGCAAAGTCATGTAAAGAATCGTGATCTGCTAGAGAGCGTCGAGATTGCGTTGGTATGGAACAAGAAATCGAGAGCGGTCTCAAATGCCTGCGGGCCAAAGCGCGCCATCGGCGGCGTTGTTTCGGACTGCATCCGGTATTCGACCGTGCCCACAGGATCAGAACGCCACCTTTCCTCAAAATCAGGAAAATGCTAGTTTACCGCTCTAGTATAAAAGAAGGATTTTTGCGGATGGCATCATTGATACACCAAATCTGGGAAGAAGAGGAAAACGGCCAAAAACTTGAAAGTTGCTGTTTAGCTGGCTCTGATGGAGATGAATTTCGAAAGAGTCTATCGTCGAACGCCCGGTTGCTTACAACATTTGAAGCCAGTTGTCATTTTGAAGCAATGAATATTTACCATCGATATTTAGGGCGCGAACCGTACACCACGAAATTTGCGGAAGATTCACAACCTTATCCGCAAGAATGGCTTTTACGACTGGGTCGTTATGTCTTCATATTTTCTAATATCGTTGATAACCTTGACTTGATTGGAGGGTAGTCATGGCACAATGTCCTGGATGTGGCGCCGATTTTGCGGAAATTGACGGGCCAAATCATAAGTACTTTGGCGGAAGCGCGGGTTGTTGGAAAGCTTACGGAATAGTATTGGCACGCGAATATGAAGACCCTGCCTATTGGCGAGTTTACCGGCTATCTGTCGATACGTATGCTGTTCAACACCCTTTTAACAAAGATCGACGCAATGTTCAGTCCGTGAATATCCACCTAATGGCCTTGTACTCGATTCAAATCCGTGAGTTTCCGCAGAAGGCGTTCATGCTGGTCTCGATGATCGTCGATTGCAACTGGCATCCGCATATTGACGGCAACGTCAATCCGAAACATGACCGTTAAAACTCCCGGTAACGAATCAATCGTTGAATTTGAAACACAGGGTCAAAACAGGTAGCTTCCCCTTTATCGGATTCAAACTGATCCGTTAGGGAGCCCCCGTTGCATTTTATAGAGTTCGCCAGAAAGCTTCAAAAAATATCACTCGCCGTTCACCACCCCTAAAAAACATTGGCGGAAAAGGCTTCTGAGACGGAAAGGTTTGAATGGTAGAGAGTTAGCGGCGTGTTCCAAGGGAGACGAAATAGTCGCCGGCGCGAAATACTTGGGGTCCGCTGTTTAAAGGTGCATGACCTTCAAACAGCGGACCCCAGTTGTGAAATCATGCGCCAATCACATCATTTCACAGTACAAACTAAATTTTGTGTTTTATTGGGAGCTTTTACGAGGTCGCGATATCTTGCTGCGACTTGCTTGCCAGGGAGTTCATTTGGTGGCAACACTATAAGTAGTTCGATACTACTGTTACTCACGCCATAGTCAAAACCACCTTCATCATCAATAAACATAGAGAGGCCTGTAAATGTTCTTGCATTGCCGTCCGCTGGAGTGACCGTCACGTCGGCCATCGCACTTTTCATGCCATTGGTATATTCTTTCAAGACAACTGTGACCGCAGGGCTGCTGCCATGGCAGGAGTACGTTTTATTTTTAGTTGATTCAAGCGAAGCGTCCGCAGATGTCGCCTTCTTGCCGCAACCGGCTGCAAAAATGGAAAGTACAGAGAGGCCAATAAAATACGATTTCATGAGATACTCCTTTTTGAAAAAATTGATTCTACACCTGCCTTCTGTATTGCAATAGTCGTCCCAAAAAAACATCCAAATAATATCAGTGTTTTATGCTCGCATAGCGTGTCAAAACATTTGACAGCCGGCAACCTTTAAAAACGATTACGGCAACCTTTAAAAACGATTCACAGCCTCTTGATCTTTTTAGTTTAAGTCCTTGATTCTTGGTCAAGTCCCCAATAGTTTCGGATATTTGATGAATTGACTGTTTAGATATCCGCAGACCTGCATGATTTTGAGCCTAAAATATTCCATGTTCCGAAAGCCGTAAGAGCGGCGTTTTAGGTTTTTGATGACGTTGTTAATGCCTTCGGCGACAGCCGGGGCACCCGCCATTCGAAGTAGTTCTTTAGTAAGCTTCCGGCGAGCCAGCCTAGAAATTTGAATCATAATTACTCTATTGTATCGATACCAGGTATCACGGTCGCAACTCACAAGATCCCTCCGCTTTGCATACAGGGCAAAGCGAACTGATAGAGAAGTGACCCAGTCGTTTTGAGGTGACGAGTCTGCGCATTTCTTTGATCTCAGAAAGTGCAATCTTGTGCGGATAACGCGTTTGGAGAATCGGCAGAGTCGAGTTACGTTTACAAAATTTTAGAGGATGCACATGCTTTGGGATTAATTTCAGACGAGCAGAGAAGCATTTGCAGGCCGGGAGCAGGAACTATTTCTAACGAAGAGTGTAAAAATACTTTCATTAAAGGTACGCTTGCCGGATAGCCGGTAAGTTATCTTGGCAGGATGTTTGGACAAACCTCTGCTCTCAAAATGAAGTTTGGCGATTTCATAAAACAAGTAGGCAACCTGACTTAGAACTTGATTCCAGATAGCACGGTTTCCTGAACAGAGATTTTATCTATAGGCAAAGTTCGGACGATGCATTATAAGAACTACGTAGCGAAATTTTATTTTAAAGGAGTTCATTGATATGAAAACCATTCAAGAAATTCTATGCGGAAGCGTTCATTATCTATTTTTTTTCTCCGTGGTTACTTTCGGGTTAACCAATTGTAATCAATCTAGCACGTCGAAACCCAGTGAATATATCGTGTCTGGCGCAAAAGATAGCCCCTTTCTTCTTGAAGCGGACGATACCGATATCATCGTAACAACATGCGAAAGACTTGACAAAAAACAAGCAGGCCCGAAAAGTT
>CAZUYQ010000077.1:22958-24285 GCA_964624705.1 uncultured Polynucleobacter sp.
AATCAACCAAACCATCCGACATCGTCCGTGTCAACAAAGAAGAGCGCCTCAAACGTTTAAAAGAAATTTCTGAAATTCTTGAGATAGCACAGCGGCATTATGCGGATCGAACCGAGGATGGCGAAACTGTATTTGTAAAGACATTCTTTCCAAAAGATGATGAAACGGCGAAGTTGTTACTTCTTCTTTTGTCTCCTCAAAACCCTAGCAAGTAACGAGTACCGCGTAGAGCCTAAGAATATTTGATAATGGAAAATTGGATATTAGTGATTGGAGTCGTTTTTTTCACTGGCGTGAGAAAATAGGGTGGCTACTTGGACGAGTTTGTAACCGCCTGTTTGAGCTTAATGGCTTGAACTGTTGTGAGTGGTATCAAAAGACGCGGACCTAAATAGACCACCTTGGAACCTTGGTCAATTCTACATGAGGTGGACTGGGACGCGCCGGTGGGATCGTGTAGAAACGCTTCTCAAGAGCAGTAAATAGTTTCTGGAGGTATTAGATTACTTATTGGATTCAAAATCTACGCACGGTCGCCGTAAGCTTAGTTTTAATCTAATCGTTGAATTTGCAACACAGTGTCAATAAGCAATAAAAAGTATTGCGAGTCAGTAACCACTCGCTCCGGACGAATATATTTTTTTCAGTTTTTACGGGGGATGATCGAATCTATCGTACCAGGGTGACCGATTGATCTGGTGCAATAATCATCGAATTTATGTGGCGCAGAACGATCTGCATATTGATAGGTTCCAGAGCATAAGAAGTCAATCCATTGCGGAAATATGGGGGTTTCAAAAGGAGCCCAATGGTAGAAACCTCCCACAGGCTTATCTCCGATTGCCACTCCATTCCCATCAGCCAAGTATAGAAATTTAAATGGGGCATTATTCATCGGAATAGTTAGCATTATTTTGGGCGCGACTATGATCGATGTACAATCTTTTTTATTTGTAATGACAATTACACGATTATTCAACTTAAGATTAGGATTGCGCACAAAGGCTACTGCGACACAATTCGCTTCGGGTTGGTACCCCTCTAGGATCAGCTGACTCTCCAAATCCGGAGAAAATGGTGTTGTCAAAATACGTTCTGTTACAATCTTTGTATCACCAGTGTAGACACTATCTTTAACCGAAGAAGAATCGCCATTAGATGAGGATTTACAGCCGTTTAATGAAATGTAAAGGCTCATAAGACACAACAATTGGGTTTTTATCATACAGCTCTAACTCCCCGAAATAAAAAGGCCTCTCTAAGATTATATTAGCGGTATTCAATTTTCAAGATAACAGTTACACATTGACTGCTGCGGCGCCAAGGA
>CAZUYQ010000078.1:0-3641 GCA_964624705.1 uncultured Polynucleobacter sp.
AGCATGCTAGGTCTCGGGTCAGTTTGTGCAGTGTTACGTATTTTTGTTCAGACTTACGGATAAACCTAACCCTATTTTAAAAGTGTCCGAAGACCATCGATGAAGGAAATGAAAAACGTATGGCAACACGACAACGAAAAGGAACGAACAAGCTCACGTTTGGAGCTCATCTTCGGAAAATTATGGACGAACGCAACTTGACAGTGCGCGCCGTTGCTGAGATGGCTGGTGTTACCGGGAGCGTCGTGCAGTCATGGATCTCAAAAGCGGTGCCGCATGATCTTGAAGCTGTGGCCCGATTGGCAAAAGCACTCAACGTAGGATTTAAAGAGATCCTTCTAGGCGAGCCCGAGTCTGATGAGAGTCCAGAGATGATGTTCGATGCCCAGGATTGGTTTGAAGGGATTTGTAAGGTAAAGATTCAGAGATTAACACCAAAAAAGAGAGGTTCACGATGAGAGGAACGTATTTATTTTTAATCAACATGTTTTTGCTCGGTTTAATTTCTGGTAACGAAACGGCTTATTCTAAAGATTACATATGCAAGAACCCTGAGAAAGCTTTGTCAAATTTCGATCACGCATGCAGAGTGTATGTAAAATTTGAAGAAATGAGCAGTGGTGTCACTAATCGTTACACTGGCGATCCTTGTACCTGCTTATGTGAGAACTATGAAAACGTTTATAGGTTTTCTGATTCTTCGGACTGCTCTATTGAGCGAGATGTAGTGAGTCTCCTATTTTCAGATTCAAAAGCGAGACTGAAGTGTATCCATCCTCGGTGATCAAACCTTATTTCAGAGCAGTCAATGAAATGAAAAATATCTTGAAACTCATAGTTATAACTGCAGCAACATCGCCGATATTTGCGATGTGGTGTTATATGTGCGCAAGGCTATTTGATTCTGATCATTGGCTGGCGATAATGCTTATTACTTGGCTGTATATTGCAATATTGTGTACTTCTATCTTGATAGTTCTCCAGTCTTTTTCTTGGTTAAGAACAGGTCACTACATGGGGCTGGTTGCATTGCAACTTAGACTCGCAATCAAACCGATAATTTTGCTGAGTTTGCCGTCTTCTCTTGTTCATCTGGTGCTTTTGCTAGGAGTTCTGGCGTTTTTAAAAGACCTATCGCTCCTTAGCATTTACCTTGGTCTTTCGAGTTTTCACATGGTTACAACTTCATATTACAGTTACATGATGACTTCCATGCCTAGTACCGGAAACTTATCATCTACGTCAGACACTTTAAGAAATATAGACTCTAATCTTTCGCAGATTAAATTTATGGAACAGATGAAGCAGCAACGAGAAATATACGATGGATTCATAAATAGAAAATAGGGGTGCTTATGAAGATGATCATGGGATATATTAGTATTTTGTTAGTATCATGCGCTTCTGCACCTTCATCTCAAGTGAACTCGGAAGTTCAGCCAGACAAGACTATTGCACGTATCAATGACTCTGATGAACGTCCTAAGTGGGCCGACGAATCGACTCCTTTCAAAATTGAAGACTCAAAAGTCGTGTCACTCGGTCAAACGACGATTCCCGGTGATAACCGAGTAGAAGCAGCGTATCGCATTGCAGAGAATAACGCCAAGCAAGGCATCTGCAGTGCGATCGAACAGCGTCTTAATTTTATATTCCAGAATGCTGAAGAAGGAACTGATATCGATTCGACTCAGGCTCGTAGCATCGGCGCCGAAGCGTGTCAAATGACCACATCGTCAATTCATAATGGTAGACGATATTGGGAGAAGTTTGCGACCACGACTGATTCTGGTAGTCGAGTTACTCGTTACCGTGTTTTAGCAACAGTTG
Organism: uncultured Polynucleobacter sp.; assembly: GCA_964624705.1. Lineage (GTDB taxonomy): Bacteria > Bdellovibrionota_B > Oligoflexia > Oligoflexales > RGVZ01 > CAMDKS01. The sequence continues at coordinate 1,831 of CAZUYQ010000078.1, forward strand.
AAATGCCGGAGTCTGACTTCAAACGCGCAGTCTTAACCGCCATCAAAAAGCGCGAGGGAAAGGGCGGGTTGTCTAAAGATTTCTCGGAGAAGGTTAACGAACATTGGGATAATTTTGTACATTCGAATCAGGGTCAGTAAATCGTGAAATTTGATAGGTAAAGCAGTGGGATACCAGCGCATAAAAATTGCGATCATGTCGGGAATAATGCTTGTAACTTCGGCATTGAGCCTAGCTGATGATGGTAGCCTAGAGCAAATGACAAACCGTGATGAGTTGGCACTTCAGGTCAATGACAGCGCGATTAAATCAGGTGAGAAACTTTCAGAAATCCTCGCGTCGAAACTAAAAGCGGAAGGTTCTAGGGTGGTATTCATTAATATTGCGAGTTGCTCTCCGCCTAGAGTTTTGAATGGAGCAAATTGGTGTAAGAGTTTTGAGGCAAGCTTAAACTCAAACCTGATTAAATCCTCTATTAAATTTCTTCCTGAATTGCAGAAAGATGACGTTCGAGAAAAAATTGCTTCTGAACAAGTCTATCAGCACGATTCCATGCAAGTTGATTCAACTAGAGCCGTCGAATTAGGTAAGCAAAAGGCATTTCAAGCATTTGTTTCCGTAAATGTTGAGACAGATAGAAACGTTACTCAAATCAGAGCTTCTTCGGTGAATATTAAAGAGAGTGTTGTCACGATCTCAGAGACCATGCAAGTTAATTATACTAACGAAACATATACCCCTTGGTCGAGTAGGGCAAAAAAATGGAGTATATTTGCTTTGGGAATAGGGGTTGGAACTGGATGCTTTATCGCTAGCAATCGCGAGAAAGAAAAGAGCGATCAGGCATATGCAGATTATAAAAATGCTAAAAGCACCGATGATGCAACTAAATATCGTGGTGAAACTGAAAGACATGGTCGCATTAAAGGCTACTACGATATCGGTATCTGGACCGGAGCTGCCATATTCGTCTGGGGTTTTTTTGTAGGTAACAACAATGCGTCTTCACTTGATTATGAGATTAAAGTTGCGGGAGACACTTCGGCCCAATCGTTTTCCATAGCCCCGCTTGCTTCTGACTTTGGATTAACATCAGCAATCTCTTGGCACGTAAGCTTATGAGGCGAGTAATGCAAAGGATATGTTTGTCAACTCTATTCTTATTAACCACTGCATGTGGTTCAGAATCCCGTGACTGGAATAATCCTTATGATCCTGATTGCAAAGAGAGTTGCAGTAAATCTGTTGACCCAGCTGGTGGAGTCGACGGGCCAAATTCGTCTTCTAGTTCGCAATACCCAACTAGTGGGGGTGGTTCATTTTGGTTTACTGATATTCAAAAGGAGGCAGCCGTTTCTAACAAGACGATTATTGGGTTTAACTCCTTTGATGGTAGCCTATTTCGCAACTTAAGGACGAATGGTGATAGTGGCCTCTTCACAAGTTGGGTCATACAAAAATATGATTATAATGCAAAGAAGTGGAATGACGTTTGTCCTTCCTATACGACATCGGCTTTTCAAGGTGGGTTGGCTGTTGATAAACAATATTATTACGTCGCTTCAAGTAATAATAATTCTGTATCTGGTAGTAAATATTTAAAACGCTTTTCAACTACGGATTGTAGTGAGGCCGCGAGCTTGGATATTGGCGAATATATTATCTATGATGGTGCAGACAATTTTAAAATGGCATTTTTTGATACAACGCTTTATTTCTCACCTTTTTTCAATCCTTGGCGGGTAAAATCTTATAATTCCGATACAAATTTGGTGTCTAAAATTACTCCTTCTACCAATTTTCAAGGTGTA
>CAZUYQ010000078.1:3651-7602 GCA_964624705.1 uncultured Polynucleobacter sp.
CTGCTAAGCCCAGACGCTCTTGCCATTACAAAGAATTCGACTTGGGCGGTTACAAAACAGCGAATTTGGAATGTGAGTTCATCCGGTACTATTACAGCTTGGGCAGAGCTGCCAGAAAATGATTATAGCCAATTGGTTAACCCTTTTGGTCTTGCCTTTGTCTCTTCCAGTAAGTTGGCACTTTTAGCAAGTCGCGATGGTGATAGCTTTCTATTTTTCATAGATATCTCTAATTTCAAGTGAGGTCAAAATGAGAGGTGGAAAACTCATTTACACAATTTTTACTTTCGCGACTTTGCGCAGTGGAGCTGTTCTGGCCCAATGTAATTCCGCGGACGCGAAACATCCAGGATATATTGTTGGCACTGGCGAGGGAATTGAGCTCACGGATGCTAAAGCAAAAGCAATTGCGGACGCCATGGGTTTTTTCCAGACAAAAGTGGTAAACGAATCTGTGATTACCGAGGATAATGAGCAAGCTTACCTTAACTCAACTACGGTGATTCGATCCGAGAATTTAGCTAAAGGCGCAGAAGTCCTGTCGCAGTGCGAAAATAACGGACGCCATCGCATTATCATCGGTCTACGCAAAGCATTACTACGTGAATTGATCAAATCCCGTGCGCAAGAACGAAAGAATTTTGTTGATCAATTCAAGGGCCCTTCAAAGACTACAGGAAACGAGCTATATAAGATCGCTAAATACGAAATGGAAGACCGTAAGGATAAGGAGGACTGGATACTGCTTGGTTATCCTGAAAATCAATATCCGACGGTTGATTTCGGCCATATACCAAGTAAATTCGCCGCCGTTAACCGTCACCTCGTGGCCTCTGGAGATCTGGCAACTGCTACATTAGACATTGTGGCAGCTAGACTTCGAAGTAGTGGTGTTGAGCTGTCTGAAACGGGGTTGGAACTAACATGGCAATGTTCCCTATCTTCTGGGTCATCCATTGGTTCTGCTCGTCGATACAAAGCAGCCTGCAACATCAGCGATCCAGGGGTGGATATTCGACCTATTGAGATCAACGGGATCACCAATGAAGACAATCTTGTGGCGGTCGCTAAGATCAAGGTTATGGAATTTCTTTATAGAGAATCTCCTTGAAGAGAGTTTTTGGTGCGAATAGTTGAAACTTTGTGGGAGTCTGATCATGTTAATACCTCAAGATTCAAATCAAGTTGCCGGGGCAATGCTCTCTGCGATCTTAAAAATCGTAAATCGTGAAACTGAGTCCATATTCAAGATGGATCCATCGCCCAGTGATAACGGAATTACAGACAACCGTTTGTTAGAGGCTAAAATTACCAATGGCTCACACGTATTAACATTTAGATTTTCCGAGGAGCTGGTTTTTCAAATCGTTGATTTGATGACTGGTGGAATAAATTGTCACTATACCATGGTAATCGAAAAGCCGTTCACGGATTTTGAGTTGTCGGTGATCAAGTACATACTCACGCAGACATTTGGTTCAAGCCAGATTCAACTACTTGATTTGGGCAAGGATCATGATTTGAAGGCGGGTAAACATAATCTCAGCTTCGTCGTTTCTGGACCAAAATCAGAGGGTGTTGCATACGTAGTACCAACATCGTTATCTGCTGTTCCTTTTAATACACCATCAAATATTGCCGTTGCGAATACTACGGGTGCCAAGCTTGAAGGACTCGATCTCAATATCTTGGTAGACAGTCTGCGGTACGAATTGCCTCAGACGTGTGCGTTGGCTCTTCAGATGTTAGATCATGATTCTGCGGGTGCGTTGTTAAAAATGCTACCTTGGGAGCTGCAGCAAGATGTTGGAGTGAGATTCTTAACGATGGGGGAGGCTAACGTCAATGCGGCTGAGCTTTTGATACTGTCTTTTTATGACAGCTCACCACGTCATTTGAAAATCGTCTTATAAATGTGACGGTGGATGAATCTACCCCGATTTGAGAAGCTTAGGGGGCTATTTGAAGTTGATTGCAAACGTCGTTTAGGTATGGTTGCAGATCAACCACACCGCATTAAATACAAACCTTTGACACGTGGATAGCAAGAAAAGCTCGTGAAATTTGCTCGACACGTTTCACGAGATTTTAATTTAAGAGGTCTTAATTTAAGCGACTTTAACTGTTTCAGCAGCTTTGCATGGCAGTGTTATGCTTATACAAGTCCCTTTGCCGATCTCTGATGCGATATCGATATTACCACCCAAAGATGTAACAGACGATAGCAGTGCCGACATCCCCACACCACGTCCCGATATAGCAGAAACCTCATCGCTGGTTGACACCCCGTCAGCAAATAAAGCCATCACCAGGTCCTTTTTGGATGCAGATGGCAAGCCCTTCCGCTTAGCAATATCGCTTATTTTCGACCATCGAATACCGCATCCATCATCGGTAAATGTCAAAACGACGTTGGGGCCCTGGAGTTTACTTTCAAAAGTAATTTTTGGTTTGCCCTTGCCTAGCTTTAGTCTCTCCTCAGGAGATTCAATCGCGTGATCGGCTGTATTCCGTACCAAGTGAGTGGTATTCATCCAGAATTCTCGCAAATATTCCGCATCAAGCCGGACCCCATGATCAAGTATTACCACCTCAATATCACCCTTGCCAAGTCGCTGCGTCAATGCCTGAACTTGTTCACCCAGGCGACGGAAAGGAACGACGGTAGACTCAAGAGACCATGATTCAAGTTGCTCTGCAAAATGTTCCGCACCACGAGTAGCCCTCAGAAGCTTCAAAAGGCGCTGATATTCTGTCTGACCAACAACCAGTTGGTTTACATTCTCATCTTTAATGAAATCTTTCAGGGACTCTGACGCCTCCTCCCAAGCAAGTTTAAGCTGCAGTCGTTCCTCGTTAACAAGAGGTCGACCAGCTTCGCTTAGTTCAGTTTCAATTTGGTGGCAAACTTCTGCGACCGAAATCATACCAAACTGCGAAGCATTGCCTTTTAATGTATGAACCTCACGGAAGTCGACATCACGATTTCCTTGGGCATTTCGATGGTAGATTCTTTGAATAATTTCCTTTGCATCGTGAAAAAACTGGAGGAATCCACTTCGATCTGTCGAAAATTTTTGAAACACCGCCAGCAATTCCCGCTGCTGAACCTCCCGCTTTGCTGCCTCAATCAGGGCCGTAACATCGGTAATCATGACGAGAACTTTGAAGAGCTTGTGGTCCAAGTCATTCACGGCTTTAAATTTAAGCGAGAGAGTAAGTTTATCTCGGGTCACCATCTTTGGCATTTGATCGGCAGACATTTCAAAGGAGAAAACTCCTTCTACTAACTGGTCCCACCCCATCCGTAACAATGTCGCCTGGCTTTGTCCCGCTGAAATATAGTCCCAGAACTTCATGCCGCTGCTTGGCGTACCAAACCACGTATCGACAATGGCAGAGCGTTCCTCAGCCATGGTGCCATCGAGATTAAGTGTTAAAAAACCCTCTTCAGCATTATTCAAAATCAGGGCCATTTGATCATTACGTTCAGAAAGTGCGATGGTCTTTTCTTCCACCTTTCGCACAAGACGCTCTTGATTTGTAAAAGCTGACCAAGCCCCGAATATCAGGATTCCACCCAAAAGTAAGGAAACAATCATCCCTGCATAAAAAATCGTATTGGCCTGCTTAACATCATGTCGACCATAGAAGTCTTGATCTGATTTCGCAATCCACAGTTGCCAAGGTGTCGCATCGACAATCTTGAGGTCTCGAACCTGGCTGACAATAAGGTTTGGGTTACTTTTCCCTTCATTAAACCAACTGGCAGATTCAGACCATTCCGCGATGGGGGCCTCGATCACCTGCCAACCATAGGACTTATTTACCAACCCATAATAATTCGCAGGAAACAGTTTTTTAAGAACGTTTGTCCGGACAACTCCAGAAACTCCGCCAGCAAACTTTCCCGACATATCATAGCGCGGCACCGTTAAGACGATTCCTTTG
>CAZUYQ010000078.1:7700-13243 GCA_964624705.1 uncultured Polynucleobacter sp.
AATTTCTGTCTCTTCGAACTCCTGTTTTTCTTCTTCTTTCTTGCTTTGATCGACGTCGGATTTATTCACAATAAACTCATCAAACGTGAGTATGGGCTCCTCAAGTTTATGAGTTAACGGATCAATCCGGTCTGGCTCCATAGAAGCAGGCAAAATATAAACTTCCGACAAGGTCACATTAAGGAAAGTATTGTTGTAAATCTGTTGCATTGCCGCTTTCGAATCAGGATTAAAATTCTTAGCGTAACGATCGATGGAACGAACCCCGGGCAATAGCGACATAGTACGAATACCCTGATAGAAATCATTGAACGTGGTTTCAATATTTTTAACAGATCGCTCGATCTCGGCATTTTGCTCTGCAAGGTAAGACGTCTTGATTTGTTCTAAATCAGAGCGATGTTTCCACGCAAGAGAGATCAGAAATGCCGCCGTCATCGCGACAATTGCCAAATAGACGAACCACTGCTTAAGTTTAGTATTCATGCCCCACCCCAAAAAATTACTACAATATATTACCCAAAGATTTATACTCAGTTTTCGGCGGTCTACTGAAAAAGATGAGTTGATTTCTTCCATCTAAGGAAAAGGCACTTTGGGATGAACCCGAATAAATTCATATTTGCCTATCATTACAGGCTGGCCATTCATGTGATGTTGCACTAATGCCCGTTGCGTCAATCCAACTGAATTTTCTCTTTGGTCTGGTCCCTTGTCTGCAAAGAGGCTCCAGACAACATAAACGATGGTAAAGACCATCTAAAAAATAGAGGTGCATTTTAGCGTATGTTACTGGAGCTCCAGTTAAAGAGATCGAAATTGATTTGAAACACGCCTTCATTTGGCTCATTCCGAACCATTTTTTCCGCTCCCTTTAGGAGTTCTAAAAAACCTTCTTGAATAAAATTTCTGGCTTTTTCGCTCGAAGAAATAATCGCACTAAAATTATAAGTTTCGTTTTTATCGCACCGCGGAATCTGCTCCATTGCATGAAGGCGGTGCAGTGTTCTGTACGTGGCAAATAGTTCCGAATTAGGCGACAAGTGAAGGTTGTCTCTAATCACTTTATATCCCCGATCTGTGAAAGAGACTATCTGCATCCGCTCTAAAGCCTTGATTAAAGATTCAAGTTGCTCCTTGGAAATCTTTAAGCAATTTTGAATGGCGTCGATATTCTTTGCATATTTTGGAATCGTTAAAAACATATGCACTACTTGCATCAATGGCGATAAATAGTAGGACGAAAGTTCGGTCGAACGTTCGTCTGTCAATGGTTCGGCGTCAATATGCGAGTCTGTCTGCATTGCCAAATCTTTTATGTTTTGAAGTTTCGCTTTTAACTCACGTTGCCGTGAGATAACAGAACACCGATCTAACGCAAGTAGTAAAAGAATGAAGTCTCGCTCGAGTGTCGTAAACCCAAGATATTCACAGATGAGATACGCTTGATCTTCACTCAAATGACCATTGCCTGTTAGAACTTTTGACAGGTAGGCTTTTTGGACGCGGCAAGATTGCGCCATTTTTTCGAACGTGTACCTGCGACCAAATCGAGCCTTGCGCGCTAAAAGGCTCTCGCGCAGAAGTTTCCGATAATCATGTTCGGCAAAAAACATCTATGTATTCCAATCATTACGGTATTTTGTTTCCAAATACGATACGAATTATGTGTTGTTAATAAATAATCTATTTACATTGTTAATGGCAAGCTCTAAACCATTGTCAGACAAACATTCCGTGGGGTGAGCATGATTCGACTAATGTGTTTTATTCTGTTTATTAATGCCCATTCAGCATTTGCGGGTTGGACGAGCGGAGGCGGTGAGCTCATAGCTGATGCTCATAATCCGTGGTTCTTAGACAACACAACCACCGTCAGCTATTGCATTTCCATTGACCAGTCTAATTTCGGCCTGAATGTGGAACAAATCGATGAGCAGTTCCAAAAAGCGCTCAGGTTTTGGCGTGCTCAGTTTCAAACGGCCGTGAATAAAATTGCAATTAACGGTCAATCTTTTCATTTAGCAACTCAAGTTTTTACCAGGCAATCATGTGGTAACGACCTCGATCAACCAAATGTAGACCTGGTACTACAAATGGGGGTGTTGACAGATAAGCAAGTCCGCCAACTCCCCGACATGAAGCTGTTCGCTGCGTTAACCATTCGCACTGAATATAATTTGGAAACATTAGCCGGGCGAGGCTTTATGTATGTTGCTCCCGAACGTGGACCACGTGCATTGGGTTTTGCCAACTTGGTTGACTATATCTGGAGTGGTGATTCTGGGCAGAGACTATTTGAGACGTTTGTGCACGAATTGGGACATTTATTTGGGTTTCCTCATTCTGACAGCCCTAAAATTATGGGTGAACGTTTTGTTCATGATTTAGTTACTCGAGGCGGCTTATTTGAGTCACGCTCGCGGTTGTTTGAGGGTGAGAAGCCATTGTTTAATATATTTCGTTTTAGATCCGATACTCATGCGCCTCGTCGCTGCAATGATACACTGTCCGGGGTTCGTGTCGAGGGGGCTAAACACTTATTTTATCCAACGGTTCAATTTTACGCACTTGATCCGGCGGTTCTATGCGTTCGCGAGGAAATAAAAGACTTCACACTCTATGTCTATTCTAGTTCAGACGGGCTGCAATTTAATTTGATAGGAACTGCACCATTGGAAGATAGCGAAGATGACAAACAGGATGAACCGGTCATCCGATTCTGGTTGCCTCCTCAAGCAAAATTTTTAAATCCGCATGCGCACGATGGTGTTACCATCGCCCCAACCTCGGTCCCGATTGTTTGGCGAAAAAAATTAATCGACATGTCCGGAACCTATACGTCACTCGACGGCAAGGTCCGGCGAAAACTCTGGATCAGAGCGACGCCCGATGGGATTGAATCGATTGGGACCGTCATGAATAACCTCTATTTCTTCGATATTCATGATCAGCAATTTGTAGAACTATACTGATTAACTCCAATAAACGTTTCTGTGAAATTTTATTGACTTTCGTACCTCAGGAGGTGCCATGAGAAGACACGTTTCTCTTTTGCCATTTAGTGTACTTATCTTAACTCTGATAACCAGCGGGTGTGGCTCGAGCGAAAATAACCCGAGACCTCATCAATCTACGCCGGCACCATCACAACCGCCATCATCCACGTCAGATTCTTCTGATTCCTTGCCAAGTGACACGTCCGCCACCGAGCAAAGCCCAGGCTCATTGGACAATACACTGTGGTCCATGGGGATTGAAGTGAAGGCGCCGCCTCCAAATCGCCGCGCGCTCATTTACGGTATGAATTTTCTTCCAGGAGGCAGATACCACAACTTCGTTGCACTCGTGACCTCCAGCGGCCCCGGTACTCCCTATACACTAAGAATGATGGCAGCAAAGGGAACTTATATTTTAAAGGATGAGCGACTTTCATTTTTTCGAACATCGACCACATGTCCCAAACGAAATCCGGGCAATTTAGTTGGGAGATTGACTGATGCAGACACGCTAGTCATAAAACGAGATGCAAATACTCTCGTTTTAAAACGTACAAAAATGTCGCCAACACCACCATCAGCTGTTGCGCAGCTCGGCTGCATCAATGAAGACGGCTCTTTTGAGCCACACGAATGGTCGGATCAATAATCATTACCGCGGAAATTTTCGATGAAGATCGTATTACTAGCATTGGTATCATCACTTACGGCCTGTGCGAGCTATCAGCAAACTCTTACCAATAATAAAGGAGAGACAATCACTTGCGAGGCCTCGGGAAAAAGCGGAATCGTCACAGGCCACTATCTACGCAAAGGTTTTGAAAATTGCGTCAACTCTGCTAAGAAGAGAGGATTCAAATGACGACTTAGATAGAGCGACCGGCGAGATCATAACTTCCCCTTATGCAGGAGGTGTGTTACGAGTTTGCGCCACTGCTATAAAAGGCGACTACCGCCGAAACCGGCAAGGAATTCCGAATAAAATCGAGAGATTCGCAAAACTACCGAGTCTCAAGTCCATATCCGTTTGTTACTTCATGCGTCGCCAATGATTTTTCTTTCAGCAACTCCAAAACCATCCGACGTATGATTTCCTTTCTTGCAGGATTTGTCGACGTAACCCTGATCACATAACCATTATCGTGTTCCGAGAAGCTAAGTTTGATGTCTGAAAGAGATAGCGCCTCAAATGCACGTTCGTTTAGCTGACACACCTCCGCCTCGTTTTCGGCGAAACTAATAGATGCGAAGACAAACGATGTCGCGACGATGATTCCTAAGAAAACACTTATTTTTGAGATCATGGATCGATACATAAACGTTCCCCTTTCGCGAGGAGGAGGGACTTGAGGCTGGCACGTGTCATCCTCAAGCACTCTCATCAAAATATTTGGATCGGTAAGCCTCAATTCCAAAATTTGCAGAGTACTGCTAACACGTTGTTTATATCATAAAAGATGTATTTATTATATATCTTTAAGAAGAATTCTTGAAAGCCTTGAAGCTAAGCGCTTACGAAGTAAATATCCCAAAGATTGACTGTTACTTTCTGGAAGATCTTAGCCCAGAAAACATCTTTGGAATCATGGCGAATGCCCAAATCACAAATCCGAACACCCAGGTAAAAGCGGCATATCCTAAAAGATGAAGATATTGACTCGGCCATAGAATGGCCATAGCACGAGTTATAGCAGCGATGGTGATTAGAGCTGAAAGGATGTAGAGGCCGCGCCAGGTTTTCTCCACACCTTTTCCTTCGTTTCCATGCGCCAAAGTAACTCTAGTGGCGATTAAAATCGTGAGTAAACTAAAACCAGCAATGAGCGATACATGAAGAAAATGAGTATAATACTGCGGCCAAAGTAAAGTCAGAAGTGCCCCAGCCACGAAACACCAGCACGATAACCAGATACACCACGTCAGGTATGTTCTCTCAAAGGGTGAATGGTGAATTTTCCAGAAGCGAAACGCGAAATAGCAAATCACAAACGTGCGCATCGCTAAGCAAATGCGTATATCTACCGTATCCAATAGTGCAAATGAAAATAGGTATAGGCAGAGCAGTGCCCAGATGGACGCCGGCACAGCTGCCATAAAAGACGGGCCATCTTCGTAGCGCTTTTGCTGAGTTGTCACTATAGCCTGCCAACCAAGAATCCCGGGGATCAGCCGTCCACCTACCCCAAGCACCATCGCCATGACGGCACCGGTTGAATGAAGTTCCTGCCAGATACGGATGCGCTCTGCAAATGCTGAATCCTGCGCGGCAAGAAAGAGAAAGCCGTTCGATAGAGTCCACAGTAAAATTCCAAAACCAACGAAGATAAAAGTAAACGGTGGATTTGCTTGACGTTTCAAGAAACGCCGTAAACCAAATAATGTTAAAAACAAAAGAGCGGCAACCGCTGCAAGGTGGCTCCAGACCGGCGATCCAATAAAAGCCGCGGCGGAACCCACAAAAATTGTGCAAAACACGACTCCAATTTCGCCGCGTGTCGCAAAGGCACTAGACGTAAACCGAGGAATAGCAGTCATAAGAAATCC
>CAZUYQ010000078.1:13253-23612 GCA_964624705.1 uncultured Polynucleobacter sp.
GCCTTGTGAAATGCTGCTGGGTAGTTCGACGCGCTAAAAACTTGCGTGGTCCAGGGCAAGACTCCTAGAATTGCGAGCGCAGTTCCCAGTGGAAAAAAAACGCGGAACGGATCCTTTTCCATTGTCGTGGGGATTGTTGTTAAATTACCGTTACTCATTACTTCGACCGAATCTCTGCAGAGGCTTTAGCAATGGCTTGAGCCGTCTCAGCAATTTGCTGTCCAAGAGATGGCTTAGAAAATTTGATGACACCATTTCTATCAATAACCGTGATTAAATTCGAATGAGCAAAATCATTGCCGACTTTTTTATAGTTAACCCCAATCACGGTCGAAAACTCCCTGACTTGGTCTTCGGAGGCAGCGGTCAGCAGAATCCAGCGGTCAGCATCTAATTTTCTTTTCTTGGCGAAGGATCGAAGCACATCTGGCGTGTCCCGCGAAGGATCCATGCTAACCAGCACGTACCTAGTTGCATCAACGGGGGTGTCTTTAACTTGTTTTCGCACGCGCTCCATCTCTTGAATGATAAGTGGACATGAAAACTGGCAGGACGTATAGACGAGAGCCACAACAAGGGTCTTTCCCGCGAGTGCCGATAGTGGCGCTTCCCGGCCCTCGGACGTCTTCCAGCCCCCTTTTAAATGAAAAATTGATTGGTCTGGGTAAGCATTTTCAGCTGATAGCGCCGGAGTTGAGACGGCGAAAAACATCGTAGTTAAAATGCCACTCCAGAATGTCATAATTTATTTGTCCCTCGCACAGCGAAACCCAAGAATGGGCAAATCATAATTACCTTTCAGGCCTGAGCGAAAGGCCAGGCGCATAAATGTGGCATAAGCACTTGGATCTGCGGAACCAACGGAGCCAGCGCCGCAAAACATTGAACGCGACAAACTACTGTCCTCGCGCGAGTCTCCGGTAACTAAATAGGAATTGAAGTCCAGTGTCCATTCCCAAATCTTGCCCACCATGTCGCGAATGCCGAGTTTTCCAAGATAGTGTGAATTTATAAATTCATTCTGCTGTTCCGCCGGTTTTGAGTACCATTCCAATATAGTTTGATCTCTTTTATCAGGGTCATCTTTGCTTATGACGTATTCCCACTCATCCGAAGTTGGCAGCCTGGCTTCACCGAGCCACTTACAATAGGCGCGTGCTGCAAACCACGAAACATTGACCACGGGTTGCTTTGAGAGCCTAGAATCACCAATGTCTTGCGGCCCACGCCAGTGGTGAAGATACAGTTTGTCGGAAAATATCTCTTTGACGCGACTTTTCTGCCACTCAGGATTTTTAATGACGAACTTCAAAAAGTCCTCGTTCGTAACCGGATCTTTTTGCAAACTGAATTGTTCGACGTGGGTGGTCGGTGGTGATTTGTCTTTGCCGATGAGATCCGTGCTTTGTTTTCCGAATTGCGGCCCCAAGATGACTTTTGAGTCGATCTCGCTGGGTGAAAATAGTGGCCGATAATCGTCACCCAGATCGTCTTGGCACTCGCAAGTGTGCTTCCAATCAATAACAACAGCGCCAATCGGGTTATCACTCGCGGCAATGACTTCACTCCGGACTCAGTGGTTTTTTGGGCGACGACTTCCTTACTGCTTTGACGTCGTCCGTCGTAACAATTGTTCCGTCATTTCCCCAACTGTTGTAAACAAACGTTAGAACATTTGCGACGTCCTCGTCCGACAGTTCCCAAGCTGGCATGACGCCGTTAAATTCTTTTCCGTTCACGATAACTTTGCCTGTTAGGCCATGAACCACGGCTTCGATCGCGCGCTTCTTATTATTTTTAATATAGTCTGATTTCGCGACTGGCGGAAATGCGCCGTCAATGCCTTGACCCTCGGCCTGATGGCAAGCCACGCAGTTTTGTTTAAAGACTCGATTGCCAAATTCGATTCGTTCGGCTTTGTTTTTAGCAGCGGGGACGGGTGGAGCGGATGCTGTAATGTTTTGGATATTTCCACCTTCGGGTAAGTAAATTTCATCTCGTTCCTTGCCTGAATAAATTTCCTTTTGTTCGGCGCCATCTGCTTTGATCTGTGCGAGTGCGCCCTTGTTAAATGCACGAAAGATCGAGTGATCAACAAGGATGTAGGTTCCTGGAACATCTATTTTCAACTCGGCAATCGCTGATCCACCCGCGGGAATAAGTGTCGTCTGAACATGTTTTTGATTCGGAACGGCGCCGCCTTCCGTGTAAACTTGATCGAATATTTCGCCAATGACGTGAAACGATGAAATAAGCCCCGGTCCGCCGTTGCCCACAAAGAGTCGCAGAGTTTCGCCGGTCTTTGCTTTGATGGCATTGTCGCCATTTAAAGATCCTACGGAGCCATTAAAAACCACGTAGTCGGGTTTCTCTTGAATAGCTTTTTCCATGCTGAATGGCTGTAGTCCTGGTTGGGCATACTTGCCTTTTGTGTAGAATTCGCTTTGCATAATATAGAGTTCTCGGTCGACTTTAGGGAATCCTTCCTTTGGCTGCACGAGAATAAGGCCATACATACCATTGGCAATGTGCATTCCGACAGGCGCGGTTGCGCAATGATAAACATACAGGCCAGGATTTAGCGCTCGAAATGAAAATACCGACGAGTGGCCGGGTGAGGTGAAAGACGAAGCGGCCCCGCCACCTGGCCCAGTCACGGCGTGAAGATCAATATTGTGTGGCATCTTGCTGGACGGGTGATTATGGAGATGAAACTCCACAAGATCACCCTCCCGAATTCGGATGAATTTGCCGGGCACTCTACCGCCAAAGGTCCAAAATGTATATTTTACGTCGTCGGCAAGTCGCAGCTGAACTTCTTTCGATTCAAGATCAACAATGACTTTGGTTGCGTGGTTACGCGTGATCGGAGGAGGTACATCAGGATAGCTTTTTCTTCGCCAGAAATCGGAGGCAGACTGCCCGCCATGATTGGCGCCGCAGAGATTAGACAGAAAAATAGAGTCATGGCGTGAGTTGTTCGATTGACGGATTTCAGGTACATGTCCATTCCTTTGTGCGCCGACTAGACCTGCATAGTTTTATGGATGCAAGTTCTAAATGTTAAAGTTTTAGCCAAACGTAACAGCCGCAATTCATGCTGCGATACGGGTAATAGTAGCTTCGAAGGAGCGCTAAGTCAAATAGCTCTCGCTCGGGGAATGGTGGAGCTGGATTTGCAAAACACGTTTGAAGCAGCAGTCCGAATTAGGCAGTCTACCGGAACACAGCGCCAAAAAACTTGTTGTACGTATTGCATTGCCCGCACCACCAAATTGGTAATATGCAACGATGGGATTATCGGCATCGTCAAAACCTACGATGGGATACTGTGCATCTTGTGTTCTATCTGTTTGAATGACTTCCGGTGTCGTCCAGCCAGTGCCCACGATATATTCCGAGCCCCAAACTGTTTTAATTCCACTATAGGCCCCTGTATCGTATTGAACCCATGCGGCGTAGAAGCCGCTTCCGTGTAGTTTTCCTTTGACGCTGTGATACGAGTTAGCGCCATCGACTAGGTCGGATGTGCCGGAAATTTTTTGAGACGCAGACCAGCTGCTACAAGAGGTACTACAAATACTTGCGTGCATTGAGATATAGGCATTTCTACTAGGCTTATCTCGCCATAGAACCGCCATGTTACCGGCCTTATCAATAGCAATATCCGGGTTTGAATAAGCGGAAGTAAAATCGATCGTCACATCATTAACGTGTTCCAAACTTGAGGAGATTACTCCCCTTGATTTTTTCTTGCCCAAATTTCTCGTTGATTTGCATTTGGTATGGTTTCCAACGCAAAGAGCCAGTCGCCACTACGATTTGCCACAAGCGGCGTCATTGCGGTTGCGCTAGGATCGGCGTGATTACCATAAAGCGTCGCTGTTCCAACAGTCGTTGCGGTTGACCTTTGCTTTTGAGAATTCCGCAACTGCGCCTTGGTATTCATGGCCGCGATGATTTTCGATGCGCCAGCCATCTTAAGAATGAAATCAATCCTCAATAATTACCTGTCCATTATCCGAAAGACGAACCCATTTATTAGGAACTCGCAAATCTCGCGGCTCTGTCCCTTGATGGACGATTCCATTGGCATCAAATTTAGCTCGCTTAAATTTCAGTCCTGGTTCCAACTCTACTGTCACCACATTGTGGAACCACATTTCAGGTCTAACACTACCAAACCAAAATGAACTATTTGTGGTTGCTGCGAATTCAATCCGTGCAACCTCTCCATTTGGATAAAACTCAAAATCGTCCTTGTTTGTATAAAAAAACATGCCGTTACTTAATTCCACTTCGTCTGAGGCATGATTGCAGGGCGTGTCCGTGCATTGAACGTTCTTGGCTTGAATTAATTGACCATCTTTATCAAACTTTAAATCTGTTGAGTTTACCTGGATTTTCTTTCCAAACGGAAAGGTGCCGTATTCTGCCCATAAGATTGCTTGACCACTTTCATCCAACGTTGTATTCCCGCTAGTTGTGATTCGTCCCATATTATTACTAATTAAGGTTGTCCCCACGATCTGCCGAAGTTTCTCGTTAATAATGGAAGCACTATTCACCGAATTCCATTTTCGGCCATTAATTTCAACTTCGACGGTTTGATCCTGACCAAAAATCAATTTTGTGATTTGACCATTTTCAAAAGTTATAAAGCCGGGGACTGCAAATTTTATTATTTTTGAATTTTGTGGTGCACCATATATCCTGGTCAAATGTCCACTATGATCTGTCTCAATATTTGGTTGAGATCGGTCATCGGTTCTGAGGTTCCATAAAGTACCACGAATGGTGATAGCAGCCGGAGTTACAATCAATCTATTAGGAATGCCTGTTTGATCACTTTCACTTACCACACGTTGTACTTGAACTTGATTACCTTCGATATTCCAGTTGGAAAAGAAGCTCCCGAGAGGTGCCAATTTTTTATAAACCTGATAAGCATCAAATTGCTCAAATTCATCTTTTGACATCGCAAGACCCACAATCTGCCTGGCCTTCTGAGAATTATTATCGCCATGGTCTACTGCTATCTTGTAAATCAGTTCATGCAACACGAGAGCCGTGTGATTCAGCTCATCCATCTTGTTCCAAAGATGCTCGTCGTAATAGACTTGATCACTGATCCTCGCTGCCACCTGAATCAGTAAGCATTCCGAAGGCAATAAAAAGGCTTGAGACGAGTCGTTTATTTCTACCACGCCCGGAGAGGCGTGCCAGTGATTGAGCGGTATAGTTTTATAGACATCTCGTAGCGTCGTCGCAAACGCTGATTTTTTTTCAAGTCTCGAAAAGATTGCAGGAACCGTTTCCTGAAACGTGCCATCAACTTTCATAACCTCGCGGCGCTTCGGTGGAAAGCCATTTGGTAGCTTGTACTCATAAAGATCTAAAAGCTCTACAGAAGATACGACTCTCATTGTTTCTGGTTTTGCAAACGGATTTGAATTCGTTCCACCCGCTTGATTTCTAAAAAGCTCCAGGCGAACTTGCTCTTGCACAGTTGAATCTGAAAAACAAACAACTGCATCTCCACCATTACCTTTATCGCCTCCAGCCAATCCTGTTAGAAAATCCTGGGGACCACCAAGGCCTGATGTTCCAATAGTCGCCCGAGACGGTGATAAAGCTTGATGTTCACTCTTACTTCCACAAGCCGTTACACCAATACCGAGCGCAAAAATCATCAGCACTGGTTTCTTACGCAATAGAACATTTCTGCCAAATAATCTCATACTGTTTCATGCTCCTTAAATCTGTTTGGTAATTTGCGTCAACGGAAACAACTGAATACAAACTTGGAAGACCTCCGTAGGAGATTCTTCCTCTGCCAAAAATTCTGCTTCTTTGCGAAATCTGCGGATCAGCTCTCGCATAGCCGGTAATGTTTTCGGACTGCAGGCCATCGTCATGGACGAGAAATCACGAAGTTCCATTTCCGTACTGAGAAGTTTTTCTTTAGCAATATCTAGCTCGTCCATGTGAGCTTTGCGCAAAGCCGCTGAACGAATACCATCTGAAGTAGCAATCCGGGGAAATACTTTTATCCAACGGCCTGTTTCTGCATCTATCAAAATAAACCCAGCAGCCGTCAATCGATCAACAATGACCTGAGCCCTAATAGGACCAATGGCCAATCTAGCACTGATCCATTCCACATCATTTTTGAAATCTTTCGTATCGAGCAGAGAAAGTAAGGCAAAATGCTCCCACTCAGAAATTATCTCAAAATAACGTTCATCATCTTCTAGTTTTTCGCGATCAGCATGTATGACTTCGGAACTAATTTGAATGTGTCCAGATAAAGCTCGCGTTGCCATCGGCGACAAGTTAAGTGCTTTGGCTACCTTGTCAATTGCTGCCTGAGGAAGCCGGCGTTTGCCCGAAATAACACTTGAAAGTGTACCGGGATGAATATTCAAATCACGCGCAAAGGATCGGAGAGAATAGTGCTTATTGCGTCGCTGCCGCGTCGCAAACTCATTTGAAAGGATCTCTACCGGGCCTGACGACATAAAATTGAGACTCCACGTTCTTGATGTATTTATATTTACATCAACCTGGGAGTCTCAACAACAGATGTTGCGACAAAGTGTCGCAATGCTTGCGACAGATGTAAAAACCTAAAACACCACAGATTGGAAGCGCTGCGCAGGGATTTAAAGGGATATCACTCGATTCGTATCAACGATCAATGGCGGGTGGTGTTTGCCTGGGAACATTCAGAAGCATCCGATGTTAAGGTTGTTGACTACCATAATTAAGGAATGTTGATTTTATGAGATCTAAAAATCCAATTCATCCTGGAGAAATGCTTTTAGAGGAATTTTTGGTTCCTAAGGGGGTAAGCCAACGTGTTTTTGCCGAAGAGTTGGACTGGACTACCGCTCGTCTTAGTGAATTGATTCGCGGGAAACGCGGTGTCTCCGCCAAATCTGCACTTTCGTCCAAGCAGCTCACAAATCATATTCGATATGACCATAGTCGACGACCGGGGTCTTTACTGCCCGGCCGCTGCGACCAGCTTTATGAGCAGTTTGATGATGTTTTAGCGTCCCATGATGCGTTTGACGTCGTCATTAATATTCAAGGTCTCATGAGTATTACGGCGAATTCGCCCAGGTCCGGTAAATCTGATCCTCTATTCTCTACCGAAGGGCCATCCCGCTTTTCACCCCGTGATTAATAAAGCTGGTGGTTTCTCGACATTTTTCTTTAACTCGGCAAAAAGAAAATCAATACCAGGATGTTTTTGTGACACGCCTCAAAATGCTAATGCATAACTACGAGAATCGCGGCGTGCCATAAGTCTAGACAGAAAAATAGTGGGATTAGTTGCCAATCCGCGTCGAAGGATTGCCATGCACTTCCTCATCTTTTTCGACCGACAGGACACAGCTAAGCGCCTGCACGCGTTGGCTTGCAGACACATTCGCGTTAAAGCTAACCACACCTAAAGCATTCAAAACTTGTGTGATCACGACTCCTGGAATGCTCATCATCTTTTGAGCACATTGAGTCGTAGCCGCCGCTATATCAGGAGCATCTTTTATAACTGCATTATATAAAGTAGATTTCGCCCTGGGAGCGCTGGCATCTGCTGTGGCTTCTTTTTCAACCGAAGAAATACAACTCAGCATCGCAACCTTATCGCTGCCACTTCTACTGGCGTTAAATGAGATCGCGCCTACTGCAGGCAACACTCCTTTAAGCGTTACACCTGCGATTGCAGCTACGCGCTTTGCGCACGCAGACGTTTGCGCCACCTGTTTAACAACCGCAATATATACCGTTCCAGCTTCCGCCGCTTCTAGCGTGCTCGACGCATCGTTTTGTTGTCCACAGCTTACAGTTAAGCTCATCACTACGAACGCTGACATCATTTGTATTTTCATGGTCTCACCTTTGTTCCATCATCTACTAGCATGCTCAAGAATTGAGCATGTCTTGATGGAAAATTTTATAGCAAGTTTTTCTATAAAATTATAGAGATTACAGCTACTAATGATTAAAATATCTTTCGCATTTCCAGCAAATTTGCGAAAGGATTGCCTAAGATTTGGATATGATTGACTATTAAAAGGACCCCGGCTGATGGCATTCACCACATTCGACGCCCGAGACCCCACCCCCCAACACATCATCACCGCCTTACAAGCAGCCGAAAACTCGTCGGACGCCATCAAAAACCTCTATTTAAGCTTCAAAAAAACAAATCCTCGCTATTCTATTCCTTATATTTGCAAAAAGGCGGGGATCACTTCCCAAGGCTACCTATCTGACGTGATACATGGGAAACGTCGCCTCAACATAAAATATCGACCAGGAGTCATTCGCGCATTCGGACTCAAAGGCGCTGCCGCAAGGTATTTAAAAACACTTATTGAGATCGACAACCAAAAAGACCAAGCGCGCGCCATGACGCTGGCAAAGCGACTCCCGGTTCTTAAAAAAGCCCTGATGATCGAACAGCGCACCATCGCTCCAGATACCGTTCAGTTTTTCTTAGCTCTTGAAGTATTTTGTGCATTTGGCTTGTTCCAAAATCGACCGACGATGCAAGATCTCGTTGACTACTTCGCGTCACGATCCATATCGGACGTTCATCGTGCTATTCTTTTGCTGAAAGACTTGAAATTGATCGAGATGGAAGGAGAGCAATACAGGGTTAGCAATGCTCAGGTTAATTTTGGAGGTGAGTTGTTTTCGCAGATAGATTACCTAAAACTCGCATTTAAGAACGGTATCCAAAGCATGGACAAATGGTATGAGCATCCAGAGTGCGCGCTTTTTGAATCGATTAATATCAGCGTTAAAAAGTCTGCCCTTACTGAGTATCTACCGCGCGTGCGACAAAATACGGAAGACCTCCGCCTCGGTCTCGAGACCGATGACGGTGATATGGTGGTGCGTCTTAATCTTCAGATTTATCCGATACAGTAGAATTTCTGTGTGGAGCGAACGGAAAGGTATGCAAAATGACTACCTGTAATCCGTTGTGGTTGCAGCCAGTGGGCGTCGGCACATGTGAATCGATGTTACTCAGGATGGATCAAAAATCTCTTCAAATGATTGATAGTCAACGCTTCTGTAATAAATCTAAAAACATACAAATTGTGGTGCGTCGGGCTCATAACCGGGTGGAGGCCCGGTTAAGTCGGGTTGGATCCGACTCCTTCTCTCTCCTTTAAAATCATGAAGCCGTCCCGAACAATCCCGAACGGAACTTGCGTGGTCTGAAGGTTTTGCGGTTTTTTTATTGTCATGCTCCAGGCTATAAGGCGGCTGGTCAGTTGACCCAAACCTTAAATTCGGAGACAAAAAATGAAAAACGTCAGAAATTTACCTGCTAAACTAGTCATCCTCTCAACACTCATCCCAGCTGCAGTTCTATCGTGCGGCAAAGCAAAAGACTCTGCTGGCGGTTCTTTGCCAGTGCCAGTTCCTGCTGGTGTTCCGACTCCGAACTCTGCGGAGATTGTAGCGACCAATGCAACCGATCTTCAAGGCTACTGGGTTTCGTCTTGTGCAAAACCATCGTCAGGTCTTTTTGCGCTCGATTATGCACGCCACCAAGTTCAATTCAAAGATAATAGGTTGTTCGTTACAGTTGCGAGCTTTAGCACAAGCGATTGTAAGCCGGAGTCCATGGAAAAATTGTTACTTTTAAATGGATCTTATGAGCTTTCACCTGGTGCGGACAAAAGCGGCTCGAACCTGAACTATGTCATCGATTCTGTTCATATCGGTGCACTCTCTGAGCAAGCTGTTGGCAATCTCAATGCAGGGAAAGGCACTTGTGGTGTCAAAACTTATGACCTAGGCGGCATGACCGATGTCAAAGACATTGCAGGATGTGATTATCTTTATACTGCAAGTATCAAGCCGTTCACAATTGTTGGTCTCGTCGATGGCAAGTTAACCTTGGGGAATTACTATTCCTCAGAAGAGATCGGCACCACGGCCGAAAAACGTCCGACAACGTTCGCGGTTGGTGAGGAACTCACGAAGACAACACAACCGATGATTGAGATGGAAGCAAACTAGAGATTTGATTCCAACTTTAGTTTGATCCACTTACCTTTGCTGTTCAGATGTTCTGTCTGGAGAGCACGGACCTCTTCTGGAATCGTGTCAACTTGGCTACCAGAGATGTATAAATACTGTAGATCACGCAGGACGCCCAACATGCGAATATCGCTGATGGGCGTTTCGCGTATATCAAGCCAGCGAAGCTTTTTAGAGTTTGCGAGTTCGCTGATAGTGTCGATCTTGGTGGCTCGTAAATTTAATGCATCTATATTCGCGAGCGACCCAAGGACATTCAATGAGGTTAAAGGATTGCCTTCGACA
>CAZUYQ010000079.1:0-5250 GCA_964624705.1 uncultured Polynucleobacter sp.
GTACCCGCGAAGAGGCTACCAATCATCACGCTGCCTGCACCTGCAGCTAATGCCTTAACGACATCGCCTGAGAACTTCACACCACCGTCGGCAATAACAGGGACGCCGTGTTTTCGGGCTGCATTTGCGCAGTCGAGGACCGCCGTAAACTGCGGGACGCCAATCCCAGCGACAATTCTTGTCGTGCAGATGGATCCAGGGCCTATTCCGACTTTTACGCCGTCCACACCGCATTCGATTAGGGCAAGGGTTGCGTCAGCAGTCGCAACATTGCCGCCAATCAATTGAAAGTTTTTTGATTTGAAGGTTTGACGAACATTGCGGACGGCATCCAGAACGCCTTGACTATGACCGTGAGCCGTATCGACGATGAGAACATCCACGCCAGCATCTAATAAAGCACTCGCTCGTTCCATATAGTCACCTCCGGCGCCGATAGCAGCACCGACCACCAGGCGACCGGCACTGTCTTTGGTGGCGCTGGGGTTTTCCTGAGTCTTCAAGATATCGCGCACGGTGAACATGCCCACCAAGGTTTTGCCATCTTTACCGATGACAGGAAGTTTTTCGATGCGATGTCTGTGCATCTTTGCAACGGCTTCCTGGGGTGAGGTGCCGAGTTCGGCGGTCATGACTTTTGCGGTCATGACTTCATGGACCGGTCTTTTGAGATCAGTTTCAAATCGGATGTCTCGGCCTGTCACAATACCAACCAGCGCGCCATTTTTTACAACTGGAAAGCCGCTAAATTTCAAACGCTGCATAATGGCAATGACATCGCCGACGGTCTGATCGGGAGCCACCGTCACAGGGTCTGTGACCATACCAGACTCGCTTTTTTTGACCTTGCGAACTTCGCGAGCTTGTTCATCAACAGTCATGTTTTTATGAATAATACCAATGCCACCAGCCTGAGCCATTGTAATGGCCGTCGCAGATTCCGTAACCGTATCCATCGCCGCAGCGACAAGCGGGGTTTTTAAGCTGAGATTTCGAGAAAATTGCGAGGTGAGATCAGTTTCGTGAGGCAGAACGAGGGAGTGGCGGGGAATGATCAGAACGTCGTCGTAGGTGAGTGCGTCTTTCAACTGAAATACACGCTCTCGTCCGGAATTGGTTGATGCCATGCCGTGTTCTCCTTTGCGTTGAAGATGTAAAATTGTGGCGTGATTCTAACGTAACTACAGGAAAGGTTCAATCGAATCCATTTCAGCAGTACTTCTAAAAAATCGACATGATAGTACCAATTTTTGAAATGGAATATTCTTATGGAAAATGCTGTTCTTGTAGCATCTAAAATGAATGAATTTTTTATTGCTCATGCAAAAAATCGTCCCGAATACTTTCATAGCCAGGACGATGCTGCTTTCTGCAAAGCGCTCGCGCGTGATTGCAGAGAGATTTGTGGTACGGACCTAGTAATTCTTTCCAAAAATCACACGTACATCGGTTGCTTTGCCCGTGAAAAGGCATTTGCCTGGTTTCTTCTCAAAGGCAAGTGGAATGCAGCGTGGAGTGACTTTTAAAGCACTTAATTTTTCGTTGATAGCAGCCTGATCTTCGGCGGCTGCGGACCAATGAGCTACTGCAAAACCACCGTGAATTTCGGGCTTACCTTCGTTCTTTGGTGTAAACCATTTGGCGAATTCTTGGAAATCCGTGAACTCTTTGGTCTTGGCTTCTCGTAAAGCAAGTGCTCGGTCAAAGAGATTCTTGTGCATGTCATCGAGAGTCGCGCAGATGTTAGCGACAAAGTCAGTGCGAGAAATACCCGCTTTTTCTTTGATACCTTTATCGCGGCGCGCCACAAATAAACTGTCCGAGGCCATATCCCGTGGTCCGACTTCCGCTCTAATCGGCGTACCTTTCTTGATATGCTGCCATGCTTTTTCGCCGCCGCGGAGATCACGGTCGTCAATATCAACGCGAAGCTCGGAACCGTAGTAGACCTTGGTTTCAAGCTCAGCTTTGACTTTTTGGCAGTAGGCGAGGACTTGGGATTTTTCTTCGTCGTTGCGATAAATCGGTAAAATCACGACGTGCTTAGGAGCCAGGCGCGGTGGACAAATGAGGCCATCATCATCGGAGTGAGTCATGATCAGGCCGCCAATGAGCCTAGTGCTAACACCCCATGAAGTCGTCCAAGCAAATTCTTCGTTGCCTTCTTTAGTTTGAAATTTAATACCAGAACCTTTTGCAAAATTCTGTCCGAGAAAGTGACTCGTTCCTGCTTGCAAGGCTTTGCCGTCTTGCATCATCGCTTCGATCGTATAGGTGTTCACAGCACCTGGAAATTTCTCGCCAGGAGTTTTTTCGCCCTTAATCACCGGCATAGCCATAAATTCATGGGCAAACCATTCGTAGACATCGAGCATCTTCATGGTTTCTTCGACCGCTTCGTCCGCGGTCGCATGGGCGGTATGACCCTCTTGCCACAAGAATTCAGCAGTCCGTAGAAACATTCTGGTCCGCATTTCCCAGCGCATCACGTTGGCCCACTGATTGATCAAAATCGGTAGATCGCGGTAGCTTTGTACCCATTTTGCATACGAAGCTCCGATGATCGTTTCCGACGTTGGGCGAATCACAAACGGTTCTTCCAGTTCGCCAGCCGGACGAAGGCCACCCTCTGGTGATGCCTCGAGGCGGTGATGAGTCACGACGGCGCATTCTTTTGCAAAACCCTCGATATGCTCAGCTTCTTTTTCCAGAAAACTCATCGGTATTAACAAAGGGAAATAAGCGTTCACGTGGCCCGTTTGCTTGAATTTTTTATCCAGGACCTGCTGCATGTTTTCCCAAATAGCATAGCCCCAGGGTTTGATCACCATGCAGCCTCGTGTTACAGAATTTTCTGCAAGGTCTGCAGCCTTAATGACCTGTTGGTACCACTCAGGATAGTCATCGTTGCGGGTTGGGGTGATGGCAGTTTGAGGAGCTTTAGACATAACGGGAATCCTTGTCGCTAAGTTAATATGAGCTATGAATCAAAACATTTCAAAACGGGGTATCGTCCTCATCGTCTTCAACTGGCGGAGGTGTGGCGGCTGCTGCTTTTGCTCGAGGTTTTTCCTCCTCTTTTGCTGGCACAGCGTCATTTTCGAATTCAGTGCGCAATCGTTCGACTTTGCTCTTGGTGTTATCGAGCCGCTCACGCATTTGCTTGATAAGTTTATAGCCGCGTTCGACTCGCGAAACCACTTCATCTAAATCAAGGGGGCCGCCACTTACAGAGCGAACGATGCCGTCCACTTCCTCGAGCATTTGCTGATAGGATTGGCTTTCTTTTTCTTTGTCTTGGTCAGTTTCTTTTTCTTTTAATTTCTTGCTCATGACGGCGTCTCACTTTTTAAGGGGTTCTCAGTGGCTAATGTTTTTTGATCTAGATCATTTGCTTTTGGTTTAATGGTCGTCACAGATAAGGTCATAAGTCCGTCCCGTAACCTGGCCTGCACTTCATCGCCCGGTTTAAAGTCACGGACTGTTTTAAGTGGTCTACCTTTGCGACTAAGCTGGGTCCATCCGGTGTTAAGCCACGGTTGCGGGTCAATTCGAGTCAGCTCGTTTTGCAATCCATGCAGGTGCTCGGAGGCTTTGTTTAAAGCGTTTTTAGCACCGTCATAGAGATGGCCGGACTGCTGAAAAAGAAGATGCTCTTGCTTTTGAATACCTTGTAAAGCGGCGTGAGCTAAGCTTGCTGAATATCGTTCCAGCGAACTGCGTTGACGTTCGACGGTAAGTTCGACGCCGCGATTGAGATTTAAAATAAGGAATTGCAGACGTTCGAAATGCCGCGAAAAAAACATTCCAATAGCATTGCCCAAGCGCTCGCTTACATGCGACATCGTGCGTTGAAATTCAGTGATGGTGCGGTCGAGAGTGCGTGCAAGCCAATGGGCCTGCTCGTTGATCTGAGTCCGGGTATTTCGAAAGATCTCAAGAACAAATTCCGCTGCTGCGGTTGGTGTCTTCTGCCTGGTATGCGCGATTTCTTCGGCGACGCAGGTATCATCGTGGTGACCAATGGCGGCTATAACCGGAATCGGACAATGAGCGATCGCTAAAGCTACTTCTTCACCGTCAAACCAGCGAAGGTCGGCAGCACTGCCGCCGCCACGGGAGATCACAATAAGATCGACGTTCTGCTCGGTCGCAAGGGCAATCGATTTGACGACAGCTTTAGGAACACGGTCGCCTTGCATCGGACAGGGGATAAAAATCATAACGCCAGGGAATTGCCCTGATTGAACTAGCTGATGTTCGAAGTCTGTATGCGCTCGGCTGGTAGCAGCAGAAATAAGGGCCACGCGGAACGGGAATGCAGGTATCGTTAAAGACTTGTTCTTGCGATCTAAGCCTTGTGTACGAAGCTTCTTTAGAAGTTCTGCCCGCGCTAAGGCTAGAGCTCCTTGGCTATAAGCCGGATCAATATCTTCAATCGTAACACTGAGACTTCCGCGGTCTTTATAAAGACTCACGCGGCACAGGAAGCGGATCTTCGTACCATCGACCAGGACATCAGCAAGGCGTTCTTTAGTGTGCTTTTTTTCGAGCCATTTGATGCTCGAACCCCAAATATTTGCCTTTACCGTGACTGTTGCCGTGGCATGAGAGCCTTCTTTAGCTTCTGCGATATCTAAGAAGTAGTGCTCGCCGCGTTTTGAGATATTTTGAATCTCGCCCACCACCCAAACTGGGTTTGGGAAAGCCGTGGCAATAGCTCTTTGAGCTTCCATCATGAGCTGCGAAACAGTCAGACCACCGGCTTCCGTAGAAGACGTGGGAGAGGGTTCGAGATTGGAAATTTTATGCGGAGTCTCAGCATGGGCCGACAAGGGGCTCGCCGGCATTGGTAGTGCGTCCGAGGAATCGCCCAGAAGTCGTGCGCCGATGGTTTTTACGAGTTCGAGGGTTGCGTCCGAGTGGGAAACTACCCAGGATTTGTCGGCGCCATTAAACCTAGCCCCCTGCGCCTTCAGCGCGTCCCGTTTATGGTAGGTCCCAGGCCCGAAAAAAATAATTTTGTCGCCAACAATGCGGTAAAATAGATTCATAGATGGCCAAAGTATAGCGTGGCGTTGTATTGATGTCGCTTAGAAAAGGTGGAATAAGCTTGGCAAAGTACCCTAAAGCGCCAGAACCCGAATGGTTGGATGAAGATCCCGACGAGGTCGCGGCGTCACAGAAAAAAGCCAATGATCCCTACGGGTCGATGACCGATGCAGCAAAATTCCATCGCGCGAAAGAATT
>CAZUYQ010000079.1:5282-10720 GCA_964624705.1 uncultured Polynucleobacter sp.
GACCTTCATGGCATGCGGCTATCTGAAGCGCTGTCGGCTGTAGACCGGGCGATGAATGCCATTCTAGATGACGGACGCGTCAAACGAGTTCGGATCATTACTGGTCGAGGGAATCATTCGGAAGAAGGCGTCGGCATCCTCGCCAAAGAAGTTCATCCCCATGTTGAGCAGACATTCTCAAAGTTTATTGCTGATATCAACGTCAGTCCTTCGGATCTGATCGTCAGGGGTTTTCCGGCCCGCGGGCACTTTGATGTGCGGTTAAAGTGAATTTTTGATGCGCTTGGGTTTATTATCTTTTAGGTAAGGGTTGATATAAATGAATGTAAATATTTTTCTACTCATTTCTATTTTTTTGTTTGCGGGCAAAGTTAAAGCTGAAGAAAAAATAGAGCCGTCAAAGAATGCGATTATTGAATCCAAGGGCAAACATCTATTGGCCTTGGATTTATTTTTAGGGAAGGCAAAAATTTCCGGCGATTTATCGTCTTCGTCAGAATCAAAAATGTACGGATTTGCTCTGACAGCTTATTTTCGTAGGGTCTCCAGTCAAGTCGTTCCATATATTGGCGTGTTTGATAGCACAACCATATATGACGTCACCGCGTCCGGAAATTCGTTCCCATTTACTGAAAATGCGTCATTAAATATCTCCACCCTTCGTATGCCTACCCTAGGTATTTGCTATGCCGCGCATTCATCAGTCGATATTTGTATCGGTGGTGGCACGGGAATGGTTTCAGTTGCTGAAGGTAAACAAAATCTGCAATCATATGGAGCCCAAATGTTTGAGTTTGTGGCTCCGTATATGTTCGATTCTGGTCTAAGACTGGGACTTAAGGCTTCCTATTTTGAAGTTCAAGGCCGTCAAAATAAGACTTCCACAATTTTTGGAACGACTGGTTTTGGATTCATAGTGGGATGGGGTTTGTAAAAAAATAAAAAATTTATCTAAAATTTCGATTCTTAAAATATGCGTCGGCATCGAAGGGTTGATCTTTTAGAGCGACAAGTTTTTGTTTGCCCGCTAGATTGCGAAGCAGTCGCCTTGGATTATTACAGCATTTTACAGAACAACTCCACGCGCCTTCATAAATCCTAAGAAAAATGCCGAATTTGGGTCTTCTTTTAGCTTGGCAAGTTCTGACGTCATTTCGACAATTAGGTCGTGAGAGACTTTTCCAGCTTTTTCAAGTTCCGGCGCGCCCGATAGAAGCAAGTCCGTCCAGTAGTCAAAAAATCGTCCACGCAATTTGGGCTGGCGATTGTCGAGATGCCAGTAGGAGAAGGTGGTGACGATCTCGCCGAAGCCAGCCGCTTGGAGATAGTTACCAAGCTTTGCACCCACGTAAGGATCGCCTTTTAGATTCCACTGGTGATCGTTAAATGCAAACCAATATTGGAGTGTGGCAGGGCTGTAAGGATGAATAAAAAAGCTATTATTCAAGACCTCGTTACAGTAGATGACGCCCCCGTGTTTCATGGTTCGCTGTACATCCTTAAGGATGCCAATAGGGTCGGCGACATGTTCAAGAAACCAAGTAATAAAAGCGCCGTCAAAAGAATCGTCGGCAAATGGTAAAGCCGATGCGTCTGCGACTTCGAGACGAACATGCCCACTTTTAATCGATGGTGCTAAGTGTTTGCTGGCTCGTTTGATTTGAGCCTCGGATGCGTCGACGCCCGAAATTTTTAGCTTTGGAAAGCGTTCTCGCAGAATTTCCGTTTGAGCGCCAACCCCGCAGCCAACTTCGATAATATGTTTCTGCGCTGAGAAATCGACGCCATCAAAAACATGGTCTTCTAAGAACCGCGCTTGATGATAGAGCCGATCTTGCTCATGTGCTGTGTAGCCGTGAAGGTAGCCAGCAGCTTTAGAAGTTTTTTTGGACGATTTTTTTTCTTTGTCTTTTTCTTTGGTTTTTGCTTTTTTCATAATTGGCCTAAATCCCAAATTGTTTTTTGATACGTTCTAAGTCCGCGGGAAACCCACGAACTTTCAGTGTTGAACCATTCTCGTCATGAGATTCGTTTAATACACGCATGGTACTATGAATTTCGGATGTGGCTGCTGCCTTGTGAAATGGAATCAGTAATTCTACTTCCACCATTGATTTTTCAAAGTGATCGATAATAATTGTTCTTAGATGATCAACACTTTTAGGATCGCGCGTGCATAGAAAAATTCCTTCTGGAAATTCCTTGTGCAGTAATTTTTTATCTTGCTCGTTTAGCTGATCGTCTTTGTTGAGGATCAGAAGACTGGGAATATCGGCCGCATTGATTTCTGCTAGTACCTCACGTGTTGTTGCCAATTGCTGGCGGAATGCTGGGTCTGCAGCATCAACGACAAAAAGAAGTAGGGACGCATCCAGGGCTTCATCCAAAGTTGAACGAAAGGACGCTACAAGTTCGTGCGGCAACTTCTGAATAAATCCAACGGTGTCGGTCGCCAAAAGTTTGGGTTTTGTTTCGGGATGAAGAGCTCGAACGGTAGTATCCAAAGTCGCAAATAGCTTATCCGCGACTAGCACCTCGCTGCCGGTTAAAGCTCGCATTAAAGATGATTTACCGGCGTTCGTATAACCGACTAACGCAATTTTTTGACTGTCGCGTCTGCGACTGCGGCGCATGGCGTTTTCGGCGTGAATTTCTTCAAGGTTAGCTTTTAACTCTGCAATACGGTCTCTGATACGCCTTTTATCAAGCTCATGCTTGGTTTCACCAGCCCCTTTGGCGCCAATACCGCCGCCCTGTCTTTCTCCGCCACCAGTCGCTCGAAGACGAGGTGATAGATAGGTTAAACGGGCAATTTCCACCTGCGCACGGGCCGCTGGCGACTGAGCGTGGCGATGGAAAATTTCGACAATCACACCGGTCCGGTCCAAAACATCGCAGCCTAGTGCTTGTTCGACGTTGCGAAGTTGAGTAGGAGTCATTTCGCTATCGAAAACCACAAAGTCGACCGGCTCTTTCGGTGGTTCCGGGGAATTTGGATCGCTAGATTCGGAGTCCTCATCTTCTTCAGAGTCTTCCTGTTCGTAGAGCGTGCCTTCTAAGGCATCGACAGCCTGCTGCTGCTTGATACGTGCTTTAGAAATCTTTTGATGGGTCTCGATTTCGACAAGCCCAGTACCGCCGGTCCATTTTGCAATTTCTTTGAGCTTCCCTGGTCCGACAACGGAGGCAGCACTCGAGGATTTTAACTTCTGGGAAATGCTACCCACGACCTTCATGCCAAGGGTGTCGACTAGTCGGTGTAGCTCCGCCATCGAACGCTCGTGCTCAAAGTCACTCGTACCCTGTGCTTGGACTCCGACGAGCAATGCGGTTTGAGGTTTGGTCGATGTGTTTGGGGAAGAGGGGGAGCGGCTCTGAGCTATCGAGGGGTTTTTCATAAATTGGTCTACTTAATTGTGTTTGGTCGAATGTCCCCAACTCTTTCGGGGAGGCCACTTTGAGTTTATAGCCTTTATTTTACAATAGTTATTATGAAACGGGTGAAACTATGTCATTCGCTGACAACATGTACAGGAATGAGTTTGAGGGTAACTGTTTGAATATTAAGGAGAATATTGAAGTTAAAACACATTTAACTACGCCAGTTTGCGGAATAGCAGGACCTGGTGCTCCGCCTCAAGCGGCCTCAGCAACTGATTGAGCGGTTCACTGGTACTACAGGTAAATCCAGTTTGCTGTTGATAGGCCCGCCAATCGCCTGAGGCAAAACGGTGCTTGCTGACAACGACGATATAAAGCTCCACCGATGTTGTTGTAAATACTTTCTGTTCGAACGAATTTCCCGGGGGTGGCCAGGAGCAGAAAACGACCTTTGGATGAAACTTTTTGAGAGCGAGAGCTGCATCCATATTCAGGACTATTTTATTTGCGTCTTTTCCTTCGGCATGATCATTCTGCCAACTAAAATCATCGACAGCAATGACATCCACTCCGCGTTCTTGTAACGACTTTGCGCAGTAGCCGTGACCAGCACCGATTTCTAGTATCGTTCGACCACCAGCATGCTCTTTTATGCGGTCCATAAATTCGACGGTTGGAATAAGCCAGCTGCCCCAATGTTGAATCCGCCCCGCAGCCCAAGCCTTATCGTGCAGCCAATTCCAGCTACGATCAAATTGATGACATGAAAGCAGCTTATTTTGAATAAGAGCACGCCCAATAGTAGTTGAAAAAATGAGTCGATCTTTGAGCGATGCTTTTGCGCCAATTTTGCCGACTATCGCATCCGAAAATTGATCGATGGCGAGAACAGTCATTTTAGCTCGCAGCGCGGCCTCCCGGGCATGATGGGAAGCGGCAAAAGTTGAGTTCTTGGCGCCTGTCCACTTCGCTAGAATTTGCAGTTGTTCTTGGCGTAACGATGCAAGCGAGTCTATTTGACCAGTCGTCACCTGTTTTTTGATACTGGAAAATACCTCTTCCCAAATGGCAGGGGCGGCCGACGATAGAGTCGGTAGATCAGTACGAGCCGCTAAAATTTCATCTAGTTCAAGCATGCGAATGATTATAGCCCATTTTAGAGACAATGAGTCAACTCAATGTCTCTAAAATGATTCACCTGTAGCTAACTCCAATTCAGAACTACAGAGGCTTGAGATTCTCCATAGCCGGCCCATTAAGGACGTGACCTTGACAATCAAATCTCGATCCATGGCAAGGACAATCCCAAGTTTTTTCAGCGGCGTTCCAGGCGACGAGGCCGCCCATATGAGGGCATGCGGCACTCATTTTATGGAGATCTCCTTCTAGGTCACGGTAAGCCGCGACTTTTGAGAGTCCCGAGTTTAACAATGCTCCAGTTCCAGGTTCGATTGTTTTTTCAGAAGTTGTCCCGCTTGCCGTGAGCCAGTCCGTATAATGCAAGGCTGTATTGAAGTTTTCGGATGCAAGAACGCCGCTACTAGCAAGAGACACGCGGGTAGGGCTGTAAAGATCGCTCCATTGGTGATGCTTATCAAGAATAAGATCTCTTAAAATTTCGCCCGCGATGGTCCCGTGCGTCATACCGTGTCCTGAGTCACCAGATACAAAATAGACATTGACGTGATTTGGATCTTTGCCAATGAAACCGAGGCCATCGACTGGTTCGATAATTTGTCCTGACCATTTATACGCAACTTCTGTCGCTTGCGGAAATCGTTGCCGTGTCCATTGTTCTAGACGATTAAAACTTTCTTCAGGATCGTTATTTTGACCCGTGCGGTGATCTTCACCACCAACAAGCAGGATCTCCTCTGTGTCACGATGGTTTTTTGCTATGCGAATATAATGATAAGGCTCTTCACAATCCCATAAGAGGCAGTTTGGTATCGACTGAGCCGGTATTTTAAGACCTACAACATAACTACGATATGCGGCCTGTTTTAAATTCAAACCGACTCTCGGGAAAATTGGCGCATTCGTGGCAAGAACAAGAT
>CAZUYQ010000079.1:10730-20202 GCA_964624705.1 uncultured Polynucleobacter sp.
GCGTATACGCAATGGATCGCTGTTTATGATCTATTTTGTGGATATGCGTAGAGGTGTGAATTTTTCCACCCATGCGCACCACTGCCTTAGCCAGGCCAGCAAGATATTTATCGGGGTGAATCTGGGCTTGATTAGGAAATCGTAGGCATTGAAGCATAGGAATAGGTATGCCATGGATGCTGGATTGTAGCTCAACATCGCTAATTCCTGCTCGTTTAGCGGCCAAGAGTTCATTTTGCAAAAGCTCGGAATCAGCTCGATTGTTGGAATAAAGATAACCATCTACATACTTAAAATCACAAGTAATATTTTCTTGCTCGACAATTTCGCCGATGCGATTAATTGCCCAGCGATGGCTTTCAGCGGCCATTTGCGCGCCTTTTTTGCCGTGAAGTTGCTCTAGCTTGGTATAGTAATCATCGAGTGCGTTGCTAAGATGAGCGGTAGTCCGCGAAGTCTCTCCACCACCGATTAAGCCGTCGTCCACAACGGTGACATTTTCGACCCCTGCCTGGAGTAGCTCATATGCTGTCGTTAGGCCGGCAATACCAGCGCCGATAATGCAGACATTGGTTGTGATATTCTCTTTTAATTTTTCAAAACGAGGAACTGGGTCCCCTTGCCATAAACTGACGTGGGCGTTGGCATTGATGGTCATAGTTGCCTCTCGTAAATTATTATAATTCATATAATTATTAAAAATGATTCGGATCCACAGTTTAGTGGAAGCAATAAATATGCCTAACGCAGCCACGTCGATGAGGTACTATTAAAAAACTGGTCATTAATCCGCTTCACCATGTGAAGTTCATTTAGGAGAAAAGCTATGAGTGATAAAATTAAATTTTACATGAATCCGATGTCGCGTTCTCGCATGGTCCACTGGATGCTGGAGGAGGTCGGGGCGCCGTATGAGATCAAACTTCTTAATTTCAAAACTAAAGAGCACAAATCACCGGACTTCCTAGCGATCAACCCTATGGGGAAGGTTCCAACAATTGTTCACAACAATGTAGTTATCACCGAGACACCGGCGATCTGTGCGTATCTCGCAGATCAGTTTCCGCTGGCGAAGCTAGCTCCACCGTTGGAGTCGGCTGAGCGCGGCACTTATTTGCGCTGGTTTTTCTTTGCTGCCGGATGTTTGGAGCCTGCAGTTATTGATAAAATGTTAAGTCGCCCCTCTGGTGATCGACCCTCGGCTCTGGCTTATGGTTCGTTTGAGGATATGTTGAAAGGTTTAGAGCACGCCTTGGCGCCAGGACCTTATATTTTAGGAGAGCAGTTTTCTGCAGTGGATCTATATGTCTCTTCACAAATTGTATTTGGTTTTATGACCAAGCAGTTGCCGCATAACTCAATTTTCGATGACTACGTGACGCGGTGCACAAAGCGTCCAGCGTGTGAACGCTATATGGAGCAGACTAATAAATTAATTGCGGAGTTAGGGGCGTAACAACACATTAAGGGCGCGACTGGAATCGGCATACCTGCTAAAGTCTAGTTGGATATGATGGCACAAGATCCATATTGACCAGACGAAAGATCTTGGAGTTTGACTGTGGCCGTGGTCGAGGTTTGCTTATCGGTTTTGGATGACCTAGAAGAAGCTTTCACTGATACAGTGTCGATTGTCAACTGAGTATGCTCTACCACATCTTCTGAGGATTCCTCAGGATGACCAACTACCGATGATGAGAACGAAGATTTATAGGCGAACTGATTTGGGGTATGAATTTCATTCCAGGTGACATTCATTTGATTTACGTAACCGCCTCCTCGAGCTGACATAGAGCAGGACGATTTTATTTCTTGGGTCAACTTCAAATAGATACGAGCACAATTGAGTTGCGTATTCGCACTGGTTTGAATCAAACCTTGCACAAGTTGATCTTTAGTTCCTCCCGCAAAGTATTGAGTTTCTTGAATTTGATGATTGAAATCGGTCTTTGATGACGAATCTGCATAGCCAAATGTCGCAAATGACTTCAGATTGGGAATTTTCTTTGTTGTGTGGGGAATACTGTCAATTACGAAAATGCGCTCTTTAAAGCCATCGACTAACTCTGTTTGCATACCGCCAAACGACAAGTCACTTACAAATCTAACTAAACCTCCTCCTCCACCACTGCCATATAGATTGCAAGTTTGGCCGCTTCCAGTTGTTTCGATGCCTATTTTCATTATTTGTGATCCGGATAAATCTTCCGCTTCCTTTATTATGGATGCAAGCTCGCGCTCGCTAAGATCGGATGGCTTGAAATCTGCAGCACCCAAATTCTTAATTAAATCTTCGAGAGGTATTGCGACCAGTGGAAGGTCCGGGTTGGTCTTGGAAGGAGCACTATCTGGCTTCGGGCTTGTCGTGGATTTATCGTCCGGCTTCGGCTTGGCGCCATCGCTGTTGCCATCGTCCGAGCCGCCTAAGAATCCACATGCATTTAATGCGAGCATGACAGTTCCCAATACTACAAACTGCTTCAAATCAAATTTCTTCATAAATTCACCTCGATATCATGTTGTGCTGCGGGTGTCGCAAAGGTGACGAGTCCATCTCGCCGTGAATCCCTAAGAGCAATTGACATGCCAGTCGAACAAACGAATCCAGTTAAGGGATATTAGTAGGTTAGAGAGCGATGACTTTAAAGAGGCAGAATTGATCGGAGTGTTTGTCCGATACTCGGACAACCGCTGGCGAAACAGGTTGAAGACACAGTTCACTGCCGCCGCAAGACGTTTGAACTTTACGTCATGTAAGATTCATGATAACCCTCGTCGCGATAGTACTAACTTGATTTTTTTTTATTAGGATTTTTATGAAACAATCTATCGTATTAGCTTTAAGTTTTGTTGGATTTATTGCTGGAACCGCTTCAGCCACAGATATCACCTGTTCCTCCAAAAAGAATGAATCCCTTTATTTTACAACTGGGCAGGTCCTGTTTACTGCACAAGTCGATACCACAACTGCTCTGAGTTTTGCTTCTCTTTCGACTACTGGTAGTAGTGCCCTTGGTGCAAATGACGAAGAAGTAGACGGAAAAATTCAAGGTCGTTATGTTCGTTTTCAAATGGCGGATTCGTGGTGCTCATACAAAATCACATTTCCCGTTGATTTTGCGACGCGCAAATCCACACCAATGTTTCTCGACGCTTCCTGCGAAGCAAGGTCGAAAGCGAACATTCTCTTAACTTGTTCCATTAAATAAATTAGATTTTTTTTAACGCGTCTCTTCCAGAGCTTAAGAAGAGACGCGTTTTTGCAAGCGCGTTGCCAATAGCATTGCGACGATTTTGGATCGAGAACTAGAATATCACATCCTCAAAAACGGACGTGGCTGATTAAAAGTGACCGTAGTTTTTAGTAAGATAGTCGACGATAACGGGCACGTCCTTAGTCTCAACAGGCGCTCCGTATGCTTTCATCATTTTATTCACAACACGTTCCCACCCCTGGCGGTCTAGAAATGGTGAATTCATTTTAATATAATCAAGGCTATGACACATTCCGCAGGTTGCTTCTATTTTGTTAAGGTCTGCGGCAAACTTAAGTTTCACGTCCTCTGTGGGACTTTCGGATACGAGGTTCTGTTTTGCACTAAGTCCCTGGGGCACATTATGATGATATCCAGCCCCGTTGAAAACGAGCACTTCAGGCTGAGTGTGGCCCTTCAGGTTTGTGGCTTTTGAAAGCGCGGTAACTGGGCCCGTTTTTTTCGGCTTGAATTTATAAAAAAAGCGACGCCAAGAATACGATCCAAGATCTTTGTCAAGATTTGCGGCATTCCATGTTTTCCCTGCATCTAACGACACCTCGACTTTAGCAATGCCATGACCCGCGTCCCACGCAAAGCCGGAAATTGTTATGGTCCCGCCCTTCTTTGCAATGACGCCGGCAGCTGGTTTTGTGATGAGAGAGTTGACGATAATTTCAGTGATAGGGACGTCGGTTTCGTTTGCCTGCCAGGACGCAGCAGCCTCTACTGTGGGGAAGGCACCTTTAGGAACACGATAGGCCTTCTGCATCCAATAACCGTCAAATGGTTTTGTCATAGCTTTGATGGAAATCAATTGTTTTATCCAATAGGTCGCCGTCCATCCGGGAACAACCAAACGTGCTGGGAATCCTTGCGCCTCAGGCAATGGCTGCCCGTTCATGGCGAAGGCAATGAGGGTATCAGGATGCAGTGCCTTGGCAACCGGTAAACTTTTCTGAAAATCGGGTGTTTTGCTACTTACTGGAATATCTGCGCCATCAAAGACGACTTCAACTGTGCTCGATTTTATTCCGGCTCGTGCTAAAACATCTCTGAGGCGCACACCCGTCCACGTTGCGTTGCCCATTGCGCCGTGCCCCCACTGCACTCCAGGAACATGCGGATCAAAAAGTCCACGGCGATTTCCTGAACAAACTGCGACCGCTGCAAGAGTGACCTGCTCAAACTTTTTGGGGTCTTGAAGATCGGCAAGAGTGAAGGCAACCGGCGTTTGAGACCCGTCGCCACCCACTTCTAGCTTCCACGATTTGGTGTCGACTTTAAAAATCCCGGCAAGATGCGACCGTTGAAAAAATAGGTCATTGGGAGTGAAATCTTGGTCGAGTGCTGAAATCGGTGTTTCATAATTTGGCGGGCGGTAAGTATGGCGAATCAGCTCTGAGGGCAATGCTGCGGTTGTGCAAAACAATACGCAGAGTACGTAACGCATCAGCGGCCAGATAAAAAAAGAAAATTTAGTCAACGTCATTTATATTCCAATAGCGAGTGTGTCACGGAAATTTTTTGAACCGTAACGGGTCTCAAATATTTGAATATTATAACGGCTCTTTGTTCCTCTCGGCAATACAGGCTGCCGTCAACGTGGTTTTATGGGCTATTGGAGAACACACATGAGTGCTCTCATGAGGTCACAGGTTGCCCCACCTATTGCAATCCAATAAGTCATGCTTCCAGTGTCACTAGGTACACCCGCCAACCCGCTAGATCCATTGCTTGCTGATGTCCATGAATTGCACATAAATCCAGTGGATTTTGTGCCATTAGAGTTTGTACCAGTCCACGCATCAAACATAACTGGCGCAGTGCTATCAGTATAATTGACCGCATTATCAATGAGTCCGTCCCATAGCCCAGTGCTATCGGTCGCCACAACTTGATCGAGCGTATTTACAATTTGGACTCCGGGTACGAATATTAAGCGGTCTTTTGCATCATTTGATGCATCCGACAGAATCGCTTTATATGTTCCGGTAAGTGTGCCAACAGCCGCTTGGCATTTTGCATCCGCTCCTGCAAGGCCTCCGAGGTTACCGTCGTAACTCGATGCCGTCGTGAATATCTTGTAAGCAGTAGGGGTATAGTAAACCGTTATTTTAACGTACTCGATCTCTGCAGTGCAGCTTCCAGTGGACATCGGCATATTAGATTGTGCGCTGATCGCTACGCCAAAGTTGGTCGCACGGACATTGGCAATCGTCGGCGTAAGACCCCACAGGCTTGTCGCCCCTCCGTAATAGGCAGCTGTATAAGCTCCCGGCCAGTCGGTTGCAGAATCAGCTAAGTTCGATCCGGTGACCGATCCGCCTACTATGAGTTGTACAACGTAATCACGACACGTTGTGCTGTTCACCATACCGGTTGCACGTCGGTAAATTTCGACCTTAATGCCGTTGACAGTTCCACTGGATGGGATGGTCGACGACAACCCAAATCCTGTTAATTCAAGACGGGAGGTTTCGACTTTAGAGTCGTTTACCGTGGCAGTCGTTGCCACGGCGCCATCACCGGCCGCTGCATTTGTGATATTCGCCCAATCTTGAATGTTGGGAGGCGAACTGTTTGTTTGGTTAAACGTACTTGGATTTCCAGCCTGCGAATTTGTAACCGCTGGTGCAGCGGTGCCCGTTCCGGTAATCGTAAAGGTATAGGTTCCCTCGTCGCTATCATCATTTGCAACCGTAACAGTAGCGGTTTTTGCTGCAGCGGAGGTGGGTGCAAACCGGATGGTAAATGTCGTCGTACCTGCAGCTGCGACGGTTGCTGCCGGTTGTGCTGTTACCGAGAATTCCGCGGCATCGGCACCGGATAGCGCTGCCTTAGGAGTGCCAGAAATATTTAATGTGGCAGTTCCGGTGTTTTCAATCGTAAATGTTAAATCCGCTGTACCACTATTGGCAACTGCCGAACCAAAGCTTTGGGAACCACTACCCGAGGCAAGACTGGTTGTGCTTTGTTTGATGTTAATTTCTGGAGCCGTAGTTGCGGTGCCGGTGACCGCAAATGTATAGGTGCCTTCGTCGCTATCATTATTTGCAATAGTAATGGTTGCAGTTTTTGCGCCGCCCGTTGACGGCGCAAAGCGGACAGTGAATGAAGTTGTAGCACTGGCAGCAACGGTTGCGCCGGGTTGAGAGGTCACCGAGAAATCCGCAGCATCGGTACCAGAGACAGCAGCCTTAGGAGTTCCAGAAAGACTGAGTGAGCCAGTTCCGGTATTTTCAACTGTAAACACGACGTCCGCATTGCTTCCAGCAGCGACAGAGCCGAAGCTTTGGGAGCCACTTCCTGAAGCTAAACTTGTGACGCCTTGTTTTATATTAATTTCAGGACTGGTAGTTGCAGTTCCTGTGACCGTGAACGTATACGTTCCTTCATCGCTGTCGTCATTGGCAACTGTGACCGTCGCAGTCTTAGAACCACCAGTGGATGGTGCAAAACGAATTGTAAAGGTGGTGGTCGCGCTTGCAGCAACCGTTGCCGCGGGTTGTGATGTGACAGAGAAGTCTGCCGCATCCGTACCTGACAAGGCAGCCTTTGGTGTACCTGAGAGATTTAATGTCGCGTTTCCTGTGTTTTCAACAGTAAAGACTAAATCGCCATTGGCGCCAACGGCAACGGAGCCGTAACTCTGGGAACCACTGCCAGAGGCTAGGCTGGTCGTACCTTGTTTCATATTAATTTCGGGACCAACAATCCCGGTCCCGGTGACTGTGAACGTATAAGTTCCTTCGTCACTGTCGTTATTGGCAACGGTGATGGTTGCTGTTTTGGCACCTGCCGTTGCCGGAGCGAAGCGCAGGGTAAAGGTCTGAACGGCGGATGCTGCCACCGTCGATGTGGGTGCCACTGTTAATGAAAATGATGACGCGTCTGTTCCCGAAATGCTAACAGCCGGTGTTCCCGTTAAATTTAAAGTCGCGGTGCCAAGGTTCTCAATAGTAAAAACAAGGTCGGCTGTTCCACCGCCTGAACTAACAGATCCGAAACTCTGTGAGCCCGTGCCGGAGACTAGGCTGGTGCTTCCTTGTTTGAGATTGATTTCAGGAGCTGTGGTGGTCGGAGTAGTTGATGTTGCGACGTTGCTATCAATTTTAGCATTAATGTTGGATTTATAAGTCGCGGCATCGGTGGTTGTAATAATCGCCGCCGTTGCGAGCGTGTCAAGCGCAAGCGCAGCAGCGGCTTTCAAAGCGGCGGTATCCGCCGCTTTGTTTGTGGTGGAAAGTGAGCTATTTGCAATAGCAGTAGATGCACTTGCGGCAATTTGATCCATGAGTGTTGTAGTCGTGGTCGCGGCTGTGGACGAGTTTAGCTGTGCTGCCGCATCAGTTACACCTTTAAATAATGCGGCAATCGCGGTGCTAAACGTATCCGACGTGATCGCTTGGCTGATAACACTTGTGGTATAAAGCGTGGTAGCCGTTTTGCAGAGTTCAAGAACTGCAGAATTGCTATTCATCAAAACTGTAATGGCTCCCATAACGGCGGTGCTATATTCGGTAAGTGCTTTTCCGCTGATTGAGATACTTTGCGAATTACCGAATACCCCTGTGAGCGAAGCCAGCGTGTTGGCACTGGAGGACGACTGAGCGGCAATCGCAGTGATGACTGCGGATGTCGTGGTTTTGATATTATCCTCAACACTTGCGGAGGCATTTTTAGCAATCAACCAGTTGGAAACTGCTTCAAATGATGCAAGGGATGCTAACGTGATGTCACTCGTGCTGCTGGCGAATTCAGTGTTGATGGATTTTACAGCTGCTGTGAGCGCTGCGGAGGCTTGGTCTTGGATGCTTGCTCCGGCGCTAATCGATGAGGCGACAGAAGCCCCTGCAGCAGTCGCGATGGTGCCGGATTTGGATTTATCTAAGCTCCGTTGGCTCAGGGATGCACGGATTCCAGATTTGAGGTCGTCTGTAGCACTCTCTGCCGCTGAGGGTCCGCGGGTGACTGAAACGGCGACATTGCTCTTGCAGCCAATAAATAGTGGAAGGACTATCAGCGCCAATGCAATTTTTGCATATCGTGACGTATTTTTTTTTGTAGCTAACATGGCTAAGCCCTTTTTTTGATGCAACGGGTCATGGGTCCATTCTTCCGGATCCTTGAGTTTATCGGTGGTTTTTCTGAGGAAATTGAGACAAATACACTTCTTTCGCTTTTTGTCTAAAATAGCGGCGCCATTTAATCTTAGATTATCGACATAACGTTCTGATTTTTAAGGTATATATAGATTGTTATTAAGATTTATTTTAGTCGTCTCGGAATGCCTTTTTTTGACGATTTCCTGCGATATTAGAAGCCGTCGGGGTGGGCAATTTGGATTAAAGTTTCTATTTTTTGGATTTTAGTCAGCGCAGTAGCCTGTGGCTCCCATAGGTCTCCTACTGCGAAGCCTTTGGACGTCACCCTAATTAGTGGGGAAAAGTGGGACCTCACAACGTTTAAAAACCCTGGTAAAGAAGTTTCAAACGTGGAAGCTCGCGCAGTTTGGGACTATACGAATCTTGATTATATCGATATCAATCCTGCATTACGCCAAGGCAATCGTTCCGTGATCAATCGATATGCGAAGCGAATCTTGAATATCGCGTCTGCAGTCAACAAATCTCGCGGCAAGAGTTGCAAATTTTACCGTTATATTAATGAAGCACCTGGCTTACTGGAACAAATGAGTAAGCGCGGTCAGATCTTTATCGAGCGTGGATTTTTTAGTGCCACCCTTGACGAATTCATGGATACCGATGAAGGGGAGTTCCGGAGTCGAGATATTCAAATAGTTGGATCTGAATGCCGCGATCAGACGGATTACGACTATGAGAAATGTTGTTAATTGGAGCAAGTCTAAGAAACCCGCAGAGCAGGATTTCGTCCGTCATTTAAATATATCGATATCTACGATGAACAATCAGTCGCTGATAAATGCTTCGGCTCAAATTCAAAAGAATTCACCAAAGAAGCCGAAGCGACGAAATGAAATTTCGGCATAGCCTTCATAAATGCAGTCGATCCATTTCATCTTTTTCATAGTCGCCATCCTCTGCGGGATAACGCAGAACATTGTCAAAACGTCCGGTTTCTTTTGCTAAAGCCCAAATTAGCCCCTCACCAGCAGGTGCGATATTCGGTTCTTTTTGAAACACTGGATCCGTAAAAGCGTCTGCGGCGTTGATGACTTTCCAGCCTTTGGCGCG
>CAZUYQ010000079.1:20278-21666 GCA_964624705.1 uncultured Polynucleobacter sp.
ATCTCAAGTAGATTGCCCAAATACAGACTGTTCAGCAGGCTGTGATGAATAAGAAGGGTGTGTTTCACCTCTCTTCCTAAGACCTTTTTAGATAGGTCGTTGTAGTAATTTGCACGGTTCCAAATATGCTTAAGATAAAAATCGCGATAAGGCGTCGTATCGGCCTTTGGATCGGCCTTAAGGCGCTCCGCCATACGTTGGTCAACGTACCAATCCGAGGCGTCGATTGTAACGAAGCCGTTTTTATAGCCGCGCTGTTTTAGCAAGGATCGCATGGCCTTTATTTTTTCGGCTGTTTCACCTTCTTTAAGAAAGGGGAATCGAAAGAATTTCTTGAAGTGCTGCAAACCGTTGATCACCGCTTCACCCTTGATGAAATCTGCGGAATATTGATCAAAACTGGTTTTCGACGAATTATAATACAGATGCGAGTACGAATGGTTTGCGATGATGTGACCATGCTGATCCCACTGGTTTAGTAGTGATTTACCTTCCGGACTATCGACGCGCATGCCGCAGACAAAGAGAGCCGCTTTTAAATGCCCATTGTCTTCAAAAGTTTTAAGAATCATGGCATTGCGCTCTCTAGGAGATAGTAGAGGTGTCTCGTAAAGATTTGGATCATCCATGGTGATACTGACCTCAGCCGAAAATGCGTCTGTGTTAGTTAAAACTGACGTAATGGCAAAAACTAGCGGTGCAAAATGCAATTTCATCCTGGAATCCTTCTGGCGCTGGTCTATTTGACCTGTTTAGAGTTGTTTTCATTGGCAATAGCAAATGCTTTTTGTATGGCCGTCATTTCCTTTTGAATCGCAGAAAGACTTGCAACGAGATCTGTATCAGAAAGTTCCTTGCGCAATAGGTCGTGAATTTTCTTAGTTTGAAGAATGCTAAAAACACTGGGATAAATGGTAGTCTTGGCGCCTGTCTTGTCTGCAACGCGAATGGATAAGTCGGAATAGTATCGATGATCTTCAATTCCTGCATCAACGGCCAACTTCAATCGTTGGAAATTCTCTTCCTTTTGCCTCAGATCCAGCGCAGTTTTCCTGTTTATTAGTACCGAAATCGATGAGCCCAAAATGGTGCCAATAAAGCCAGTGGCGGCTGGATTGCTAAATATTTCGTTTACAATGCTCATACTCTCGTCCTGATCCTGACCTTCAACGGACTGACAACGACAAAGCAGCCGACAAGATCATCACCTCGTTGCTGGATTAAGTCGCGTACGGCATCCGCCATGTTCCTGCGAGCCGTTGAGGGATAGCGAATCAAAATGATGCCCCCATGTTTATTCTGGTGGGCATAGACAAGATCGCCAAAGTCCCGGTCTTCCGTGATTAATATCCGTCCGCTGATAACAGCCATGTTAATGATGTTGACAT
>CAZUYQ010000079.1:21676-23082 GCA_964624705.1 uncultured Polynucleobacter sp.
AATTCGCGGCTCTAAGCGAACGGACAACTGCAAAATCGCACGATTCGTCAGCAAGAAATTTCAAATTCATGCCTTAACCGCCACAGGGAGGTATTCCTCATGCGCAAGTGACTCGGCGGCGTAGATGAGGGCTGCCTGGATGTCATCCCGCGTGAGATTTGGGTAGCCGTCAAGGAGATCGTCAACGGTGGCTCCTTCACCGAGTTTGCGAACGATGAGTTCTACTGTGATTCTAGTTCCCTTAATGATAGGTTTCCCTAACATTATTGATGGGTTAGACTCGATTTTTTTTGCTAATTCCATATTTATATCCTCAATTATTTGAATTTACTTGGTTTTTTGTTGTTTAATCTGCTGTAGAAATGCCTCGATCCAAGATCCTATGAGATCACTGGGCTTAGCGCCTCTGATCCTACAAGCCTCCTGAAATTCTTCGAATTTTTCATGGTTGAGCATCATAGTCCTAGCGGTTTTTCCAGAGGGCTTTTTAGGCTCACTTAGTAAGGGTTGTACAACCCCTAATATATCGAAATTATTTACATTTTCTTTCAATTTACCAGCCATGGTTACTCCTAATCAAGGTCTTTTGATCCTTTTCGGAAGTTTATCACAAAAATAAAGAATAAAAATCAATACTTAATATTTATTAAATAAAAAACATTAAATAATACGTAAAAAAATATCCGAAGAGTCTATATAATAGGGAGGAGATAGGTCTATGAAAGACGATTCCGAAATTGATGGTCTTGTGGGCGATATCAT
The DNA here is from genome assembly GCA_964624705.1 of uncultured Polynucleobacter sp. Lineage (GTDB taxonomy): Bacteria > Bdellovibrionota_B > Oligoflexia > Oligoflexales > RGVZ01 > CAMDKS01. The sequence goes on from CAZUYQ010000079.1 coordinate 22,439, forward strand.
AATCCAGACGGAGTTCCTCCGGACGGCCCTAGAGATGCAAATATTCTTGAACGATGAAATGGCGGAAACACGCAGGGCGGAGTTGAGGAGTGGGGTACGATTCTTTTTGACGTACTGTATTGACGAAAAACAACAAAACGTTGATGCGTCTGCTGTTCATCACTACCTCCAGACTCACCTGTTGGAATGGTTGCCAAAATTGAGGATAAATAGTTCTCCACCAAATTGCTCCCGAGTGCTCCAAGCGCATCTATAGCGCCACCATCACCGCAACCGGCAAAAAGATCGCGCCCAAGGTCCTTAGACAAACCTGTGGCCATCTTTACACGAAGAATGGTGACGCCAGCGTCCTCTCGACCCTCGGCTGGGCACCGTCATCCGCATTTCAATATACGTGGCGACCTCGGGAAATCGTTACAGGTGATGATCGCAACTCCACTCCGACTTGATTTAATCCACTCACACTTGATTATTTAGATGAACGACGCACTTTTGTGCGAATCGCCGATTTCGATATGAATTCGAAGACTTAGTGTGTCTTTAGAGTGTGCAGATATTTTTTTGAATCAACTTGAACTTGTAGAAAATTTGGAGGCGCCGACCGGATTCGAACCGGATCTTAGTTCAAAAATCAAAAAATGTAA
>CAZUYQ010000080.1:0-23043 GCA_964624705.1 uncultured Polynucleobacter sp.
CATTGGACGGTTCCGTTTCGGTTCAGCCCGCAGGAGAATTCACCGTAAGTTTCTCTTTGAATAAAGTTACTGGAATCTAGTTGAAGCTCCACAAGCTTTGACCCCATTGTTCCTTGATCACTTCCCAATATTCTTCGGGCAGAACCAATTCCAAGTTGGCCATCTTGATTATAGCCCCAGCACTTAATTTTTTTCCTATCTTGCATCTGGGTGGTGTATTCCGCGCAAATATAATCCCTACCGGACTTCACGGAATGAACAGATGTTGAAATATTTTTGTCCTCTAATAGAACTTTACGAATGTATTGAACGTTCTTTGGTAATTCAATCAGCACATCCATGACCTCAAGACCTGCTTGACCGTAATAATTATCACCCCAGCAATGCACGGCATCAGAGGTTGCGGCACAGCCATGGAAAGCGCCGAGAGAAACGGACTTTACTTGTGGAAGAGAGAGGTAGGGAAGTTGATCACCCATGTCTCCGGCTTTTGTACCAATGTTTATGCGATTGGAAAATTTGCGACCCAGTTGCCCGTGTTCGTTGTCCCCCCAACACTTCACTTGACCTTTGTTGTTCATGGCACAAACCGATGTATCTCCACACTGAAGGTCAGTGGTCGCAAAATCAGTTCCGAGATTGGTCCATGGTAGATTGTCGCCCATTTGATCTGGAGCGATGCCGATGTTTTCAGTGGTGATTTCCTGGCCGAGTTGCCCGAGGTTGTTTGCGCCCCAGCATTTCACCTGACCGGTTGTGGTCAAAGCACAAGAAAAATTGAAACCTAAGCACATCTCTCTCTCGACAACGTCATTGCCGAGATTGACAATTGGCAGGTTGGAGCCCATGGTGCCAGTAGCATTGCCGACGGACGTTGTTGATCCCAAGCCTAGTTGCCCGAATTTATTCTCGCCCCAACATTTAACTTGGCCATCAGTTGAAATGAGGCAGGTATGTGCATAACCGGAAAGGATTTTTTTTGGAATGAATACCGACAGGCTTTGAGCACTTAACGCCGACTGTGTTGCTATACCTGCTAGGAGGTAGCAAGTTTTGATGTGGAGTTTCATGGGAATACCTCTCAGTAACTTGGTTTTTGTGACTTATTTTATAATACGCAAATTTTCTCATATATGACAAAATATGAAATAATAAATTCTATTCTTCTTGGGGGTGAATTATGAATAAAGGTGGTACTTTGATACTGCTTGCAGCACTTACCTGTTCAATCTCTTCGATATCTCAGGCAGCGTTTATTCCGGAAAAGGTGATAACCGGGTCGTCGTTTAGCTGTGCAGTTTCAACCGAAGGAACTGCAAAGTGCTGGGGGCGAAATGAAAAGTATAACCTAGGTACAGGTGATGATTATGCTTACGGTTATTTTCCAGGTTCCATGGGAATTCATTTGCCGACAGTGAACTTAGGGACCGATATTAAAATAAAAGATATCTGTGCCGGTTCGGATTTTGCTTGTGCAGCAACAACAGAAGGCAAAGTTAAATGCTGGGGGCGGCAATATGCTGGCGCCCTGGGGCAAGGAAGTTTCATTGGTCCCACACAACAAATGGGCGACGCCCTTCCATATACAGACCTCGGTGAAGATTTCTATGCATCAAGCTTGGCATGCACCTATAGTCACGTATGCGCTTTAAGCGATAAAGGAAATGCGAAGTGTTGGGGTGCCAATGATTTTGGTCAACTCGGCACCGGTGATTTGCTTCAGCGCGGCAACAAGCCAGGTCAGATGGGCAACAATCTACCGTTTTTAAAAACCTCAAAGCCAATACGAGCGATCACGGCCGGTTTTAGTCATTCGTGCGCTCTATTTGATGAAGGAATCAAGTGCTGGGGGTGGGCGCGAGATGGACAACTAGGACAACAAAACGAAACTGATTTGGGAGGCGAACCAGGAACTAGAAATCTCGATAAGATCCCAGTCATTATGCTTGAGGCTGCTGGGACGCCGATCAAAATCAAGAAAATCACATCTGGTCGAAATCACAACTGTGCCCTGTATGAGTTAGACGGAATAAATCGCGTTAAATGCCGGGGAGAAAATTATTATGGCGCTCTTGGCCTTGGTAGTTCGAAGAATTATGGTAACACTCCTAATTCCATGGGCGAATATTTGCCACCTCTCGACGTTGGATTTAGCAAAATAACCGATATACAGTCCTATGATGAATCCACATGTGCTTTGAGTTCTCACGGTCAACTCAAATGCTGGGGATCTAACACGATGGGACAGTTGGGGCTTGGCGATGAATTGGACAGAGGTAACGTACCAAATCAGACGGGGACGAAACTACCAATAGTTGATCTTGGTCTGCCGGTTAAAGCATTGAGTATCGGAGGTTTTGGTCACCATCACTGTGCCATATTGGTGAATAGTAATCTTAAATGTTGGGGATATGGGTTTTTTGGTCAGTTAGGTTATGAAGATAATAGATACACGCGAGGTGCAGATCCAGATGAAATGGGCGAATTTCTACCCTTCGTGAAGTTGTAAATTTTCATCTTGCGTAGGCTTTGTTTAACGCCCATTCAAATCATTGTACTAGGACAGTCACATTGATGTAGAGCTGTGGCTTGAAAACAGATGTTTGCTGTCTCACCATTTCTAAGCAATGCGACTGGCCTTCATTGTGTTTATCGACGAATGATGCAGTCCTCCGCCCCTGATGCAAATCCATTTTCATCGAATTGTATCCAGCAACCTGCTCTAAAAATTTTCAGATGATCGGCATCAACGAATAATTCGGTTGCGGAGTTAAGATAACCTTCTCGCAAAACACCGTTTTCAAAGAATCCACTTTGTTTCTGAAAATATGCCACAAGTTGTTTTCCTCTGACGCAAGTGGATATTTGAGCAGGCTTCGAATTACCGGCCTTGTTAATCCAGGTGTTAGGAATCCCGTTAGGGTAGAAGGAAACGCCCCAATTCCCATACAGATCGAATACGAGTTTAGTATGACAACTTTGCGTCGGAAAATGCATCTCGGTGGCATGATGTGTCTGAGCCAACAGGCCATTTTCGTCGAAGTCAAATGCAATGCCGCCAATACACGTGTTCTGATCATCAGCCTTACACGCTTCTCTTTGAAGCCTCAATTGAGTCGAATATCCTGCAATTCTGTCGATCTTGCGCACACTACCGTTATCTCCGTACCTAATGTGGAAGCCTGAATCTCGAGGTCCTGACAGGAAGTAGGAGCCGATTGGCAAGTCGCCGCCCAGAGATTCAACTTTTAACTCTTGAGGTTTACCATTTTCGAAGAACGAGCCAAGTGATGAAAGTGCTCCTGTTCCGTGGAGGTTAATGTGATTGGCAATCTTATTGGCCCTATAACTTTCCAGGAATCCATTTGCATAAAATGCGTAGTATCCTGGCTGCCAAACTCCTTGAATTCCGTTGAATGTCATCTTGGTTGCAGTAGATAGCTGGACTCTGCCAATCTGACCATTTTGAAACAAGACAATATCACCGATAAGAGTCGCTGGTACCTCATCACGTGCATGGATTTTGATTGCTTGAGCACCTGCCAAGACAACCCTTGATACAGCCCCATCATCATAAAATTCGATACCTCCTGATATCTTAAGTGGGACACTTGGGTCTGCGGCAAGAGGGATGGTATGTCCGTTCCAGAGGACAGCGAATTTAATATTGCCATTTGGGTAAAAGCGCATTTCGCTCGTTTTGAGGAGAAATCCATGAAAAATAATGGATGGACGTGGTAGTTTGATTTTTTTCATAACGTCGACATAGGATTTTGGATCTAGAGTCGCAACACCGTTGTGACTACTTATCGAGTCGTTTAAATACCGCGCGAATCTGGAATTCTCATGCCCTGTCATGCGGGCTTTATGATAAATAATTTCATGCAATGCAAGACCGGCACGGTTGGTCTCGTCGAGTTTTGTCCAAATCCGCTTGGCAATTTTATAAATTTTATCTTGGGGTACCTGTGGTTCACTGCGGACCGCCAATTGTTCAATCTTACAACCCTCATTTGGAATAATATCCGGGTCGGCATCGGGGATATCTACGAGTTGACCGTCCACCATTACTTGACTGGATTCGAAGATTTTAAACTCCTGCATCAATTCATCAGCAAGTTTAGGATCAACCTTATTAAGACGATCCAATGCAAATTTTACTTTAGTTGAATAATTCGCATTCTCGACGCCAAAATCCACTTCAAAGTTCCAACCTTTGGCCTTAGATTCAAAATAATCATAAAGCTCGGCGCTGACAATTTCTCCTGTTGAGCTGTAACAAACCACAGCATCTCCACCGTTACCTTTACCATCTAGCGCTTGTGCTTGATAGGAATGGAGCGCCGTTATTGTGATTGAAGTCAAAGCGGCCAGTTTAAATTTTCGAAAAAACATTTTTTTACTCCTTGAAAGAAATTAATCCGTTCGTACATGAGTCACGGGACAGAACTGAATATTTAAATTATAGACTTCGGTCTTTGGACCTTTCTCCATCAACTCTAAAAATTTCCAACGGAATTCATGGATCAATTTTTTGGCCTGAGGAATACGATCAATACAAAGAGCAAGTGTCATGGAAGTAATATCGCGGAGCTCGACAGGTGTGGTTTCGAGGCATGCAAGAGCTTGATTGATATTTTGACGATTTCCTTCGCGTAACGCCGCTGAAGGAATATCGTTGCTTGTATGATAACGAGCTGCAAGACGAGTGTATGTCTGGCCTGATTTTTTAATATAGCCAAGTTTTACGAGGCGTTTCAGTGCTAGCTCTGCCGTCCGTTTTGCAATTCCAATGCGACGAGCAATCCACGCTGCGTCAGCATCAAAATCATCAGTCTTTATCAGACTTAAAATGGCATAGTGTTCCCAATCAGCGATAATGGCAAAGTGATCGTCCGGAACAGTTGTAAAACTGATTTCGGAGCCAGTAACTTTATTGTGAGTCTTTACATCTTTGCGGCGTCCATCTGTGGCAAGACCCTGTACAGCTTTGGCGTCGGTCTGAGAGAGACCAAGTCGCCTCGAAATTAAATTTGCAGTGGTCGGACTGACAGCTCGCTTACCGGTCATCATCTCGCTGAGAGGTCCTGGTTTTATACCAAGGTCTCGAGCAAAAGCTCGAAGAGAATAACCGCCGTTTTTTTGTTTGCGGTCTTTAAGAACTTGTTCAAGCAAGTTGGCAATGTTAATGGTGGTCATTGTCATAGAGAATCATTTCGCCCCTCATTTTTAGGTTAAGGAATTATTGTCGTAATTTTTCTCGCTGATTCGAGTCAATTCAGTATGGGATGAATTTGCTTGAATTACAACAGAAGTTGGAACAAAATGTTCCATGTATATTTGGAACACGAAAAGATAACGGGTTTCTTCCCTGGGAGCGTCGGAAACATCGACAGTAGCTCTAAAACGCGGCGTAGCATTCTCTAGAAAATATAGCTCTTTGACCGAAGCGCCAGCGCTCAACCACCGGCTCGCTCTGAAACATAAAATTGTCTTCGTTCCAGACTGGTTCTGCCGGCTGTATTGAAGATAGCCTTAAGTTGCTAGAACAGATCGATCTAACCCAATTCCGAATCGCAAAAAAAGTAATGCTCCCGAGGACCAAGATGCAATTGTTCGCGGGAAAATTTGTCCTCACGCCCAAACGCTAATAACCTACGGCATAAACCTTGGAGTTTGCTGTCGCATCGAGCGGTGTTAAGGCTGTCCAGGTACCATTTTTCCAGTAACCGGCAACATAGATATTCGAAGAGTTCTGGCTAAATCCGGCCATATAAACATCATTTCCTGAGATAACTATTGCAGAAACTTCCGAGTTTTTGGTTGCATCAAGGGGCGTTAAAGCAGTCCAAGCCCCATTTTTCCAATAACCAGGAACTTGAGCATTAGAAGAGTTTGTACTATAGCCCGCGATATAGATGTCACTCCCATATATGCTGATTGCATGCACCTCTGAACCTTTGGTCGCATCAAGAGGTGTCAAAGCAGTCCAAGTCCCATTTTTCCAATAACCAGGAACATAGACAAAGGAAGAATCTGCACTATATCCTGCCATGTAGACGTCACTTCCAGATATGGCCACCGCGCGGACCTCTGAAATTTTCGTTGCATCAATTGGTGTTAAGGCGGTCCAAGTTCCATTTTTCCAATAACCGGGAACCCATACATCGGATGAATTGATACTATATCCCGCCATGTAGATGTCACTTCCCGATATTGCCGCAGCTCTTACAGCTGAACTTTTTGCAGCATTAATGGGGGTTAAGGCGGTCCAAGTCCCATTTTTCCAGTAACCAGGGACATAGACACTAGATGAGTTGATACTAAATCCAGCCATATAGATGTCACTTCCAGAGATAGCTGTCGCAAATATATCTGAGATTTTTGTTGCATCGATTGGGGTTAAGGCGGTCCAAGTCCCATTTTTCCAGTAGCCAGGAACCTGTACAAAAGAAGAATTTGTACTATATCCGCCCATATAAACATCACTTCCCGCGACCGCGACCGCTCGCACCTCCGAAGATTGTGTCGCATCGACTGGGGTTAAGCCAGTCCGTGCACCGCTTTTCCAGTATGTTGGAAAACTAACAAAGGAAGAGTTATTGCTACCTCCACCAAAATAGAGACTGGTTTCACTTGGCGGAGTTGGAGTCGCCGTTGAAGTCGGTGTCGCTGTTGGAGTCGCCGTTGCTATTGCAGTCGCGGCGATCGCGATAATCGTAAAGTCTTTAGTTGTTGTTACAGTTCCCGAGGTAATGGTCGCCGTTATTGTGACGCTCGTATCACTATTTGGGGACGTTACAGTTGCCGTTCCACCGGTAAAACTGATTATGAATGCGTTGCTACTGGACCATGTAATTGTAGAGCCTGCAGATCCGACCGTCGGTAATGTAAACGATTGAGTCACCCTCGACGCACTATCATTCGTTGAAAACGTAAAGTTGCTAACAGCTAAGGCGTCTTTATCGGAGGCTACGATTGTTTCGTTGGAACTGACCGTTGGGGTGGGCGTGGTAGTAACTCTGGATTTTCCAGACGACGTTGTATTTAGAGAGGATGTTATATTGCACGACGCAATCCAAAGGACGCTCACAAAAAAGACGATTATTGGTGAACATGCCATCAGTTTTTCCCTCCTTGTAAACCTGCTTATTTATTATCGGCATATCGATAAATAAGTTTAGAATGAGGTCCACACGTTTGCATAGCAACGCTCCAAAATTGAGATTATTCCCTTCAACAAAGCCTTGTGTAGCCCGCAAGGGAAGGTGATAGAGGGCAGGCAGTTGAAGACAACAATCGATAGCGGCATCGCTGAATTCGTCGCGCCGTCCACGGCCCTGCTGTTCCTTTGAACTTTGCCACCCAGACAGGGCGTCGTCGCTAAACCAGATCGTAATATTGCCGCGATTTACTAAACTTTGATTATATTGGCTCCAATTTCTGAGCCGATATGCTACCTTCCTTGGCGTAGGCACTCAGCTATTTGTGGCAATTTTCCTGGTAGAAAACTTTCACAATCATGGGTGCCTTCTTCTTTTATTTCAAAGACTTATTTATTCAGCAACGCCTTGCTTTTTCCTCCGAATGTCACCGGTTGTTCAAATGCGCAACACATTTGCCGAAAGCGTCGAGTCTTCTCACAAACACAGCTTCACTTTGCTTAAGTATCTTTAGTGGCATATTTTCGAAATCGCAGATGTCGCGAGTTACCTCGACTTCCAAAGCAACTGCATTGTCTTTTAAAAAGATTAGGAGATTGATATCATCGCGAGTGCCGATAGTTTTACGTTTTTCACTAATCCACGAAAAACCAAGAGCGTCGTCAACTTTGGTTGCATCCGTATAGGGTTTGACGATCAATATCCGGTCCCAGGCGTTTGGTTTGTAAGTGTCTAACGACAGCATTCCGCCAAATTTTGCATACTTCGCCTGTATTTTGATATCGTTCTGTATTGAGGAAGTGTCGAAGCGTTCGTTGTCAAACTTTTCTTCCAAGTTGTTGTATGCATCTATTCCGGAAGATTCGAGAAGTCGATTAAGCTTCCTATCAGAACCCACAAATTCTCCGAAAGAAAGAATTAGCATGGTAGCATCGAGACCATCGTGACGTGCGACGTCCCATTGTATATTTGCACGCTCGTATTCCTTAAAGTCTCCATCGCCACGAAATGCAGCATTAACATGCAAATGGTAGCCATCGGGCAACTTCCATCCGAAATTATCGCGAAGCCCACGGATACGAATTATAGAGCGACCTTCAACTTGTAGTTCCCACTTGCCTTTTTCAAGAACCTTTAACTCCTGTCCTTTGGGATCGTCGATTAAAGCGACGCTAAAAGGAAGGCTACCTGGTTGAACACCGATGAGATTCAAAGAATAATCTCGTTGTAGTAACGAAAAGAACCCTAATGTCCAACCAAGATAACCAATTATCATCGCGACCACGATGACACCAATCACAATGCCGGCGACCTTTCCAAAAAGAAAGGTGCCAGAGGCTCCAAGCGCGGTAGCAACAAGAGCCGCCACAATAAAAAGAACCAACATGAAAGGCCCACCTGGGCTCAGTCCATCACCTTGAGCATAGCAAGTAGAGCCAAGAATCATACCGGTAAGAATAAGCCAGAACGCGATTGATTTGACCATTTTTTGCATCTTCTCTCCCATGGAATGAATTAGATTCTATCACGGAGAGGGGGACGATTGCGAATTCCGATTAAACTAACGTGCACCGATGTAGCAATCCCCGGCGCCTTGCTTTGACCTTACATATGTCAGACAATATACGGACCTGGGGAATCATTTTTATTTTTCGAGGGATTTTAATGAGTAAAATAATATCCTTGCCGCAAGCGCAATTAAAAAATGCAAAAAAAGTGCAAGACGATATTCAGGCGCAGTTCTTAGCGTTTTCAGAACAGGTAGAGAATTGTCGTCTCAAGTCCGATCTGCCAGAAGATACGAATTTCAATCTTCTTGATAAGCATAGCCATCGAATGTCGATTTCTGATGCAGATACCTCTTTTCATAATGAAAATCTATTTAATGAGGATAAGAAATATAGCGAAAATGTCTATCTCGGAGCCGCGATTCTTGACGATGGGACGTTCCTCGAGCCAGTTGTGGTCGTTCCAAAAACGGTCGACGCTAAAGACCTTGGTCAGTTTAGTTATCTTGGACATGTGATCGATGTCTTTGCTGGAGGAAGAGTTAAGGAATTTCGAAAATCAAAACAGGTACTAAACTCTTCTATTCGTATTGCGACTTGCGACGAAGGACCCCAGCGTTCAGAAAAGCTCGCTCAGTCCCTGCCAATCTGTGTCGGCAAAATGAACGGTCATCGCTTACTTGTGCCGCTGCAGGCATGGTTTGCAAAATGGGGCGACATTTTTCCGGCAGACCTAGACACATCAAAGTTCGATCCATTTGCGGACAGCACTTATACGAATGAACGGCGCACGAGCGATCTTATAAGCGGAACTCAAGCGGTTTACGTGATTATCGCTACATTAGCTTAATGTAAGTCACTGATCTGTCTTTATAAAACTTAGTTATTTTGATAAATTCTCAATATCAAATTGAGCTAGCCGATTTTTTTTTATTTTTTTTCGAACTTTTTTCAGTCTCAAGTGTTCTAGAGTGTAGAACTTGATGTACTTGAAAAGGCGATCTATGTCATCTGACGAAGAGTTAATGATGCAAATGCGTCAAGGCTGTGAACAGGCCTTTGAAACACTATATGAGCGTTATGAGCAAAAGCTCTATGGGTTCATATATCGCAAGTTGGGCAATCGTCAGGATACCGATGAGATCTTTCAAGAAGCAATGATGACCATCTTGAAGAATATTCATATTGAATTCTCAAGGGGAGGTTTCGCACCTTGGATTTATAAAATTAGCTTAAATCTTTGTTTAAATCTACGGCGACGTAAAACTACTGTAAATATGGGCGAGTCAATTGATGAGAGCACAGACGCTCAGTAAAGCCAAGATGCAATATTGATCAACCGTGAGAGTCATTTTAAGTTGGCACAAGCGGTTGGAAAATTGCCGACGACGCTATCTGATCTTTACAAAATGTGGGCCGAAGGTCAGACCTATGAAGATATGTCTCAAAAAACAAAACTGCCCATCGGAACCGTGAAATCTAGACTTCATACGGCAATCGCTAGACTGCGTCAGGAGATAATATGACAAAATGCAAAAGCAACCTGGATATATTGATGGATTTCTATTTTGGAACCTTGGATCAAAAGCAGCGGCTTGAAATGGAGCATCATTTAGAAACTTGCCAAAGTTGTTTACGAGAATTTTTCCTTTTAAAAGAAGATATTCAGACTAGCGGCAAGGAAAATGAGCAACCGAGTCCCGCTATTCGTCACGACCTCCTGATGAGGGCGCGGGCTTATTTGCGATTACTTTCTATAAAAGATAGGGAGCAAATTTATGTCCCCAAAATTTACTGGTTCTCGGTTGGCGGTGTTGCTGTGGCCGCGTCCGCATTGCTTGTGTTTTTTATAAACAAACAAGTTGATTTTCACCAAACTATTTCTGCATCGCCAACATCAGCCGAGCAGGAAATTCCAATCCATGAGTTAGATGGAGTTCAACTCGATACGGGTCGTCTCGTACCAGAAAACCTCAAATTTCTATAAGGAGAATGATGATGAAACATACGTCAATTCGTTATGTGCAAGCACTTACCGTGGTCGGATGCTTTGTGGGAGTGCTGGCATTTGCTGCATCGAAATCAGAAGACGCCCAAACTATAAAAAATAAAGAGATTGAAAGAGAAGGTGAATTTGAAAACTGGCGGAATAAACCGCATGAGCCTTTTACAAACGGTGCCGAAACATTTGAGCAAGTTAAAAAAATGCTGCTTGAGCATTACTACGATCAGAATTTAACAGAAGAAGATCTTTACCGCGCCGCAGTACAGGGAATGATTGCTAATATTGATCCAGATAAATCTGCTTGGAACCGATTGCTGACCCCTAAAGAGATGAAAGAACTAATGTCGGATATGACAGGTAAGTTCGTTGGGATAGGCGTTGAAATTGGTTTTGAAAGCGAAAGCGGCATTGTAAGTATTTTGGATGTTATCAAAGATACACCGGCAGAGGATGCGGGCCTGAAAAAAGGTCAGAAAATACTAAAGATTGATGACAAAAGTTTTAATGGCAAGCAATTCCGAGACGCGGTCTACGCAATGCGCGGAACACCTGGTTCGAAGGTGACGCTTACGGTGCTGGACCAGGATAAGATTCGTAAGTTTGTTGTGAAACGAGCTCCTTTGGTTTGGGAAACTGTTACTGCAGAGGTGCTTCCTGATGGGGTGGGCCTACTGACAGTGAGGTACTTCTCAGAGCAAACACCTGGGGCGATAAAAAAGTCATTAGCTAAACTTCAATCTCAGAATATTAAAAGCTTGATTGTTGATCTGCGCGGCAATGAAGGCGGACTTCTGGAGTCGGCTATTGAAAGTCTAAATCAGCTGCTGCCCAAAGGAGCCGTGATCGCAAAAGTTGTAAAACGTGGTGGATCAAAAGAAGATCTTATTGCGAAGAGCGGGTCGACATTCCCGAAAATGCAATTAGCAGTGCTTGTCAATAAGGACACGAAATCGAGTGCTGAGATTGCTGCAGGAACCCTACAACAAAATTGTAATGCGACACTGATCGGTCATACAACCTTTGGTAAATGGAGTTCGCAAAAAGTCGAGGACTTACCGAATAAATACGCTGTTAAATTTACGACAGCCACTTATTTAGCGCCGAACGGACAAGACTTTTCTGGTGTAGGACTAACACCTGATATTCCAGTTGAAGGTGATGATGCTACTTTTCAAAAACTAAGACTGGAATCAGATCTCAAAAAACGAATGGCAAGCGATGCGCAACTTCAGGCGGCGGTATATTTTCTAAAGAGGAAAGATTGAGATACTGCAGAGCATATTTTATCATGTCAGTGCTCAGAGCTTCTCATTTCGTTACATTGAATTCGATTGAGGATGCCTCAAATATATTGCCTTCGTAACCTTGTTTAATATAACTGACAGACTCGGCGCAGACTTCTTCTACTGAAGAACCTGCGCCCGGGGTTTTTGCTCGAAGAGCTTCAAGAGAGTTATCATCTAATAAGATGTACACGGCCGTCCCATTCAAACACATCACATAATCCGAAGGTCTGGAAGCCCCAGCAGAACCGTCTGGATTGCGGAGATCATGAATAACTCCACAGGCTCGGCTTCGACCGCTAGAGTCGGACGTGATGGTACCGCTTTCATTTTGGCAATCGATTCCCACATGGCTAACAATCTTGTGAGAGGGGTTAGCGACCTCAGAGGTTAATGTGTTTTTATTGCTTGAGCGTTGTTCAGAGTCGACTGCTGCAGTCGAGGAGGCGGAATTTCTACCGCTGCAATTTGCAATAACAATAGAGAATGTGGCAACAATAAGAAGTGATTTAAAAGCTTGATTCTTCATAAGATGTACCCCCAACCTTGAATGGACTGCTCTAGTCTGTTGTCACAACTATGTTGATTTTCAGTAACTAAATGAGCGACTTCTCCTCTTTCGGCACTTATCGCCAAAACTTTCGTTATTTCTTTATCTAGCTGTTTTATAAGCATAATTTGCCATGCTTTATTGAAAAGCTAGATGGTCAAAAGTGATGTGCTATATTTTTCAGCAAAAAGAGCTTGTCTTAGGTACGTGTTCTTTGATACCCGATGCGATCCGATCAAGTAACAACCCTTAGGGTCATTTTATGGAGAGAGATTTAAAATGAAGAAGAATATTTTCCTTGCAGCTCAAGCGTTAATCGCCGCAACGACACTGACCTTCGCTAGTAGCGCGATGGCAGTTTGTGATGGATGCCCTAAATTATGCCCTGAAGTTATTCCTTGTCCGGCAACCGAATATGTCGCGCCTTTAGTCTGCGATCCAAATATCGACGTCTACGAATTACAAGGCAAGTTTTCCTACTGGACTGAACATATGCGTAACTTCATGCCTTGTGAGATCACCTATGACGACTTCGGATTTACACCTGCAACTGTTGTCGGAACTCCTTCACAGTCTCAAGGTCAATCTCAGTATCCTGGCCAAGCTGCGAAAAAGATTATCGTTCGCGCCACTAGGGGTGATGCTGCTGTTGGTAGTCAGAATGTCGCTGGACAGCTCGATCCAAATCACCGTTTGGCCATCATTCAAGGTTGCTTTGCGACCCCGACGTTATTCCTGGCAGATCAAGTGAGTTTCGATTTTGAAAGTATTGCTGAACACGAAGGTTCCGTGAAAAAATAATAGTTCAAATGTAGTTAACACTTAAAAAGAGCGAATGGATGTTACTCCATTCGCTCTTTTTATTGTTTCTAGATTCTTTAAGATGCGTAGTGTCCGCGTCCGCTAATTGCACGAAGTAGTACAAGGAATAGCATCGCTCCGATAACCGATCCGACAAAACCCACTGGCTCGTTAAAACGATAAAAGCCAAATGCCTGTCCAATATATTGACCGACTAAAGAACCTGCGATACCAACCAACGAAGTAACGACGAATCCCCCCGGATCACGACCCGGAAGTAGAAACCGCGCTACAAGTCCAATAAGAAAGCCCACTAAGATAACCCATAAGATGTACATATTCGTTTCCTTCTGAAAGTTTGGTTTAGACGTCCTGCTTAAAATCAACTTACGCCGTCTCGTTTACTATGCATGATGCGTGCCACTATTAATGTTTCTTCTGCAGCGCTTTATTAATTGAGCGGCGTTTTGGACTTTCCTTCCGTTTAGCTTGGTGCCCTATACTTCGGGTCGTAGGTTCGTTGGCTTCATTCTCTTTTCGCTGCATCTTTAGTCCTAATTGATGTAGCGCGTCCCGAGTCAGTTCGCGCCGGCATGCAGGAAAAAGAACAGTCTCTTCTTCCTCTATATGTTTTTTAAGAAGATTGCAGATGACCCTCACCTTCGCCAGGATAGCTAAGGAAGATAGATCTGCCATAGCTGTGGGATTCAGAGTTTCGAGTTCAAGATTCACGAGCTTATGCTCTTCAAGGCATTCGTCGGCAGTGACTCTCTTAAAACGATGAGCCGCAGGATAGAAATAGTCTTCCTCCAATTCAGTATGCAGGAGGATTTTTTGCTTTAAGATATCGATGGCATAAAATGCCTCTCCGAGATTGTTCTTTAACAGACGCATTTCAATTTCCTGAAATAGTTTATTAAATTCCTGATGCTGATCCTTTAAGATCGTGATGGCGTTAGCCATAGGTGATTCACGGGCCCAGATTTTGTCGGCTAACGCTTGAAATTTTTCTTTTATAGATAAGAACGAGGTCTGCATAAATCCTCCTTGATATTGGTCTGTTTTCGCAAACTGCACTAATCATGCCGAAATATTATCCAGTACTGTGATCATCATTAAATACAGTTGCACGTAATTTGCATCAGGTGCTCTGCGGGTCGGTCTAAAAATATTTACGGAGGACGATATGCGTAAGAAAACAGAAAAAAACACGTCTCATCATGCTTCTCAACGGAAATCACCGTCGACTAAGGCTGGGGAGTTTGTACGTGAGGAGATCCACCATGTTCGAGAAGGCAAACATGGAGTGCGTTCCGCCAAGCAGGCAATTGCTATCGGGTTGTCGAAAGCGAGGAAAGCAGGGGTTCCATTAGCAGGTGGGGCAAGGAAGTCAGCAAAAAAGGTTTCCAAGAAAAAATCCGTGACCTCTAGAACTCGCTCTACTGCTACCTTACGAGCGTTGAAGAAAGAAGGTCATGCCAGTGCGTCCCATAGAGCTTTATCGCGACAAGCACACGCAACTGCAAAAAAGCGGAACGGGTCAACATCTTAGATTTAGAAATAAAAAAGCTAGGGAGTATGAACTCCCTAGCTTTTTTTCTGAGTAAAAATGATAAGATTTTAACCGACTCTTTTGTCAATACTTTATTGGTTCGGATTCTTATCGTCTAATCCCATGGCTCTTAGGCCGTAGATGAAAATGATGCAGAGCATTCTTACTCTACTCTCCTCTTCTTCCACTATTTTATTCTAAGCAAATAGGATGCCAAAGTTCTATTAACTGCATCAACGAGCTCTTCTGAAACAAAAACATGGAATTTTATCTCTAAAATCTCGGAGTACGTGCCAAGCGAGGGCCCTTTTCAGTTTCTGAATATCAATTTTTTCGATTCTGTAAGTTCAGGACTCCGACGAGAGGTCGACGAATCTCAATGTACCTGTAGTGAAATGAGGACAAATGTAGTTGAAAGAAACCGAGAGAAAAAATGTACCGTAAATAGTCGGTGTACCTGCAGCGTTAAACAGAGGTTTTTAGGATCAAACAAAATTGGAATGGATTTTGCAAGATGGTCGGCATGTCTTATTAGGAATCTAAAAATGGAGGAAAACATGAAAATTCGAAATAAAAAAGTTCTACCGTTACTGGCTGGAATTGGGATGAGTTTGGCTTCGGCTATGCCATCTTTTGCAGTAGAAGGCGACAACTCAGCTTTAAATAAGCCTGAAAACAGGCCAACTGCTGTCACAGCGGACGCTCAGGGTAATAGTGCGCAAGACATAAAGCTTGTTGCACAAATTAGATCTGCGATCGTCAGCGATAAATCTCTTTCTACCGATGCTCACAATGTAAAAATTGTAACAAGTGAAGGAAAAGTGACATTAGCTGGAGCAGTTAAAGATAGTGCTGAGATGAAAAAAGTAGAAAAAATTGCGGAAAAAATTGCTGGCGCTAACAATGTGCAAAGTCACCTATCTTTAGCGAAATACTAATCGATTTTTCAAAGTTGATCGTTTTTAAAGATGTATAAATTTTTTCAATTAATTAACTTAACAATGTTTCTGGAGGTTCAATCATGGGTCGCAAGATTATTACTGTATTCGGTATCTTTAACACTGAAAGTTCGGTTAGGACTGCTGTAGAACGGTTTAAGACAGAAGGATTCCGTAGTGAAGATATTTCTTGTCTAATGCCAACAGCAGAAGGACCAAGTGAGCTTGGTATGGAGAAAAGTACAAAAAGCCCAGAAGGTGCTGCAACAGGTACTGCAACTGGAGCCATTATTGGTGGCGCGCTCGGATGGCTAACCGGTATCGGCGCTCTAGCGATTCCAGGCGTCGGCCCTTTCATTGCAGCTGGCCCAATTATGGCGGCACTTGCAGGCTTAGGAGCAGGAGCGACATTAGGTGGTGCAACCGGTGCTCTAGTCGGGCTCGGTATCCCAGAATTTGAAGCAAAACGTTATGAAAGTCTCGTCAAACAAGGCAAGATTCTCGTTTCTATTTTCTGCGAAAATTCGGAAGCGGCAGAACGTGCAAAATTCTTAATGAAAGCATGTAACGCGGAAGGTGTTTCAAGTAGCACCGACGCAGTGACTGATGATCGTGAAGATCGTCGCGATGTCATGCCACCAACCATTCCGTCGTCTGGAACTGAACGACGTATGGATACGCCTACAAATACTAATTATTTCTAAGCGTATTCAATAATGCCTACGTGTCAGCAGCTGCTGGTGCGTAGGCATTATTTAATTAATAAAGGATTTTTTATGAGCCTCATTTCCAAGCCTACATTAAACGAAATCGAACCCCGTCCACCATTTCCAGCAAAGAAACTACCCGAACATGGCTTAGAGAAAAATTTATCTCCGAGACCAAAATTCTACGGAACTCACTATAAGCCTGCTGATAAACTAAGAGGTAAAAAAGCATTAATTACAGGTGGAGATTCGGGTATCGGTCGTGCTGTAGCCGTATTTTTTGCTCGTGAAGGGGCTGATGTTGTCATTAATTATCTCCCGACTGAGCAAGAAGATGCCGAAGAAACGAAATTCTGGGTCGAGAAAGAAAATGTGCGTTGTGTTTTGATTCCTGGAGACTTGACAAAACCAGGTGCTTGCGAAGCTTTAGTCGATACGGCCATTAAGGAATTAGGTAAAATCGATATTCTTGTTAGTAATGCCGCACATCAAAAACGTAAGCCTGATTTACGAGATATTACCGACGAAGAATGGGAAAAAACATTTCAAACAAATATCTTTGCCTTATTCCGCTTAGCTAAACATGCATTGCCGTTCCTAAAAAAAGGGTCGTCGATTATTGTAACTAGTTCGGAAACAGGTTTGTTTGGTAGTGAACATCTACTTGATTATTCGTCTACCAAGGGAGCTATCAATTCATTCGTCAAAGCTTTAGCTCATAATCTTGTCGATAAGGGGATTCGCGTCAATGCAGTTGCACCCGGTCCAGTTTGGACTCCCTTAAATCCAGGGGATGCCGGACTTACAGCGGAAGAAGTGTCGAAGTTTGGCGAAAAGACTCAGTTTAAGCGTCCGGCACAACCGGAAGAGATTGCACCAGCTTATGTTTTCCTGGCCTCGGATGCCGATTCGAGTTTCATTACCGGTCATGTTTTACCGATTATGGGCGATCAAACGTCCAGCTAGTATAAGGCATGCATATTGCAGATGCGCATTTGTCGAGCTTAACTATCCAAATACATCTGTGGAGCCCCCTGCATGCGTAAGTACATGATTCCTATTTCCGTGGTCGCATTTTTTTGTGGCATTTGGATTGCGAAAGAGGTCTTGGTTCCCATTCTTTTAGATTTCCTTGTAGCGCAATCCCTTACTACTATCATAAGCCGTCTTGAATCTAGGATGCCCCAGTCGCTGGCTATCTTGATTGCGATGTCGGCCATGGTTTTGCTGGCGACTGGTACCTTAGTCGTGGTTGCTCGGCAGCTTGCTGCCCTCGATTCACAGTTGCCTGAAATTTTGAATCGTCTGAGCATGGCATTCACCAATGCTAGTGCTCAGATCTCGAAGTTGTTCGGCATTCATCAACCGACAAACTCTGATCTATTTAGTAAAAATTTTGAAAGTATCATCGGTTCGGGAAGTATAGCGGCCCTAACAGCGATTAGCTTTACGATTAAAGGCGCCGGAGAGATTACGCTGGTTCTTCTGCTTACGACCTTGCTACTTCGTTATCGGCATTTCCTGCGATATCAATTAAAGAGGTTGGGTGAAGTTAATAACTCTACTTCCGCCGGCGTTGGGCACACCATTGACCGTACTGTTGAACTAGGTCAAGGGTATGTTTCCGCTCTCGCAACGGTATCACTGTTAGTTGGCTGTACCGATGCTTTAGGTATGTATCTTATCGGCTCGCATTTTGCGGCTCTCTTTGGTCTGCTGGGCGGCATTGCAGTTACCATCCCCTATGTTGGCATCGCGGTCGTAGCGCCCTTGTGCACTCTGTTGTCGTGGTTTATTACCGGAAGTCCTGCGGCCGCGTTTGGGGTCTTAATGGTTTTTGGTATTGTCCACTTTATCGAAGGAAATATTCTATCTCCTTATATCGTCGGTAGTCGTGTAAATCTAAATCCGTTATCGACGATTATTGCGGTTCTAATTGGCGGACAAATTTGGGGTCCAGCCGGAATGATCTTATTTGTACCGATCGTAGGACTGATACGCATAGCTGCCGAAAGTTGGCCGCGATCTGAACCATTGGCTCGGATTCTTGGACCTATCTCGAGGGATGATTTAAATATAAGAGCTAGACGCCCTCAGACACAAATAGTCGCGGCAAAAATTGAAGGTATCTAAATAAAAAAAGGCTTTGCCGCTGACACCGACAAAGCCTTATTTAAAAAACTAAATGACGGACTAGTTTAGCTTTTCTCTAGGGTCAACCGCGGCTAACAGCGAAGCCATTTCGTCCGCGTGTTCCTCTTCCTTGGCTAAAATTTCTTCAAAAAAGCGGCGAGTTGTCGGATCGGTATCGCCAATATGCTGAATCATTTCACTATAGCTATTGATTGCTATACGCTCTGCAATAAGATTTTCACGAATCATGTCGCTTAAAGATGAGCACTCTTTATATTCTGAGTGGCTGTCTTCATGGAAATGACTTGGATCCAGTGAAGGATTTTCGTTAAGTTGTTTCATACGTCGTGCGATTTTCATAGCATGACCTCTCTCCTGTTCGGCATGCTTGCCAAAATGCTCCGCGATAGTCTCAGCATTGATGCCGTCGGCTGCAAGCTGATGCTGGGTATAACGAAGAAAACAGATCCATTCGGTTGCAAGTGAGGCGCGTAGCATAGAGATAATTTCGTCTTTGTTAGCCCGGTAGCCTTCCACAAGGGCACCGTCTTTTAGATTGAGACGAGCGCTTTGTCGGATACGTTCAATATCTAGGGTGAACTCACTCATGCAAAAACTCCTTATTGGGGCGAATAGCGCCCATTTTGTTTTCGAATAGGTTTTCAGGACAACTCGGGCTTCGACGCGTTTGCAGTTTACCAAGAAGAACCACAAATAGGTATTAAGCAAGAAGCATTCCATGGATCCCCATGGCCGAATAGGAATTAACTGTATGATTAGGCACGATTGTTTTCTTTTCACGCGACCATGAATAACTCCACCTGTAGTAAAATCCATGCAGTCTTCTTTTTGATATGTTGATCTTTCATCAGAAAGACGCTTTGAGAGCTGCGATTTATCTGATATCAGTGCCGTCGTATTCACGTTTGATTTTTCCAAAGGACAAAATAATATGTTTAAGAAATGGTTTCATATTGTCGCAGGTAAGGCTTCCACTGCTATGGGTAGCCCCACGGCGTTCCTTATGGCGGTGGCGCTAATTGTTGTTTGGCTTGTTTCGGGACCATTTTTTCAGTATTCGGACACTTGGGAACTAATCATCAATACCTTAACCACAATCATTACATTCCTTATGGTTTTCTTGATTCAAAATACTCAGAACCGTGATACGCAAGCCCTTCACTTAAAACTCGATGAACTTATTAATGCCATCAATGACGCAAATAATGAGATGATCGGTGTCGAGGAGCTCGGTGAAGACGAGTTAGCTGAGATGACGAAAAAGTATCGAATGATTCGCCTCAAGCGCGATATTACAACTACCGACAAGACCGCTCATAACAAAGATCAACGCGGAGTTTCGGAATCGGTCACGGTGGAAGTCGAAAAGAAGTAGAAAAAAACATGTATCTGCTTATGGCGCGTATATTGCACTGCTTAGTGGTATCAGATTTAACTACAGCAAGGACATAGCCTATGAAACAGAATGCTAGTAACAAAATTAATAAAAATCCATTAGCCATACGAAGCGAAAAAACGGACCGCGGATATGATGAAGCAGTGCAGATTCCTGGCCACGGGCTTGAAGGTCAGGGTGAATTGATTGCGGCGCCCAGCATTGCCGATGAGTTTGATGACAAAGGTATGCCGGTTTGGGATGATACGGAGCGTGCAGCACCGCCAGCCTCAGCATCAAGTGATGGTGAAGAGTTCAGTGTTCCGCCTGCGAGTGTGCCGATCAATCTTTCGGCATATGATTTGAGAAAGCGTGCGCAAGCGTTAGGTATTCCAGGTCGTTCTAAAATGAGTCGAGTGCAACTTGCAAATGCGGTGCGAAATTCTATCGGTCCTTCCTAAAAAACGTAGGACCTTTTTCTTTGAAGATAAATCTAAATTTGGTTGGGAAAATATTTGAGGTGAGGCGGTGGTATTTCTCCCTTGATAACTTGCTCATGAAGCTTTTTATAGTTCTCTACGCGTTTTGTGAAAACATCATCTATCATGAGCGAATCATTGCAATGGAGTTTGTACACTTGGTCAAATGCAACCGCGAAATCTAAATAACTGGCATTGGAACAGGCGCCGTCTCCTCCGTACCGCTGGGCGTATCGAAATAGCACCTCCGAAATGAATTGAAAGCCGTCCGGATAGTTCAGAGATAAGTTCAAAATAAATTCGAAATCTTCGAGTAATCTTAAACTTTCATTCCACTTAATATCAGTCGGTAGCCTATGAGCAATTCCAGTTCCGCTCGTTTTAAATTTCCACTGATAAAGATCTGATATCGTGATCGGAGATCTTGCGGCCGGCTCTGCCGGAAGCTCATCTATCAACTGACCGTCTTTGTTGTAGAGTTCTATAGATTTCTCGTGATTGCATACGGTAAATTTGATTTGAGGGTGTGATTCAAATACATAAATTATCCTTGAGAGAAACTTCGGATATACGGGGTCGTCACTATCGATGTATGCTGCAATCTGACCAGAAGCTATTTTTAAACCGTGATTTCTTGCGTGCGCGGCACCAGAGTTCGGTTGGTAAATATATTTTATTCGCTTATCTGATAGGAACGAGTCGACAACGACCCTAGTATCATCACTTGATCCGTCATCAACCACAATAAGCTCCCAGTCTTTGTAGGTCTGATTGAGGACGCTTTGAACCGTTGTGGCGATGGTAAAGCCCCGATTGTAGGTCGGCATAATGATAGAAATATTTGGCGTCATGGTGGTCCTGTTTCGAACAATCGAGTGTGAAGGGTGCAGTCATATATGCCGAAGGCATAATTATGACAATTATAACATTTATCACTCTTCGGATAATAATTGGAACAATGAGTTTTCGCTAACAGAGATCAAAATTTGGGTCAGAGCTTAGTCCGAATCGAATTTAAGGATTCTTAGCTCTTCAATAGCCTCTTTGCTCATCTTGGGAACAAGCATCAATTCAGGATCTTGATCGCCTTGGCCGAGCATATAGAATGCTGCTGGTTCTATGACAGTATTCACATCAATGGAAACATGTCTGAGGAATGAGATGATGTGATACTCAGGATTATTTTTGCAGAATGTAATCAGCTCGGGAAGACGTTTGGGACCAAACATTCCAAGACGAAAATCTGGAGCAATATCTAAAAGAGAAAAATCGAGATCCATGAGCGGAGCGGTCCGCCGTTTGAACTCTGAGTAGTTATGTATAATTTTCACTTCTCTATCCTCATAAAAGAGCCTTCGGCTTTGCCTCAGGGTGACGAGGCTACTTCCTCAAGATGACGCGGTGCTCTCTTTAGATGGGTATCGGAAACTTTTAGGGAAAAGTTAAATTTTTGAGGGTAGATCCCCGATGCGGTATGGGATCTAGGTACATGGTTAACCCCCAACGCGTCCTTCGGTTCAGTATCTAAACAAAATTTTCCTCCGCCTCAACTTTCGATAATTCCAGAATTTAATGTCGTTTTCATTAAACTTGTTTGAGATAGCATGTCTTGGACAGACTTCTGAATCATTTTGACTATTTCGCTTGATCAAGTCGTGTTGCCTCAATAATTTGAGTGCTTCTTTAATATAGTGAGAGGTAACCAATGACGCTAAATATTTTGCATCAAGTAGTTGGTAGAACAAGAGCAGGTAAGACAATCTTTTGTGCTATTGAATCTTCAGATGCTTCAATCGTTTGTGCCTATTTTGCCGACCAAGGATTTTCACCTGATGATCTATTTGACGCCCTTGCAGTATTTGAATACTTGTCTATTCGCGCAAAGTTAAACGATGATTCATTCATGGACACCTATGAAGCTCATTTTATCGAGACCCGCAAAGCACTGCGGACAGCAAGCTATGAAGTCGCAAAATCGAAGTTAGGAATTGTAACTTCAGTCGGTTTACGCAATCATGGCCAAAGACTAGTCACGATCGAATTCAAGGATTTTTAATATCTCGATGGATTCTTTTTTCATTTTTGGAATATGCATTAACTCCGGATCTTTATCCCCTGAACCTAGCATGAAGAATGCAGCGGACTCTATCGGAGCATTAATTCTGACAACAGGCGAATAGTTTAAAAACGAAATGATGTGATATTGAGGATGTCGGCTACAGAAATCTATTAGTTCCGGCAGTCGATTTCGATTAAAAATTCCGACATGATCGTCTGGAGTAATATCTAAGTCCGCGTAGTCCCATTCTGCAACTGAAAGCGGGACTGTGCGTCTTCGAAAATCTGGAATACTTAGGTTTTTCAATTTGCAACACCTTAAGCCATGTTGAAAGGTGTATCGGAAATTTCAACAAAATATTGACCTTTCATGGAATGGAACATATCACGCAGTATTATTTGCACTGTAAAATGAAATAAAAAATATGGGTTTATTATATGAAACAAGTATATTGATGTAGGTGGGTCGG
>CAZUYQ010000081.1:0-14683 GCA_964624705.1 uncultured Polynucleobacter sp.
TAATTAATGATAAATATTTTCCTGGCGAAGGCCTATTACTTCAACTTTATAAGTGCCTCTTTAGTGCGGAATCAGTGGCTTAAATAGCGACTCTAAAACTAGAGGCCCAAGATCGTTACGGACCAATGCCTGAGGAAGCGGCAAGGTTATTTATCGTCGCAAAATTAAAGTTTATATTGTCTAAGCTTGGAGCCCATCAAATTACCGTAAATATGCCCGCCGGCTTTTTTGAAATTCGTTTCGGCTCTCTCGTAGAACGTCAGATAGACAAAATCATTCAAGATGTTCGTCGGAGTCCTCACATTTACAGACTATCGCCCGACTACCGATTGTTTGTATACTGGGACCAGAAACTAATTGGTACGACTCTGCAGAATGCAAGTCAGAATCAATTACTCGAATATCTCGATGAACGCATTAAGCCTATTGCCGTCGAAATGGAGATCACGTGAAATTGGCTATCAGATGGGCGATTGCAGTTGTATCACTACTTTTAATCGGTGTGTTTGCATGGCGGATCGCTTCTAAACCCCTACCCTCAACAGAACCCCCTACAAATAACCAATCCAGCAGTTCGGTAAACAACTTAGAATTTGCAGGTACCGTCGCCATTGTTGGCGATACCCCTATCACAAAAGAAGACCTAGATTGGGAGGTGGCGTTACACACATCTCTTCCCGAGTTCAAAAATACCGATATGGGAATCGTTGCTTCGAAGCCAAAGCCATCACCGTCTGTCGATCCGAAAAAAAGCCCGTCTGCTTCCATTTCCCCCTCGAGCTCAGTAGTTTTAAATCAAAGAATTTTAGTAACCCTTATTGAGCGAAAAATGCTCTATAAATGGATTAAAGAAAATTCGGAAGGATTTGATTTCAATAATCCGGGCCGCTATATCGACTGCCTTTCAGAATTAAAAGACGTGATTGCCAGTAATCCAGCATTTTTTGCAAATTCTTCGGGAAAAGAGCGAATGAAGAGCAAATTATGCGAACAAAGTATTATCGATCAATACCTTCATGAAAAAGTCCTGGGATCCGTCTCGGCAAGCGACAACGAGGCTTTGGCTTGGTATCAGTCTCATTCAGGTGATTTTAACGATCCCCCTAAGGTGGTTTTTCGACAAATCTTGTTGCCTACCGATAAGGCTGCTATAGACCTCCGCCCTAAAATAAATCGCAATAATTTCAGTGAAATGGCGAAACAACATTCTATTGCGGCGGAAGCGGCCCAAGGCGGGCGGGTAGGACCATTTACGAAGGAGCAGTTACCTTCATTTTTTGATATTGTCTTTACTATGCAGATTGGTGAAATTAGCAGTATTGTAAGATCGGATTACGGCTACCATATCTTAATGCCAATTGAACACTTTGCTGCGCGCCATCGGCCTTTTTCGGAAGTTAAAGCGCAAATCCGCAGTAAGTTAACCGAACAAAAGAAACAGGAGGCCTATCAAACATGGCTCACAAGTGTAATGAATACAATTCCCATTTCCTCGGCTGCATCCGAGTAACCCTTAGTCTTCTCTTTATCTCAATCTTTGTCTTACCTAAACCTGCCTCAGCGCTCCAAGGTGAAATTTTGATTGATCGGGTGCTCGCTGTCGTCGACACGCATCCAATTTTTTACTCCGATATTCGTCGAAAAGTCGAAACCGGACCGCTCGTTTTGGTCTCTGACTATCCAGCAGATAAAGATTCCAGCACACAAACGCGAGCCTTAAATGACTCTATTAATTTTGAACTTATATTTGCTGCGGCCAAAGATCTCGACGTAGATGTGACTGATGCCGATCTTGATCAAGAGATTGCGAGACACTTAGAAGAGCAAAAACTTACTAAGGAAAAACTTATCGAACTACTTCGCAACGAAGGAGAAACGTTCGAAAGTTATAAGCGTGACTTTCGCAGTCAGATGGTTCTAAGAAGATTTCAACGTCGCGTTATTTTGCCCAATATTAAGTTAACGGACAAAGATATCGAGACTTATTTTCTATCTCAATCTCGCTCCGGCGCGGTGGACTTGGTAGAGGTTTCACTTCGACAAATATTGGTAAAATCAGACGCAAGTATGTCGAAGGATCTTCAAGAAGCTCGCCGCTCGCTAGCTCAGGATATTTATACGAAACTTAAAAATGGCCTCGATTTTGTCGAAGCCGTCGGTCTTTATAGTGATGATCCGGCATCTCGGAAAGGCGGGGGGTCATTCACCATCAAGATAAAAGATCTCGCCTCGAATATTCGCAATATCATTGATCAGCTGAAACCCGGTGAATTTTCCGCGCCAATTCCTACGGCAAATGGACTACAGATATTTCAAGTCGTCGAAAAGAAACTTGGCGTCAACAAGGAGTTCCAGGAACGCCGATCTCAGCTAGAACAAGAATTGCGAGTGGTAGAGCTTCGCAATCAAACAAATAAATGGCTTGCAGATCAAAGACAACGAGTCACAATTAAAATGATTGATGAATAGCACGGACTAATCTTTGCAGCCGCGCCAAGTCTGAAAAACGACGACCCCAAATATAAAGAAATTAGCAAACCAACCCGCGATAAATGGCGGGATATCGCCACGTTTGCCAATAGCTTTGAATGAGTTCAATATGAACCAATAGCTAATTCCAATTCCAAACGCGAGCAAGATACTACGCGCAGTTTCAGTAGTTCTTTCTGAACGGTAACCAAAATTAAGACCAATTAAGCTTACTACAAACGCAGCTAACGGGTACGCTAACTTAACTTGAAGATCCACGCGGTATTCAAGTGTATCAATTCCAGATTTCTCGCCTTTGCTAATGAGATCTCGTAATTCGCCAATACCTAATTCGTCTGTCTTACGGCGATCCCTTGTTAATCTCTTAGGGTCAACATTTAGCTTGAGCGTCAGAGATTTTCTTTTCTCGGTGTATTCAATTGTTCCATTCGGATTAAAATAAGTAATTAAAATATCTTGCGCATCCCACAGTCCCGACTCCGGTGAGTACTGCGCATTTAAAGCAGCAATAGATCTAACTGGCCGAAATACCGGATTGACTTCCATCATATCCAGTCCCAATAATCGCTGCGTAATATGATCAAAATCCCGAAAGTGGATGATAACATTGCCTCGCCGCTGCCACCTAGCTGATGCCGCCAGTTCGCGTTCATTTCCACCTTCAATGAGAACCTCTTGCACGTGATGAAGTTCCGCAGATGCTTTAGGTAAGACCAGCTCACCCAAGATAATCGATAGAAGACTGAGCATGAGCCCGCCAATTCCAAGAGGAAGGCCAATCTGAAATGGTCCCATTCCAGCCGCCCGCATCGCGGAGATCTCATTCGAACGGCTTAACATCACCATTGTCACAACACTTGCGAGCAACCCCGCAATCGGCATAGCTTGAATCGCAAACGCAGGCATTTGAAATAAATACATCTTCGCGACTAAAAGTGCGGATGGCTTATAGTCAGAAAAATATTTTGTAGTTCTATGAATAAAATCAAAGAGGATAAAGAGAAATAGGCATAAGACCATCGTCGAAATGACATATTTCACATAGTCTCGAAAAACATAAAGAAACAGCCTCATACGTACTCTTTACCCTACCTATCCACGACTCACAGCATTCGCTACCAAATAAAAATGTCCCTTTTCGCCGGACTGCACTTTACCGATAACCTTCATCGTATCACCTTTGACGACCGGTGTATCCAATCCACCAAGATGTGACAAATCGATGAGCATGCGAATTTGATCTTCGGAAATTACAATAAATGTACCAAATGCACCCACGACTTCAACCTTACCCGTGACGAAAACATCGCGGTTCAGTAAACCGGCACCGTCAAGATGAACATCTTTTAAAGCGAACTGCTCATCAGTATCAAACAGTCTAACTCCTACCCATTCAAATATGCGAATAGAAATATTCGATAGTAAGCCGCGTTCACTTGATGAACCCGTGCAGGAGCTTAGAAAAGCTAAAGTCGAAAGACTCAGAATAAAGAGCAACTGCCTCATAAGAACCTCCTTTTAATCACCATCATATCACAGTGTTAAAAAGAAAACGGCGAGATGGTTTATTATACCATCTCGCCGCATCACTTAGGCCTTCTATAAGAAAAAGCCTTTAAGATAATATTATCAAATTCTTATTTCGCAGCAGCTGCTACCGCCTTAGGGGCGAAATCAACCAATTCTAAGGTCGCTAGTTCTGCGGAATCACCAATGCGAACACCGCGCTTTAAAATCCGAGTATAGCCGCCATTCCGAGTCTTGAATCGACCAGCGAGGTCGCTAAATAGTTTAGCCACAGCCGCGTCATCAAACAAATAACTTGCAGCCGAACGACGAGCATGCAGATCACCACGCTTACCAAGCGTGATCATCTTTTCCACTAGGGAACGGACTTCTTTGGCTTTTTGAACGGTTGTATCAATCCGCTCATGAATCACTAAAGACGTTGCCATGTTACGTAGCATTGCACGGCGATGTGCCGATTTTCGTCCTAGTTTACGATATCCATTTAAATGTCTCATTGATGACTACCCTCGCCCTGATTCCAAGTTTTAATCGTTCTGAGAAGGATTGTGCTGACGCAGTGCCGTCGGATCAAAACCTTCGATTTTCATACCAAGTGACAGACCCATTTCAGCCAAGAGGTCTTTAATCTCATTTAGAGATTTCCGACCGAAATTCTTGGTTTTCAACATCTCAGATTCAGTTTTCGTTACAAGCTCGCCAATGAACTTAATATTGGCATTTTCCAGGCAGTTCGCAGCACGAACGCTAAGTTCTAGAGTACTAACTTCTTTGTATAAACTATCCGGCAATGACTTGCTATCAAGTTTCACTGAAGATTCGCGCGCGATTGTATCTTCTTCAACTTCATCGAAGTTAACAAAAATAGTAAGCTGTTCTTTTAGAATCTTTGCTGCGTAAGCAACAGCGTCATCAGGCCTAACAGCTCCATTTGTCCAAACTTCTAGACTTACTTTATCGTAATCTGTCATTTGACCAACACGGGAGTTCGAGACGTTGTAAGCAACGCGCCTCACAGGTGCGAAGATGGAATCAATGGCAATCATTCCAACTGGTAAGTTGTCAGTGCGATTTTCATCAGCAGAAACATATCCACGACCAAGACGAACAACCATTTCCATATCAAGCTTACCATCAACATCTAAAGTCGCGATGGTTTGCTCAGGATTCAAAATTTCAACGTCGCCACTTGTTTCGATCTGACCCGCTTTAACTACGCCTTGTCCGCTTACTTTGAGACGAACAGTGGCATCACCGTCACCTAAGTAGCGCATATTGACTTGCTTAAGATTCAAAATCAAATCAGTCACATCTTCTTTGACACCAGAAACAGTCGAAAACTCGTGATCAACACCAGCAATACGAACGGCCACAATCGCAGCCCCATTTAGGCTCGAAAGAAGAACGCGACGTAGTGAGTTTCCAAGAGTTAATCCGTAGCCACGCTCAAGCGGAGTCGCAACAAATTTACCGTACGTATCATTCAACACTTCAGCCACTAGCTTGTTTGGCTTAATGAGATTTTGCCAGTTTCGATGCATCTTCTTCTCCTGTGTCAACAATTAAAAGGATCAAGACCACGTATTTCAGGTCAATGCACCTTACTTGCTGTAAAGCTCTACGATCATGCGCTCTTTAACATTCAAATGGATGTCATCGCGAGTTGGCATAGCAACGACTTTGCCAGAGAAACTCTTGTGATCAACTTCCACCCATGGAATCGATGCGCGTTTATTGAAAAGCTCGGCAGCCAACGGGAAAACACCCATTTGACGGCTTTTTTCGCTTACAACAACCAGGTCACCAACGGCGACATTCGCACCTGGCATATTCACGCGCTTGCCATTAACCAAAATATGGTTATGACGAACGATCTGACGAGCCTCAGTACGGCTACGGGCAAATCCCATGCGATAAATGACGTTATCAAGGCGTTGTTCAAGATTACGGAAGAAGATATCCGAAGCAACACCGCGTTGAGCCGACGCTTTGTCGAACTGAATGCGCATTGATTTCTCGGTCAAGCCGTAAACTCGACGAACTTTTTGTTTTTCACGCAATTGCTGTCCAAATTCAGACAATTTATTGCGTTTCTGACCATGCTGACCGGGCGCATAAGCGCGACGTTCAAATGAGCAGCGATCAGTGAGACAACGCTCACCTTTTAGAAATAGCTTCTGGTTTTCACGACGGCAGAAGCGGCAAACAGGGCCATGATACTGGGCCATTTAGGACCTCCTCAGAGATACTCACAAAGTTCAAATTAAACGCGACGACGTTTAGCTGGACGACAACCATTGTGAGGAATTGGCGTTACATCTTTAATCATCGTTACTTTCATTCCCGCAGCTGCTATAGCTCGAACAGCACTTTCACGACCAGATCCTGGTCCTTTTACTAGTACCGCTACAGAGCGCATTCCTGCGTCCATGGCGCGGCGGGCGGCATCTTCAGCAGCAACCTGAGCTGCGAAAGGAGTGCTTTTACGCGATCCTTTGAAGCCTTTACCACCAGCGGTCGACCAAGTGACTACTTCCCCGTTAAGGTCCGTAAAAGTCACAATCGTGTTATTAAACGTTGCTTGAATATGCGCAACGCCAGTCGGGCTTGAGCGTCTAGCCTTCTTCTTCTTTACGGCACCTGCGGTTTTAACCGTCGACATAGCTTATAACTCCAATCAAGGATCATTAACTACAACCTAGCCTGATACTATCAGCCTGGGGTTGCTTTCTTTTTATTCGCAACAGTTTTACGTGGGCCTTTACGAGTACGAGCATTCGTCTTCGTACGTTGTCCACGAACTGGAAGACCTTTACGATGACGGAAACCGCGGAAGCAGTTTAAGTCCATTAGCCTTTTGATCGATAGGCCAACTTCACGCTTAAGATCGCCTTCAACTAACATTGATTGCTATTCGAGCCATTTGTACATACACCAAAATTTATTAGCCTTTAGCTTGTTTTTGATAACCAAACGAACATTTTACCCGCACGACTCCACGCCGGCGAACAACCTTACACTTAACACAGATCGGCTTAACGCTTGTTCTAACTTTCATTTGTCCCCACCCCTATTTACAATCAATGACACTAACGGTGAACTACTATTTCGAGCGATACGTAATCCGACCCCGAGATAAATCATATGGTGAAATTTCTAACTTCACCTTGTCTCCTGGTAGAATCTTAATAAAGTGCATACGCATTTTACCGCTAATATGCGCTAGAACCTCATGCCCATTCTCAAGCGTCACCTTGAACATGGCGTTGGGAAGAGGCTCTTTCACCACACCATCTACCTCAATGACATCTTCCTTAGCCATTTCGACCCTTCATCAGTCCGACCTGAAAATAGAGGGGTGGACCATACACCTCTACCGCCTAAAAAGCAAGCCCAATATCATCTATCTTCACTAAGTCACGCAGGTGCCAATAGCATCTTGCAACTCATCAAAAATCTCACTCGGTACTCCAGAGCCATTTACCCTGCAGTAAAGATCTCGCTCCTTAAAGTAGTCTAGAACGGGCTGAGTATTCTTATCATATACATCAAGCCGTACCACTATACTCTTCGGTTCATCATCGGGACGTTGGACAAGCTGACCGCCACACTTATCACAAATATCTGCCAAATGCGGGGGACTGGTCTCTATATGAAAGGAAGTGCCACATGACGAGCAAACCCGGCGACCACTCAACCTCGAAATCAACTCTTCTCGAGAAACATCAAGATGAATACATCCCTTAACCGGATGGGTTTTTTCTACCACAGTCATAAGCGTCGCCGCCTGCGTGACATTTCTTGGGTAACCATCTAGTATTACTGTCTCTTTTGAATCCGAACCCAATTCTTCCTTCAAAATCTTTAACAGCACATCGTCCGGCACAAGCTCACCACGGGCCATAATCGCCTCAGCTTGTTTCCCAATAGGAGTACCAAGCTTTACATGCTTACGCAGCGCATCTCCCGTCGAGATCTTACGGTAACCCACCTTCGATGCCAACAGGTCCGCTTGTGTGCCCTTACCTGCACCAGGCGCACCAATTAACAACACGATCATACGCCACTCCGACGAGGGCGAATGACTCCTCGCTTCAAAAAGGCATCATAACGCAGCGACTGTCTATGCGCGTCAATTTGCCGAAATGTCTCTAGCGCCGTACCTACGACAATCAATAAGCTAGTACCACCGAAGTAAAACTGAACACCAAATTGATCGGCGAAGATGCTTGGAAGCACACAGATTGCAGATAAGTAAAGAGCGCCAGAAAGAGTCAATCGCGACACAATTTTATTAATGTAATCCGCAGTTTTTGCACCAGGACGGATACCAGGGACGAACCCACCATTCTTCTTCAAACTCTCTGCTACGTCATCCGACTTGAAAGTAATTGACGTATAGAAAAAAGCGAAAAACAAAATCAAGAGAACATACACAGTATTATAAAGCCAACCACCAGGAACAAAAACCGCGTGCATGAGATCTGCAAACTTCGACTGAGGAGCAACTGCGGCGATAGTCTGAGGAAACTGTAAAAGTGAACTTGCAAAAATCGGTGGAATAACACCGGCAGCATTCAAGCGAATCGGTAAATGAGTATTTTGTCCGCCATAGACTTTTCCGCCTACCTGGCGCTTAGCATACTGGACCGGGATCTGTCTGACACCCTGTTCAATAAACACAACGCCTGCAACAACCACCACAATAATTACAGCGATGAATAAGATACGACCAATATCCATCTGCTGCTGAGAGTATTGAGAATATGTATTAGTGATAATTCGAGGTAAACCAGCAACGATACCCGCAAAAATAATTAAAGACATGCCGTTACCGACACCAAACTCTGTAATTCTTTCACCCAACCACATCACGAACGCAGAACCAGCGGTTAAACTTAACATGGTTAAAACACGCCAAGCAATACCACCCTCAATCACCAAACGACCACTCTGAAAGTTTGCGCTCTCAAGTCCTTGCGCAATCATATAACCTTGGAATAAGGCCAAAATAATTGTGCCATAGCGAGTATATTGGTTGATCTTATTTCGACCAGCTTCGCCTTCTTTTGATAATTGTTCTAGATAAGGAACAACAACCGTTAAAAGCTGAGCAATAATAGATGCAGAGATATAAGGCATGACTCCAAGAGCAAATACGCTGAATCTCTCAAGCGCACCACCCGAGAACATGTTAAACATGCCAAATAAATTCGCGCCCTGAGTTTTAAAGAACTCACCTAATGCCACCGTGTCAACGCCAGGCACAGGGATATGCACGCCAACGCGATAAATACCCAGAAACAACAACGTATACAGAATCTTCTTCTGAAGGTGATTCAGTGTTCCCTCAGGAAGTTTGCTGATGCCTTGAGCCACGCTCAATTCTCCTTAACTTCGACGCTCCCGCCTGCTTTTTCAACAGCAACCTTAACGGTCGCACTTACCTTGTGCACAGCTAAAGTAAGCTTCTTCTTGAGCTCACCCTTACCAAGCACCTTCACTGGATTTCCAGGATTACGCAAATATCCTTTTTCTCCGAGAAGCTCAGGTGTCACCTTTGCGCCTGCCTCAAAGTTATTTAAAACTTCAAGATTTACGATGTTATATTCAGTGCGGAATGGATTTGTAAATCCTCGCTTCGGTAATCTTCTATAGAGAGGAGTTTGTCCACCCTCGAAGCCTGCACGAATTCCGCCGCCCTTACGAGCAGTCTGACCCTTGCCACCGCGAGCCGACGTTTTACCAAGACCGCTACCTGGGCCGCGCCCAAGTCTTTTCTTCTTAGTATTCGATCCAGGAGCTGGGGAAAGATTTCCCAAGGTCTTCATTTCAGTTTTATTTGTCATGGTGTCACCTATTATGGTCTATGGCGCCGATTAATTCTTAAGCTCGTAATTAACCAGGTGACGAACCTTGTTAATCATTCCACGGATACAATTATTGTCTTTATGGGTCTTTACTTTACCAATGCGTCCCAGACCTAGTCCTTTGACCACCGCTCTGTTCGCTTCTGATTGACCGATGAGACTACGCTTTTGCGTTATAACAATCTGACTCACCTTAATGCTCCTCATTCCGTTCTAGGTCAAGCGATCTCGACCCAAAGCTCTAGGTTACTTCTTTGCAGCCTTCGCCGCTTTTTTCTTCTTAGTACGAACTTGCTGAATCTCGGCCAAAGTCTTACCGCGAGCCGCAGCGTAATCATCCGGAGACACCATCTCCTTAAGACCATTTACGGTAGCGCGAACAACGGAATGATAGTTTTTCGTTCCGTGGACTTTACATACAATGTCTTGAATTCCCGCGAGTTCGCAAATAATACGAACGGAACCACCGGCGATCGTTCCAGTTCCTTTTTTCGCGGGGAACATCAGAACCTTAGCCGCGCCAAATTTACCCGCTATTTCGAATGGGATTGTGCCGTCTAAAGTAACGACCTTAACCATATTTTTCTTAGCTTGGTCAGCGCCTTTTTTGATAGCATCTGGGACTTCGCCAGCTTTACCTAGGCCAAATCCAACGCGACCTTTGCCGTCACCAACAACAACAAGAGCACTAAAGCTAAATCGACGACCGCCCTTTACGACTTTTGCAACACGGGCAATATGCACAACCCGATCTTGCAATCCATCACCTTCTGGACCGTCTCTGCCTGAATCTCTTTTTGATTTTTCTTCTCTTGCCACGAGCATTCCTCTCGATAATTTTTGTTCAGACCAAAATGGCCATTATCTTTAAATTAGAACTGAAGTCCACCCTCACGCGCTGCATCAGCAAGTGCTTGAATACGACCGTGATAGCGATAACCATTTTTATCAAAGACAACTGCATCAATTTTTACAGCCTTACATTTCGTAGCGAGATCAAGGCCGAGCTTAGTACATACTTCTTTATTGGCACGGGAGCCAACATCATACGAATGAACCGCGACAAGTGTCTTACCGGTTAGATCATCAATTACCTGCGCGGTGATATGACGAGCCGAACGAAATACCGACAAACGTGGACGCTCTGCAGTACCCGCAATTTTCTTACGGATACGGAGTTTACGACGAATGCGCAGTTGAACTTTTTTTGCAACTTTATTAGCCATTGAGTACCTCTCTTATACAGCAAGACGATAGTAAAACGATTACTTCTTACCTGCTGCTTTACCAACTTTGGTTTGAATCACTTCATCTGTGTAACGAATACCTTTACCATGATACGGCTCTGGTGGACGAATCCCGCGTAGTGTCGCGGCAACTTGTCCAACCACTTCTTTTTCCGCACCGGAAATAACCAAAGTCGTTTGCTTATCAACTTTGATCTCGATTCCAGCTGGCGGATTGAACTCTACTGGATGACTATATCCAACGTTCAATGTAATAGCTTTACCATTCTGCGCTGCACGGTATCCAACGCCGACTAAAGTCAGACTCTTGGTGAAACCTTGGGTGACGCCAGTTACCATATTTGCAATAAGAGTGCGAGTTAAACCATGATAGCGGCTATCATGCTTCAAGTCGGTCTTAGGTGTAACTTTAACAACGCTACCTTCAACAGCAACTGCAACCGTATTGTGAACAATACGTTCAACAGATCCCTTAGGGCCTTTGACTTTAACATTCTGACCATTAACGGTGACTTCTACGCCTTTGGCGAGCTCAACCGGTTTTTTTCCAATACGTGACATCGTTCAGTCTCCTGTTCTTATTCTTAGAATACAGAACAAATAAGTTCGCCGCCCAAGCTATTCTTCCGTGCATCACGATCTACCATGACACCTTTTGGCGTTGATAGAATCGCGCAACCAAGGCCATTTTTGATGTATGGAATCTTATCGACGCCAACATATAAACGACGCCCGGGTGTACTCATACGATCAAGACCGCGAATAACGCCCTTGCCTTCTTCCGTATACTTCAAGGCAATTTTGATAATTCCTTGCTTACGATCACGGATACATTTGTAATTCTTGATAAACCCTTCATCCCTTAGAATGTGGGTCACAGCAATCTTAATCATCGACGCAGGTACCGAAACCACTTCATGGCGAGCCAATTGTGCGTTACGGATACGGGTCAGAAGATCTGCTATTGGGTCAACAGGACGCATGTTATATCTCCAAGTAAATCAATCTTAAACGTTTCGTTTGTTACCAAGATGCCTTTGTCACACCAGGAAGTTGGCCTTTTAAAGCCATCGTCCGGAAGCAAATACGGCAAATGCCAAACTTGCGATATACCGCCTTAGGACGACCGCAATTATTGCAGCGCGTATAAGCTCGGCTTGAGAACTTAGGTGTCTTGTTTGCCTTTTCAATCATCGCCTTGGTGGCCATTAATTTGAACTCCTAATCCAGTGGCTTATTTTCCGATTACTTGCGGAACGGGAAGTTAAATTTATCGAGAAGAGCACGTGCTTGTGCATCGTTCGGAGCATCCGTAACAATAGTGATTCCAAGACCCCGAAGCTTATCTACTTTATCGTAGTCAATCTCTGGGAAAATGATCTGTTCTTTGATGCCGACAGTATAGTTACCGCGACCATCGAAAGCTTTAGGGGAGAAACCCTTAAAGTCACGAATACGAGGGACAGACACGTTGATAAAACGGTCTAGGAACTCGTACATGCGTTGACGGCGAAGTGTTACAGCACAACCAATAGGTGCGCCTTGACGTAGTTTGAATGTCGCAATGCTTTTCTTAGCGCGCGTCATGACCGGTTTTTGACCGGTGATCGCAGCAAGCTCGTTCATTGCAGCTTCCAGAGTTTTGATATTCTGAATTGCTTCACCCTGGCCAATGTTTACCACGATTTTTTTGATCCGTGGAACTTGCATCGGGTTTTTTAGGCCTAGCTCTTTAGTTAGAGCCGGGCGGGACTCTGCTTCATATTGTTTTTGAAGTCTTGGCATATCCATTTTGTTAGTCTCACATTCCTGCAGTTTGGTTTGATTAAAGGACTTCCGGCGCTAAAGATGCAATACGGCCGAATCCAGCAACCCGCACTTCGCGAGCAACTGGCCCGAAAATTCGAGTTCCAACCGGCTCGTTGTCTTTGCCTTTAATCAAAACTGCGGCGTTTTGATCGAAACGAATTGAAGAGCCATCTGTGCGCTTAACTTCTTTAATCGTACGAACGACTACAGCTTTATGCACAGAACCCTTAGCCACTTTGCTGTTGGCCATTGCTTCTTTAATCGAAACAACAATAATGTCGCCGACTGAAGCATACTTCTTTTTACTTCCACCTAGGACTTTGAAGCATTTTAAGCGCTTCGCACCCGAGTTGTCCCCAGCTTGGAGAACCGTTTCCATCTGAATCATAGTGTTCGCTCCACTTTAGTTTCGTACTTGCTTAATACAAATACCCAATCGAACTTATTTCGCCTTATTGACCACGCGGATCAACGTAAACTTCTTACGAGCACTCAAGCGACGGCTTGGAGTCACAACAACTTCATCACCGATGCGGGTTTGATTGGCCTCATCGTGAAACATAAGCTTCGTACGACGGCGAGTGTATTTGCCATACGTCTCATGCTTTACGATTTGTTCCAACATGCCAACACGCGACTTGTTCATTTTGTCGCTCGTTACCACGCAACGAATTTCTTTTACTGCCTTTTTTGTCTCGGTTGCTTGACTCACAGTCATCGCCTCACTATCTCAAATTACTTCTTGGTTTTTGCAGCTTGCTTAGTTTCACCAGCCACCGTTAGGAGGCGAGCGAGAGTCTTACGCATGTTGCGTGCCTTGGCTTTTACCTGAGGTCCGGCGTTATACACGTC
Source organism: uncultured Polynucleobacter sp. (assembly GCA_964624705.1). Lineage (GTDB taxonomy): Bacteria > Bdellovibrionota_B > Oligoflexia > Oligoflexales > RGVZ01 > CAMDKS01. The sequence goes on from CAZUYQ010000081.1 coordinate 13,796, forward strand.
CATGCGCATTGTCACAAGCTCTTTGCGCAAGGTCGATGTTGTGTCCGCTAATTTGCGAGCATCAAACGACCGGATCTCTTTCTTGGGAAGCTTAACGAAATCCATAACTTACCCCCACGGATCATCTTGTCTAGTTATCAGTTTTGTCTTGATATTTAATTTTGCAGCAGCAAGAGACAACGCCTCGGTAGCAACCGCTTTATCGACTCCAGCCATCTCATACAAGATTTTGCCTGGTTTGATAACAGCAATATAGTACTCAACGCCGCCTTTACCAGAACCCATCCGTGTTTCTGCTGGTTTCTTTGTAACCGGCTTATCAGGGAAGATCTTAATAAGAACTTCGCCGCCGCGCTTGATATGACGGGTCATCGCAATACGAGCCGCTTCAATTTGACGGGCAGTAACTTTACCACTTTCGAGAGCCATTAAACCAAAGTCACCCTTAGTCAGCTGGGTGCCGCCTTTGGCTTTACCTTTGATACGGCCCTTATGGGCTTTGCGGTATTTTAATCTTTTTGGAGCCAGCATGGTGCTATCCTCTCACAACTCTACAGGTTATCAGTTCGTCAGAATATCGCCTTTGAAGATCCAAACTTTAACGCCAGTTAAACCGTACGTTGTAAGAGCTTCAGCGGTTGCATAATCAATGTACGCACGCAAGGTGTGCAGTGGAACTCGGCCTTCCATGTAACGCTCAGTACGAGCAATCTCTGCTCCACCAAGACGTCCACCAAGACTAACTTTAATACCTTTTGCTCCAGCTTTCATTGCTTGTCCCATAGCCTTTTTCATCGCGCGACGGAACGAAACACGTTTTTCAAGCTGTTGACGGATATTCTCAGCTACAAGCTTTGCATCAAGGTCTGGCTTTTTTATTTCGAAAAC
>CAZUYQ010000081.1:14719-22806 GCA_964624705.1 uncultured Polynucleobacter sp.
TTCCGATAATAATACCGGGGCGGCTGCTATGAATGTTGATTTTGAGGTTGCGTGCAGCGCGCTCAATTTCAACACAGGAGACACCTGCATCGCCAAACTTCTTGCCGATATACTCGCGAATCCGGATATCTTCTTTAAGAAGTTGAGCATAATTGTTGTCGGCGAACCATCGGGAAGACCACGTGCGCGTGATACCGAGACGGAAACCAACTGGATGAACTTTTTGTCCCACTTTATTTACCTCTTGGCTTATCCGGTTGTTTAAACTTCTTTAACACGCAAAGTTACGTGTGACATACGTTTTTTAATTGGCGTTGCACGACCTTGAGCTCGTGGCAGGAATCGCTTTAACGACGGCCCCATGTCAATCATCACTTCAGCAATCGACAACCGATCAACATCAACCGTTGCAACGTCCGTTGCATTGGCAATTGCCGACTTCAACACTTTGTGAAGGATGCGAGCACCCTTTTTATTAGTGAGAGAAAGTTGGTCCAGAGCGCTCTGAACTTGCTTACCGCGCACCATATCCGCAACAAGACGAAGCTTGCGTGGTGAGATGCGTACGTTTTTAAGTATTGCTTGATACATTGTGTCTAACCCTTCCTCAATTACTTCTTGGCTTTTTTGTCATCGCCATGGCCATGGAATGTTCTGGTAGGAGCAAACTCACCGAGCTTGTGACCAACCATTTGTTCCGTAACTGGGACTGACACAAACTTGTTGCCGTTGTGAATCGCAAAGGTAAGACCAACAAAGTCAGGGTGAATCGTCGAACGACGACTCCATGTTTTGATTGGTTTTTTGTCTTTACGCGCCTGTTCCGCTTTATTGAACAGGTATGAATCAACAAACGGACCTTTCTTAAGTGAACGAGCCATTTATGCCTCCCTAATTACTTCTGACGACGATCACGAATAATATTCTTCGTGGTGCGCTTGTTCTTACGAGTTTTATAACCTTTAGTTGGCTGAGCCCAAGGTGACACTGGATGCTTACCACCTTTACTACGTCCTTCGCCACCACCATGTGGATGGTCGACTGGGTTCATAGTACAGCCACGAACTGTTGGGCGAATACCCATCCAGCGGCTACGACCTGCTTTACCGACTGTTTCATTGAAGTGATCTTTATTACCGACTTGGCCAATAGTTGCAAAGCATACTTCTGGAACACGACGCATTTCACCGCTAGGCATACGCAACTGAGCATACCCTTCAGTACGACCCATTAGCTGTGCGTAAGTTCCAGCAGAGCGAGCCATTTGACCCCCTTTGCCTGGACGCATTTCGATGTTATGCACAAAAGTTCCAACTGGAACCGCTGCCAAAGGCATCGCGTTACCAATTTTTACATCTGCTGCCTTTGAAGCAACAACCGCGTCGCCTTTTGCAAGACCATCTGGACATAGAATGTAGCGACGTTCGCCGTCTTTATAAAGAATACGAGCGATAAAAGCACTACGATTAGGATCGTATTCTACGTATTCAACTGTTCCGACAATATCTAGCTTATCACGACGCCAGTCGATGATGCGGTAGTGACGACGAGCGCCTCCACCTTGGTGACGTATGGTGATACGTCCGGAGTTGTTACGACCTGAGTGCTCTTTTAGAGACTCAGTCAAAGGCGCAAATGGGGCGACCTTATCTAACTTTGAGAAGTCGACAACAGAGGCGCCGCGGCGTCCTGGGGTCGTTGGTTTGTATTGCTTAATTGCCATTTCAGATTTTCCTTATCTGCTGCCTATACTTTATTGATCTTCAAACAACGGTAATTTACCGCCTTCAACCAATGTGACTACTGCCTTCTTGGTTTTGCTTGCCAAGGATACATGCGCACCACGACGACGAACTTTACCGCGAGTAATCAAAGTCTGAACTTTAGCAACTTTGACGCCATAGACTACTTCAATAGCCTTAGTGACATCAATCTTTGTCGCCTTCAGATCGATTTTGAAGACGTATTGTTTACGTGCTTCACGAAGCTTAGTGCTTTTTTCTGACAAGACCGGAGTTTTAAGTACTTGATACGGATTCATATTATTTCGCCCCTTTGAATCTCTGCTGAAGTGCGTTCAGAGCAGTTTCAGTGATAATGAAGGACTCATAGCGCAAAACGTCGGCAGCGTTAACTTCTGCTGCAGAAATTGAATTTGCACCGTGAATATTCCGAGCTGAGCGGTAAAGCAAATCATCTTTGCGTTCGTCAAGAACCAATGCTTTTGGAGCATTGAGTGCTTTAAGAAAACCGATAACATGCTTAGTACTGCATTTGGAAATTTTGAGGTCATCAACCACTACAAGACGGTTGTGACGGACCTTGTCACTTAGCGCGATAGCAAGCGCTAATTGTTTTGTCGTACGATTCACTTTTTCATCATAATGACGCGGTTGTGGACCGTGAGAGACACCGCCACCTGGATTAAGTGGCGAACGCGAAGAACCTTGACGAGCTTCGCCAGTGCCTTTTTGTTTGAATGGCTTTTTGCCACCACCAGCGACCATAGCTTTGGTTTTTGTTGCGTGGGTTCCTTGACGGAGATTTGCACGGTAGGCTTTTACTACTGTGTGGAGCACATGCTCATTCATCTCTACGCCGAAGATTTCAGCTGCAAGCGAGACTTTTTTAGTAGCCTGGCCTTGGATGTTCTTGACTTGAATTTCCATGGTTACCTTCCTTCTGCGAGCCTAATCACGCTTTAATCGATGGATTGATGACTAGGTAGCCGTTGCGATGCCCTGGAACCGCGCCGCGAAGCGCAATTAGGTTGTTTTCTGCATCAACATCAACAACACCGAGATTTTGAATTGTCACTTGCTCAACGCCGTAGTGACCTGGAACTGGTTTGCCGTGGAAAACGCGGCCAGGAGTTGTACGAGTACCAAGAGATCCAGGACTGCGGTGGAAACGCGAACCGTGAGACATACGACCACAAGCCGTATCCCAACGTTTTACAGATCCAGTAAAGCCGCGACCTTTTGTGATGCCTGTGACATCAACAGCAGTAACGCCGTCGAAAAGCGCTGTTGTAAGCTGTGCTCCAACTTCGACACCAGCAACTGCTTTTTCTGTGCGGAATTCTCTGAATTTAGCAAAATTTTCTGAAACGCTTACTTTGCGAAGACGGGCAATGTCAGGCTTAGTGAGGTTCTTCTCAGCCTTCTCATAATAACCGACTTGGTAAGCATCATAACCATCACGATCTTTTGTAAGGATCTTGGTGATCTTTTGATTTTCAACTTGCAGAAGGGTGACTGCGATCATCTGGCCGTTTTTATCGACCATACGCGTCATTCCAATCTTTTTGGCAACTAGGCCTTTTGGAGTAGTCATCGCGAAACCTGCCATATCTACTGGGTTAACAATTCAAATAATTAGTTCGTTATTATTTCTTAGCAATCAATTTGATATCGACATCAACACCCGAAGCTAAATCAAGCTTCATAAGCGCGTCGATAGTTGGCTGTTTTGCTTCGAGGATATCGAGCATACGTTTATGCGTACGAACTTCGAACTGCTCACGACTTTTCTTATCGACGTGTGGACTTCTTAGTACGGTGTAACGACTGATAGCGGTCGGCAACGGAATTGGTCCGGCAACACGAGCACCAGTGCGCTTAGCACGCTCAACGATGTCAGCTGCTGCGTTGTCTAGCAACTTGTGGTCATAACCACGTAAACGAATACGAATGTTTTGATTTTCCATTTTTCTCAGACCCTGTTTGAAGTTCGACGAGCGTATTCTGGGTCTTTTACAGATAAGTAGCGCACCGCGGCGTGCGAACTAGAACGGCAGAGGCTTGCGATGCAGGCTTACCTGAAAAAGAAGAGCTGTATCTAATCCGGCAGGGCCCGCATTGTCAACAACTATCGCTATTATTTTTTATGCAGTCTTTGCGTACCAGCGGTTTGTCGCCAGTCGGAGGATTTCTTCTTGCTTCTTTTCTTCGACGGTCGCCCAGGCGGCGGGCTGCGCCGCGGCCCTCAAAAGATAGTCTAAGAGTAGGATATGTCTACGAAGAATGCGCTGGGTACGGTGGGGAAGTAGGGGATTGAAGATACCAAGCAGGGAGAAAAGTTGTCTCGGATTTTTTTTAATCCACAGCCATGAGCCTAGCTCGAGAGTAAGCGGAAGAAACAGACGATTTGGATGCGATTGCTGATTAGACTGGTACAAATAATCCCAGAGATCTCCATGAGTCGTATAACTTCCGCTTTGCGGCTCGATTTTATAGATATGATGAGGATAAGCTCGATCCAAAAGTTGAGCCAAATTAAAGACTTCCGCTAGATTTGGAAAAGGATCACGGCTACGAGCATAAGGAAACCAAATACGGTCAACCGACCCAAAACCACTATGAACATCGAGGGCAAGAATACTAGAGGCATGCTTAAGTTCAGTCTGAACAAAATCACATAGAGCCTGCGCCTCTTGCTCCATAGGTTGACCTATATGTCCTCGAAACCATGGGAGAAGTGGAGAAATACGGTGACCCCCTGCAATGCCTGGAGTTGTACCGGAATCTGCTTCAACCGGAGCGTTTCTCATCAAATCAACACCATTCCCGTTCGAACGCCTCGACATATACATCCCGACAGGGTTCAGTACGGGAATGACCACAAACCTAACCTTTGCCAACAGCTCGTGAACGGTTTCATCCCACTGAGCCAGACTGATCAAAGTTTTTAAGTATGAATTTACAACTCTGGTCCCAATGCGTTCAAGGCCATGGACACCGGCTGTCAGTAGGAAAACAGGAGCAGTAGGAGATCTTGAACCAAAATCTAAAGCCATCAATGGAAGCTTAAGGTCACGATGCGAAACCTCGGTTAGAGTCCTTACATCTACCATTCCACGCGGCGCGTGCTGAATGATTCGCTGGAATTCAATTAACTCCGGAAGGTGCACTAGAAGGGAACGACTTACAGTGACCAAAGGTTATTCTCCGGATGATTTTGAATAGGTATAGTGCTCGTTCTAGGATAGCATATCGAAACCACCAAAAACAAATAGACCCCTTGTTTAGCAAGGGGTCTGGACATTTAAGACATCACAAAAAAAGCCGGATCGGCTCAGTGGATCTGATACTTGCGGGAAAACATCGCACTGACTTTTGTCATATCCATGACGATAAATAAATCTGCGCAATTAAAATCAGCGTCCAATGCGACATCGGTCCCAATCATTGCTCCTGCTTTCAAATAAGACCTGACCAGGGTTGGAACTTGCTCAGCAGCTTCTTGCGAAGGTACAGCGTTGGAGACTAAGCGCTCAAATTCAGGAATTTTGTACTCGGACCGAGCCGAAACTTTAATACTTGAATCAATACACCCTTCGGACAATAGTTGTCGATATACAGCGGCTATTTCAGAATGGTTCGTTGTTTTTATACTTCCCATACCAAAGAGTATGCGGGCACCAGCAGTCGATACATAGTCACAAATACCACGCCACAACATATTGATCACCGCACCGTTTCGGTAGGACCGGTGAATACAAGCTCGGCTTAACTCAACTTGGCCGCCTTCAAGTCTATTCAAGGCCGATATGTCGAACTCGGAGGCAGAATAGAAATCGGTCGAAACCGCGCTGTTTATCAATCGATAAGTACCAATAACCTTGCCAATTCGATTATCAACTATTGCCAAATGATCGGCCCACTGGTCATAGCGATCACGATCGATCCCAAAAGGGAATTTCCGATTCTTATATTCCCGATGAAAAACTTCGTAACGAAGCTTAAAGACCTGCCAAAGCTCGCGTCGGCTCTCGACCGTTTTTACAGTAAAGTTTCCCCGCGTAAAATGAACGGGAACTCGGGTTGAGAAATCTTTTTGAATTGGTGAAAACGCAACAATTCCAGATTTCATTCCTTCCACAGCACGAACTGCGTAATTCATGGTCACACCCCCTTGGAAAGCGATCTGAAATTAACTTTACTCACCATCTGTAAAATACATATTAAGACAAAACTAAAATAATAGGGAAGAGAGACCATGTTATCGTTTAATTTTTGTGCAATGTCAGGATACCGACAAATTATCATTTCGTAAACACTTCAGTATCTAGTAATTACAGGTGGTTAGCTCTGGCATATGCTTTGCACAAGCTCAGCTAAGGAGATCGCCCTGTGGCGCTATCCAACAAATTAGAGGATTGACCATGCAAACTGCAGTACGACTTGTCATTGATGCCGCCCTCGATGACGAAACCATCTCCGAAATTGAGACAATCCGGTCCATCCGACTCAGTCACTATAGAAACGTTGCGCGACTACCCGAGAAGTCGCTAGAAATACTAAAAAGAGCGGGACTAACTGAAGAGACATCCCCGGCTCAGCTACAAGCAAAGGCACTCGAGACCATCGCAGAGATTGAAGAACGCATGAAGCAACCCACTGTCATCTACGAAGATGAGCTGACCATGTATGTTCAGACCCTATCGACCGGTGAATTAGAATTCTAAGAAGTCTAGGGTCGAGTAAGAATTTCAACACTACCGTCACTGCGAATAGCAATTGTATGCTCAAACTGCGCCGATAATGATCGGTCCAGAGTCACCGCGGTCCACTTGTCTTTGAGAACCTTGATACGCCAGTCCCCGATGTTAATCATAGGCTCGATGGTGAACGTCATCCCTGGTTCAAGCCTAACACCCTTGCCAGCCTCGCCATAATGAGAAATTTGCGGATCTTCATGAAAAATCCGACCAATACCATGCCCAACAAAATCACGAACAACGCTATAGCCCTGACTCTCCGCGTAGGTTTGAATCACATGCCCAATATCGCCAATTCTTGCGCCCGGACGAACGACAGCGATGCCCCGATTGAGGCATTCTTCAGTGACTGCAACTAAGCGTTTTGCTTCCTTGCTCACGTTGTTACCGACCAGAAACGTCCTACTCGTATCACCATGAAAACCATCCACAATGGTCGTAATATCAATGTTGATGATATCACCATCTTTAAGAACTTGATTTGCATTCGGGATGCCGTGGCAAACCACTTCATTTACTGACGTACAAATACTTTTGGGGAAGCCTTTATAATTCAAAGGGGCGGAGATCGCCCCGGCACTTACCGTAAAATCATGGCAAATATCATTTAATTCAAGCGTCGTAATACCCGGTTTGACATATTTTTCGATCATTGTGAGCACTTCGGCAGCAAGTTTGCCGGACTTCCTCATTGCATCGATCTCTAAATCAGTTTTTAAAACGATCACGTTTACCTACTTTCAAGCGAAAACAAATTCCACTTATTCTTAGTCTAACACTTGGCGACGGAACCAGTCGGGATCAGCGCTATTCAACTTGCCCTTTATCGTCAGGCCAGATGTTTTCAGACAAGATTGATGTCCCATAATCATTGACCAGGACTCTAGATCCGCAAATCTCGCATGAATCTTGATAAGTTGGTCTACCTTAGGCTTTCCACTATTGAGCGAGATCTCATAAGATTCAAGCAGCTCGTCCAGCGATTTATCATTTGGAACGAAAAAAGGAAAGGCCGACAATCTCTTTTCAGGACGAGAATGAAGAAAAGTTCGCAAATTCAGTTCTGGCCACGGAAGCGCGACACCCGCAAGAGCGCCATCTGCTTTTTCAATGTCTTGAGGTCCATTGTTTTCGAGAAACTCGGTTTCAATACCGATGGATGCATACGAGTCGGAAATGATTTTTTCAAGAAGAGGTTGTTTAGCCTTTGAAGCCCGCAAAATACGGAGATGCATAACACTGCCATCCGCAGCAAGACGCTGTGCTCCAATGGTTACCTGCTTAAAGCCAGCATTCGTTAGGACGTTACTTGCGATCTCTAAATTAGAGGGCGGAACAACTTGCGACGATGAATAACCTGCATGATTTCTCAAAAGCGGCCCTGAAATCAATGAACCCAAATCAGCGCCAGCGGTTCTCAAGATTTCGCCACGTGGTATTGCTTGAGTGAGCGCTTGGCGAACGGCGGGGGAGGACACCCATTTAGATTCTGAATTCCAAATTAACGCTGTAACGAACGGCAGATCTAGAATCGCATTGCATTTTCTTGAGGGAATAATAGTGCTCCCGGGAGCAACTGTTCCCT
>CAZUYQ010000082.1:0-1204 GCA_964624705.1 uncultured Polynucleobacter sp.
AGTCATGAGGGATGCAGGCCTTGAGAATTCAGGAATTTAGATGCGGTAGCCCTGATCGAGGTTTTAGCTTAGTAGAGTTGATGATTGTCGTCGGTATAATTGGTATTCTGGCAAGTATCGCCATGCCAAAAATGCAGACTTTTATGGCTAAAGCAAAGCAGACAGAGGTAAAAACAAACTTAGCGCATATGTATACTCTTGAATTAGCCTATTATGGCGATAACAGCACCTATGGTGATGCTGCCGCGATTGGCTTTGCAAGCCCAACAGGCGTCAAATATACATATTCGGTACCTACCGTCGGTACTACGTCGTTCACAGCTCAGGGAACTATTGGGGTGGACGGTCTTTGTAAAGGGTCGAAGATTGACACTTGGACGATGAACGAATCGCAAGTTCTGTCAAACACCTTTAAATTTACATCTTGTAATTGAGCCTCGTTTCGAAAAAATCCAACAGGCCTTTACTGATCAGCGACCAGTATAGGCCTGCCGCTTTTTAACATGTTGTGAAACGGCATTCGACCCATTGAAAAAGGTTTTTTATGCCAAGTTCGATGTCTGCCAAAAATGAGTAGATCGGCATGCTCTGTTTCGGCAGTTTGCATGACCGCCTCTGCAGGGTTGCCCTCAAGCAAAACTGTTTTCAATGATCCACCACGTGCTTCTAATAAATGTTCGCGACCTGGTGCGCGATTATGAAGCGAAGTTTCGATCGATTTAAGTGCTCCTTGCCAAACAGTGTCGACATCGAGGACGCCCTGCGGTGTCCTTGCAGCGGCTGCAGCGCTTTCAAGTGCTACCTTCAAATCTTGTTTGCTCATTTGATTCACATGAACATGAAGTAGATCCGTTCGTCCGAGAGCAGACGCCCACTCGTATCCGACCATAACTGCGCCCTCGGTATGGGGCGTCAGGTCATCCGATAAGATGGCTTTAAGTCTCTCCTTGCTCCAATTCCCTGGATTGTCTTTTGGTAAGGCGAGTACAGGACAGGGTGCATCTCCTAGTAATCCAAGTACGGTCGATAGACCTTGGGGAACAAATTTATAATCTTTTGAGACGCCACCGACGACGATGAGTTCAGCGCCAACAGTAATGGCGTGCGCCCTAATAACTTCGGCTGGGTAGCCCAGTAATACTTTTGCACTGACATCGCAGCCCTTAAGGCTATGTTCGACCAATCGATGGAGCCGATCTTCCGC
>CAZUYQ010000082.1:1260-18111 GCA_964624705.1 uncultured Polynucleobacter sp.
AACATCATGTCCGAAGGCCAGCTACGGCCCACCCAGTATTCGCTCACATGCAAAACTGCCAATCCAAGACCCGTCCTTTTTGAAAGCTCGCAGGCTGCTTTTAGCACGGGAATCATTCCGTCATCGAGATTGACCGCAACGAGAATTTTGCCGTTTGGATTCGTAAAGCGTTTTGTCATCTCAAAATTCCTTCCGCTGGAAATGAACTAAGAACGAATAAAAGAAAAGCTGTCCTAGCGCTTTTTGAGCAATTGATATGCCAAAATGTAAGGCTTGATTATTAAACGTGAAAAAGAAAATTGGTTCTCTCATATGTGGCATTTGCGACAGATTGCGGGATTTTCCTATGGGCGAAAATTTGTTTGTGGAACAGTGACGTGTCAATAATTTAGACACTTTGATTTTGAACCTTCAAAATAAATACCTTTAAATACAATATGTTATGGCTTGACCCCCTTTGGCCGTATCTTTGCAAATTTAAGGGAAGCGCCTATTTTTAGGCGCATTAAATGTTTGGAGGTTTCATGGCGCGTCATCACCCAAAGGTACTTACCATAACCAGTATTATGGCTCTAAGTGTAATGATAGCAGCGGGAACCTCAGAATCTGCAGAAGCCAGATTGCGAACTATAAAATCTTCAGAATTTTGCCGTTCCATGCAATCGACCTTAAACGCTTATGCCACGCACAATCATGTCAATGCGGCAGACTCGCGAGCATTTACGAAATCGGCATCCCAGAAAATTATGAAGCAACTAAAAGCGAGTGAGCTGGAAGAATATTATGACGTCACGTCCCAACTGAATTCTGAATTCTCTGCCATGAAGCCGGAAAACCGCAATTGGTTGAATATTCCTGATATTCTAACCCACGCAATGGGTGTCGAGCCTAGGCATGTTTTATTAGTAAATTCCGTCGACGAACTCAAAATGGTTGCGCATGTAGCACCGCAGTCGCAACTGCTTGTGCTCGCAGCATCCATGGGTCAACTCAATATGGAGCGTGCTCAGGCTGTGATCGAGGCAGCGCAATTTAGCAAAATTCAAATAAATGTCATTTGGCTTGGGCAACGTACTTTACCTAAGGCTTCTATGGAAATTTTGAAATCTTTAGTACGTACGACAGGCGGAGCTTTTATAGATCTAAGCTCAACGAGAGCTTGCCCTGGGATTTAAGTTTGGCGTATTGTCGATTTGATGAAAAAAATCTCATGTATTAGAAAAATAATAATCTTCTGTGGTTTGGCTAGGGGCGTTAGCGGCGTTGCTGCTAATCAGCAGTTAATTGTTGCAGCAGACGCCTGGTGTCCTTATAACTGCGAGGCGACGAGTCACGACCGCGGCTTTATGATCGATGCAGCCTCTGAGATTCTTGGCAAGTATGGCTATGAAGTTGTTTATCGTAACCAAGCGTGGACAAACGCCATGCGGGACGTAAGATCGGGTCAGGTCGATGCTGTAGTCGGCGCCGGCGCCTCCGAGACGAAAGATCTAGTCCCAGCCTTTGAGCCACTTGGAATCAATAAAACTTGTTTCTTCACATCCAGTAATAAAAACTTTCACTACACCGGTGTCACGAGCCTCAATACTGTAAAGTTAGGTGTCATTGCGGGCTATCTCTACAGTGATCTTATTGATCGGTATATTGAAGAACATCGGATCCACTACAATCGAGTTCAGTTAGTTACAGGGGATAAACCTCTTTTACAAAATATCAAGAAACTACAAGCGGGCCGCATTGATGCACTTGCAGAAAATGAGATGGTTATGAATTTTTCAATGCGAAAATTCAATATTACCGGCTTACGTAATGCCGGATGCGAAAAAGAAACTGCGCTTTATATTGCATTCTCACCGAAACGTGCAGATGCAAAAAAGTTAGCAGAAATTATGAATGGTGGAATGCCGGAGATTCGACGTAATGGTCGATTTAGGACGATCTTGAAACACTACGGCGTTGCTGACTGGAAGTGAGTATTAGATGCAGATCCTTCGCCCCGCGGACGAAGGATCTATATCCTAGAGCAGACCAGCTCCTTCACGAAAGTAATTCTTAAATTTTGCAAAGCCCTAAAAGTTCTGTTGATGTTGCTAGATCGAGCACCGCAACGGAATTTGTATTTATAACGCATGCCTCTGTCATCGGGTTGCAGGCATATGCCGAACGTCCATAGACTCGACCGGTTTTGCTATCGATGGTCATGCCGCGGAGGCCAGCAAAGACTGCTCCAGTGTCGTTAAACGCGATCGTTTTTAGCAATTGTGGTTGAGCGGGGGTCGACATGTCATAAGCGAAAATAGTTTTTTCGTCGATGCTCGATGCGATAAGGCATTTACCAAACCATTCCACTGCGCCTGATTTTCCCTTTGTCGACGCTTGGGCGATAATCTCACTGGTGTTCAAATCACCGATTGCAACTTGGGAACCATCGCGTTCCGAGACTGCAATCAGACTAGTTCCAGCTTTTATCTTTGTGTCGTGGATTTTCAAGAACGTTCCCTTGAGTGCCGGTGTGACGGCGCCAGTGCTGGTATTTACGCGGGCAAGAAAGTTTGATGGACTGGTCATATCGTTGAAACGAGCAATGATTAAGTCGCTGCCATATGTTGTCCCAAAGTTAGGGCCGCGTAAGCGAGTGGACATATAGCGTGGTGTGCCGCGACTATTCGTCGAAAAAATGGTTTGACTAGCGATCGTTGGGTCTGTCGTAGTTTCCTCATCGTTTGGGTTGCCACCCATATCTGCGAAATATTCGCGACCGCCGACCGTACCAAGCCAATCCTGAGCCCATGCATCTGCTGGAACTTGCACAACGCGCGTCGTAAACTGATTCACTCCGGTGGTCGTAATAATAGTGTAGTGAGTTAGGTTGGGTTCAAAAGCTGTGCCAATAACAATAACGCTATTTGCGTTGTAGCGACGCAAATGCGCTGCGGAGTGCTTTAAAGGAATGTCTTTTACCATCTGATCTTTACGATCAAAAATTTGAACGTGAAAATTAGAATTAAAATCTTTTCTCGAATGACCCACAAACAAGTAATCGCCATTGAATGTCATTGCGTCGTAAGGTTCACCCTTATCGAGTTCGGTCAAAGTTACAGTACTTGCAAATAAGGGGGAGCTCAGATTCAGACATCCTACGAGCGTCGCGGTAAACAAAGTTCTTAAAAACACTTGAACCTCCTTGTATCCTTGGCTTTTGAGTCATTTAAATGTAATCGCATTTTCTTTAAGAAACGTATCTGTAATACGCGATGGTAAAAAGAGCTAATTTCTAACCATTTAATAATACTGCATAATTTAAAATTATTTTCAAAATGGGGCGTTGTGCCTATTGCCAAACGAGCCCGATTTGCCTAATATCGCGCCACTTCTTAAGTCACCGGTGGAGTCGCTATGGTTCATTTAAACGTATCCCGTAGAAATTTTGTGGGTGGCCTGGGTGCAGCCGTGCTGGGGCAATATGCGTTGCCATTGTTTGGTCAGTCCTCGCTTATGACTCATGATTCGCTCGATGGTGTTGACTGCGGAGTCGCGTCAGGTGAGCCAACTGCTGATGCGGTGATTCTTTGGACGCGCATTCCTCCAGTCGCCCGCTCTAGAACTGGATATACTGAGTTCGAATGGGAAATTGCAACAAATGAGAGTTTTAATCACGACGTCATGGTGCAAAGTGGTGTTGGATCTACTCACGTGGGCCGAGATTGGACCGTCAAACTTTCTGTCAAAAACTTACAACCGGATACTTTTTACTGGTACCGCTTCCGTACATCGAATGGTTGGAGTTCAGTTGTCGGTCGAACAAGGACGTTACCACCGGCAGATGGGAACCTGGCAAGAACCGTACACTTTGCCTTTATCTCATGCCAGGATTTTAGCCTTGGTTTCTATAATGTTTTTCAACAGATGGCGACTGACAAACTCGATTTTGTTGTCCACTTAGGTGACGCGATTTACGCAGAAGGACATGAGATTTATCAACGAGGAGCCGTTCGTTCCGATTTGATTGCAAATGGCAATGCAGAATCCTTGTCTGATTACCGAGCTAAATATTTATTGTATTTATCTGATCGTAATTGGCGGGAGGTCCGCAGGCTATTTCCGTTATTCGTGATTCACGACGATCATGAGCTTTGGAATAATTACCCGTATAATGCCGGGAGCCAACATGCTCGAGTGGCTGGTGCACTGCAAGCCTACAGTGAATATTCACCTAACACCCTCGGCCTTGATGAATATAAGTCACTGTCCACGTGGCGTTCGATCCGGCTTGGAAACACAGCCGAACTTTTTGCTTTAGATCTTCGCTCGTCAAGTGACGGCGCCCCCTGCAATCGTGTTGTTGGGAGTTGGGGCTGCAGCGACACTTGGTCGGAAGCGCGTTCGATGCTAGGTCAAACGCAAAAGTCCTGGTTAAAGAACGGCCTAGGGGCGTCAAAAGCAAGATGGAAAGTTTTGTTAAATGAAGTGATGATGATGCCGTTTAGATTACAAGCGACTTCTTGGCTAACACAGGAGGTGCTCTGGGCGGTATTAGGCGACAGTGCGAATACTTTCCGCGATGTTCTCATAAGTGGAGATTCCTGGGATGGCTATCCTGCAGAACGTCAACATCTGACAGAATTTATTTACGAAAATGATATTCAGGGCGTGATCTCTCTTGCGGGCGATATTCATAATTATTATGCGGGTTCGTTGCATGTAGATCCATTTGATGTGACGTCTCCGATAGTCGGCCATGAAATTGTGGGAGCTTCGGTCTCTTCAAATGGGGTTGGCGATTTAGTGGGTAGCGCTGTAGGGAATTTAGTTTATCAGTTGATTCGTTCGAGTAATCCTCAGCTTGGATTTATCGATTTAACCTATCACTGCTATACGCGTGTTAGCTTATCGCCGAGTCGGGTAGTGAGTGAGTTTATTGCAGTCGACACTATTAAACAACGGGAAGCGAGGTCCTTTAAACTCGCGACGACTGCGGTCCAGAATAACGAGTTGGTATTTCTTTAATACAGATTCTTCGGTCCTTTGAGGCTCAAAATGACGCACCGACGGATGTCTAGGTTCGTAGAGTGCCATACTTTTGAATCATCAGGCGTTGCTGCTTGATGATAATAGGTAGCGGTACGCCTTTTGATAAAAGAAGAATCACCGTATCGTTTGTGGTTCGTAACACCTTGCCAGTCACAGCAACTGAGTCGCCATCAGCAAAGACGATCTTACCATTCAATTGTGTTTCGGATTTTGAGACTAAGGACTGCTGAGGTGAGGTCACTGCCAAACCTAGCTCGGAGACATCGATCACTTCCATTGTTTGACCTAAACAGGTGAATGTCGGTCGATCGCCCACTGGATATACAAGGCGAAAATGAGCGCGGGAATTCTCGTGATTTTTTGTCGTCATTACATTCTCTCCGGTGGCGTGATTCCTAAAAGGGCTAAACCTTGTTTAAGGGTTCTTGCAAAGCCGTCAATAAGTGACAGCCTCATGCGGATCGTAGTCTCATCTGCGGCCTTGAGAATCGGAACATCAGCATAAAAGCGGCTAAATGTCTTACACATCGAAAAAAGATGAGTGCATAAATGACTGGGACGGTAGTGCTCACAACTCTCTTGGACAACAGTATTAAAATCGTAAATAAAACGAAGCAGCTCTTGCTCTGATGGTTCTGTGAGTTGGAAACTATTTTGTACTGCTTCAGAAGCCGACCATGGTTTATGGCCGAGCTCTTGGGCTTTTCTTATCACTGACATCGATCTACTGTAGCCATACATCAGGTAAGGGCCTGTGTTCCCGTCAAAACTCAGCCAATCTTTCATGTCAAAGACAATTTCTTTTGTTGGATCCGACTGCAGCATGCCGTACTTGATCGCGCCAATGCAGATTTTTTTGGCGGTATCGTTGATTTCTGCAGCAGTCCATTCGTCTTTATATTTGGCCAGAATCGCATGGATTTCAGCAAGCATATTATCTTTAAGAGTCATAAATGGAACGGTATTACCAAGGCGAGAGGACATCTTGCCGCTTGGCAGCGTTACCATCCCATAACTTAGATGAAAGCATTTTGAAGCCTGAGGGAATCCCACAAGCTCTAGTGTTTTAAATACTTGTTTGAAGTGATGGGCTTGCTCACTGCCTACGACGTAAATATTGCGATCGATTTTAAATTGATCAAATTTATGACGTGCCAAGGCAAGGTCTTTGGTCGCGTAGAGTGTGTTGCCGTCGCGTTTACGGGCAAGCATAAACCCTAATTTGTAGTCGGATAGGTCGACACCGATTGCTCCCTGATCTTCTTTAAAAACACCTTTCGCCAAATACTCTTCGACAATCGACTGGCTTTCTTGGCTTACTTCACTTTCAAAAAAATCACGATCAAAGTCGATATTCACCCATTTGTACACATCGCGAAATGCTTTGAGCGACCACTCTTTAGTTTCTAGCCAGAGTGTGTGCCAGGGCCCAGACTTTGATTCTATGCCTCGAAGGACATCAGAAATCTCGGCCTCGTATTTTTTGAGCGTATCGTCTTTTGCCTCATCCAGTGCTTTCGTAGCTTCGACATAGATGCTTCCAAGCCAGGCGCCTTTGTCGACTCCTGGAGGTGTCGTCGCATTGGTTCGTTTCATCATCCATAGGCATTTTGCAATGTGAGTACCTTCATCGCCAAAATAATTGACCGCGGTGCCGTGATAACCGCAGTACCTAAAAAGATTTACTAAGGCACTACCAAGACAAAGATTTCGCATATGTCCGACGTGGAATTCTTTATGAGTGTTCGGCTGTGAAAACTCAACCATGACTCGTTCGCCGGTGCATTTCGGAGCGATTGGATAATCAAATAGCTTGCCGTCGAGAGCTTTAGGAATGATAGCCGCAGCCATATGACTTTTATTGACGTAAATATTAAGAAAGGCATTCACGACAGCAGTGCGTTCTACCCAACCACTTGTATCTGTTTTTAGTCCCTCAGCCAGCATAGTTGCTATTTTTGGCGGTGGTAGTTTTAGTGCTTTTGCAAAACGAAAACATGGCAGAGCAAAATCTCCCATATTTTCTTCAGGTGGTTTCTCCATCATCGCATAGATGTCTTGTGCGGTGACGGTAAGCTCGCTTGCACCAGGAATCGCTGAGACAATACTCAGAATTTTTTCAGAAAGATGATCTTTACAAGGATCGAGTGCAAGTGCTGTGGATGAAGTCTTAGAAATTTGTGACACGACAAAACTTTCCTTTGCAAATCAAGTAAACGAAACATTCATCCATTACGAATGGATGTCCGCGACGGACATGGGAACATGAAAGCCATATGGTCCTTACTTTATCACAGGGTCCCAAACTGTTCTATTTCAACAATCATAAATCGACCTCTATCAGGATTCTATGATTGATAAGGGGATGAATAGACCAGAGGAGGGCGAATGTTGAATCAGCGGCAGCAGGAAAATACGGATATTTCAGGTCAGGCCAATCGTCTGGTGGTCGTAGGAGCGTCGGCCCAGGATGGCTCAAATTCTAGGCTTATTCGTGTTGAGGCGAGCTTCGGTCGAGGCTTTTCCGGGCTGCAGATGATTGGGCATACCGGGCAAATTGTCGAAGATGGTAAAGAACGGGCAAGGATGGCATTAGAGCGCCTCGGGACAGACCTGCCGGCTCGAAGATTACTTATGAGTGTGTCACCCGGTGACATCAAAGTAGACGGCAATCACCTTGATTTAGCTTGTGCCGTAGCCATGGCGGCATTGATTCGCGACGAAGCGCCGCGTATCGATCCAGCAAAATGGGTTTTTGCAGCGGAAATCGGCTTAGGAGGCGAGCTGCGTCCGGTTCCAGGTATTGTCTGTCATGGCGTTGCCGCCATGGGCGGACAGATGGACGGCGTGGTGGTCGCTCATGAGAATCTTCGTGAGTTAAAAGCATTAGAAGCTGCGTCGGCTAAAACGGGACAAAAATTAACCTATCGATCTTTCAAAGACCTAAAAGAAGTCGTCGATTGGTTGTGGTCTGGCGTAGATTTCACCTCATTTTCCATGGAGGAAAATAATGAAAATGCTTCTTGTCCATCTCATGAAAGTAATTTTGATGATATGGATCTCTGTGATGAGCTGCATTTGGCAGCAGTTGCTGCAGCTGCCGGCATGCATAGCATGCTTTTGCGGGGAGTTCCCGGTTGTGGGAAAAGCATGTTTGCAAAGCGCATTCAATCATTGTTGCCGGATTTAACACCCATAGAACATCGAGCTGTTCTTGAAATTCATAGTTGCCATCCTGAACGCATGGGTCCGCTCATATTAAAGGGTCGACCACCGTATCGGGCACCCCATCACTTTACCTCCAGTGCCGCAATGTTGGGAGGTCACGAGCGCCCAGGTGAGGTTGCTCTTGCGAGTGGGGGAGTCTTGTTTTTAGATGAATTCCCCGAATTCAGGCGGGATGTGATCGAAGCCTTACGCGAACCTCTTGAGAGTGGCGAAGTTCAAGTAAGTCGTGCTCAATCCAAAAAGACTTGGCGAGCAAAAATGATGCTTGTTGCGGCTGCAAATAATTGCCCCTGTGGTTGGTGGGGATCTGCCAAGAGAAAATGCTTCTGCCCTGATGGCCGCTTGATGGCGTATCGCAACCGTCTCTCTGGTCCCATATTGGATCGAATAGATTTGCATGTAAATATGCCGGAACGATCGGATGGAGCGGCTTTTATTTTTGCAGACACTCCTAAAAAAGCATCAAATCGAACGCAGTCGATGCGAGAAAGGGTCGCAGCGGCGCGGGGCCGAGCAGAGCAAAGAAATGCTGTTTTTTCAGTTTTACTGAACCGCGATATTCCGGCGCAGCATCTAGCCTCAGCGCTTTGCTTGAACTCCGACAGCGTGGACTGGCTTGTTAAAAAACTTATCCCTCCGCACGTCAGTACCCGAGCTATTGTTAGATGTTTGCGCGTGGCTCGTTCGCTCGCAGATATTTACGATCGAGATGAAGTAAAAGACACCGATGTGGAGCAAGCTTGGGCATGGCAGGCTTTAGAGTCGGCAAGATTACGCGGGGAAGCCTTAAATCTCCGCTAGAACAGTCTCGGTAGCATCCAGTACACCTATGTCCTTGCAGGGTTTTCATGAGGCGGGTATATCTATGGGCTGTTGTTATCGAAGTTTTATTATGTTCTTTTGTGGAAAGGATCTGCCTCATGGCTCTTATACCTTTACGTGTACTACTTGATCACGCTGCAGAAAATAATTACGGTGTTGCTGCTTTTAACGTCAACAGTATGGAACAAATTCAATCCATTATGGAAGCAGCCCACAAAACAGACAGTCCGGTGATCGTTCAAGCATCACGTGGTGCAAGGAGCTATACTCAAGACGCTTACCTTCGCCATTTAATGCTCGCAGCTGCTGAACTCTATCCGCATATTCCGATCGTCATGCACCAAGACCATGGCAACGGTCCAGCCACTTGCTATTCGGCGATTAAGCAAGGTTTTACCTCAGTTATGATGGATGGCTCCTTAAAAGAAGATGGTAAGACCCCTTCAGATATTGAATATAATACCCGTGTCACGCGTCAGGTCGTAGACGTCGCCCACTCTGTAGGCGTCTCGGTTGAGGGCGAGCTTGGTTGTCTTGGTTCGTTAGAAACCGGTAAAGGTGATAAGGAAGATGGTCACGGATTTGAAGGTACTCTGTCCCACGAAGAGCTTCTTACCGATCCTAACGAGGCCGAAGAATTTGTCCGTCAAACCAAAGTGGACGCATTAGCGATTGCGATTGGGACCTCACATGGTGCTTATAAATTTACACGCAAGCCAGATGGCAAAATTTTGGCAATGGACCGCGTTGCAGCCATTCACAAAAGACTGCCGAACACTCACTTAGTTATGCACGGTTCGTCTTCAGTTCCCCAAGAACTTCAAGATTGGTTAAACAAGTACGGTGGCAAGATGAAACAAACTTGGGGCGTACCTGTTTCAGAAATTCAAGAAGGCATCCGCTGCGGTGTTCGTAAAATCAACGTTGATACCGATAATCGCATTGCAATTACAGCAGCCATTCGCCAGGTCTTTGCTGAGAAGCCAGAAGAATTTGATCCTCGTGCATATATGAAGCAAGGTCGTGCAGCGATGCAGAAGGTTTGCGAAGACCGCATGATCGCATTTGGTCAAGCGGGTAATGCACAGAAAATTCGTCAGGTCTCTCTCGAAGACATGGCTAAAAAGTACCTTTAACAACATCATTCTGGGTCCCGCAGGGGCGAAGAATCTGTTGATTTATTAATTGTTAACCGATTCAAATATCTGTGTAGCATACCAATCGCCACCATTCGTCACAGCAACACCGACGCCAATATTGTCATAGCTACCTAGCATATTGGCTCGGTGACCTGGACTGTTCCACCACATCACAGCAAACTCTTGAGCAATGCTTTCCGCCTCTGCGTCGGATTGGGATGATCCGCCAATGCCGCCTGACATCGCGACATTCTCGCCATAAAATTCACGCTCTACAGAAAACTCCTGTTGGTAAACTCGCGATCTTGCTTCAGGAAAGCCCGAGTGAGAGATATTATTTTTCTGCCCCTGTTTTGCTGACCAATCTCTTGAGACGAAAGAAATTTTCGCATCGTGAACCAAGGGCTTAAGACCTTTTCCTGCCCGGTATGCATTTGTCTTGTCAGTAATCAAACGTTCGATTTTACAAATAAACGGCGTGCCCTTGTAGCAGTCGGTATTTGTCGGAGTAGTGATAACAGTCGGCGTTGGCTGACCCGTAGTCGAAGGAGTTGGGCTTGGATAGCCAGAAGGCGAATTGGGAATGTTAGGTTTCTGTGTCGCCGGCTGCTGATTTGCGGTTCGCTTGCTTGGCGCGCTATTGCCGAGATCGCCGGAAGGGGGAGTGCAGGCAAACGCCATAAAACTCATTATGGATGTCATCAAAAAGAAGTTAATCATGGGTAGCTCCAAATTCTCGACGCAACGGCGTGGATAAAAACCAACTCAGCTCATACGCGCTATAAAGACAATTCCGATCTCCTTAAGCAATCGCTTGGCCATTTAATATAGTCCTTAAAAATCAAATAGTTATGATTCAACGCCAGGTCCAATCTGTCCAAGGAATCGACACTTTGTCGACACATCAGGCAGTTGCGGCGTAGGTGCATTCGTAAAGTCCTGAAAGCACTTGAATTCATGCTCTGGCCTGGTCCTTGCTGCTACGAAGAGGAATCCTGATCGTTTGTTCCCTATGTTTCTAATGGTCTGTTGGACCTGAATGCGGAGGCTCTCTTGTCAATGATCTTTCCAGATGTACGAAGAATGTCGGTTGTTTTCGCAAGCTCTGCGGAAGAACAAGTATATGCGCTCGCCCAAAATTTACCGGACCCGTGGCGCATTTATTATTCTTGTACATTGTCCATGAAAGAGCAGGACGCTGGCGTTCGTGAAGGCGAGATCGATTTCGTTTTTTATCATCCTGCGCATGGTGTCATCGTTGTTGAAGTCAAAGGTGGACGCATTCAACTTGATGGTGCGACCGGTCAATTCTCGTCCGTAAATCGTCATGGACGCTCGTTTACGATTCGCAATCCATTCCAACAAGCAATTGCCTTTCGTAACCGTTTTGTGAGGTTTTTACGGGGACATGATATCAATGTTCCGGTAAGCCACGCTGTTTGCTTTCCACAGGTGGCCGAAACTGAATTTCCGCCGCATGTAAATATTGAGCCGTCGGTTTTACTGGGTCGTTTAAAGCTCGAACATTTAGCGACGTCACTTGCCGGCGTAGCGCGGAGTTTTCATAACGAGGATTTCTTACGTTTTCCTGACGTTGCCGATAAATTAGATCAATTATTAGTGGGCTCGACTTTCAAAAGTCGCCCTTTGTTACGCGAATATATGGATTCTCAGGAAGCGCGAGTTCAAGAACTCGATGCAGTCCATGAAACGCTGGTGTCTCCGGTTGCGGGAGTGGCACGTCTGGGTGTTGAAGGTGAAGCAGGTACGGGCAAGACAATTCTTGCAGCAAACATCGCAAGACATTTTCATGCTCAGAATCAAAAAGTTATGATGATGGTGTCCAGTCCGCTGTTAGCAAGCCATATTTCTAATGATGTCGGTGTTGATATTCCAGTGCGATCATTTCAGGAATTTGCGGCATCCCTTGGTGTTAACTTATTAGTTGCTCCGTCAGATTTTACTGCCGGCGGCGAGCAATGGGTTCAGTATGAGGCTCCTGAACGTCTGCGTCGAGCGATTGAAGCTTCACCACATCGCTACGATGTTCTATTGATCGATGAAGCTCAGGACGTTCAACCATTTTGGTGGGTTGCATTAGAAGCCCTGATGGTCAGTCCAACTGAAAGCAGGCTCTATGTATTTTTCGATCGCGGCCAGGGTGTCTTCGGTGGTGGTGAGGGTGCTTCCACGTTCCGCCCAGAAGATGTCATTCCAGTCCCGACGAATTATATTTGCCTTTCTAAAAACTACCGCAATACATCTGAGATTGCCGAGTTTGCTAGGCCGTTTAAGCGTCGTCATAACGTGATGGCGACCAGTGATCGCATCGGCTACCATCCGTCCATTATTGACTATAAAGATACGAGCGAAGCGGTGCAGAAACTTTCAGGTTTGATTAAGCGTCTTAATGTAGACCACGGAATTCGTGAAGATGAAATGGTCATTTTATCTGCTCGAGCACCCGAAGGGCGCGAATCGATACTAAATAGCGTCGATCAATTGGGTGGTCTTAAGCTTGTACGGATTACGACAGATTCGATCCGCAATCAGCGTTTTGCCGGTGAAGGTGAAATTGGTGTTGCAACGATTGCATCCTTTAAAGGGCTAGAGGCAAAAGTCGTCATCGTGGTCAATCTAGCAGAACATAAAATGTCACTTGAGAATCCCATTATGTCCTCTTTGGCCTATGTTGCTGCAACTCGTGCAAAACACATGCTTTATATTCTTTCAAAAGAAGATGACGCAAAACATGAGAAATTGCTCGCTGCCGCTCAAGGTATCCGCTCCGGCGGCAGTATGATTCTGAATAGCGACGATCGTCCAGGCGAATTCGTCGGGCGTCTTGTTCATCATAATCCCAGTCGTCTAAGCATTATTGAGATGATGACAGGTGAAGATGTTGGTAAGAATGTATTTATGCTACCAACCGATATGAACCGAGCTGGAATACCGGCCCTCACGACCAATTCTCTCATTCGGTTTCGTTTAAGGTCTGAAGGTGGAGTCGCCACCGCTGTTTCGATTGGGTTGGCAGATGATGAGAGTATTGCTTAACGTTAGAGAAAAAGAGTGAAATTCTTATTCTTGTTGGTGCTTAATTTCCGATGGAGTCGACAGTCATGATGAATTTTTTAAATCGTAATTCACTGTTGTTTGGTCTCGTAAGTTCGGTGATTTTATCTTCTTGCGGCGCCTTGGGATTTAAGAAAGATTCGGATGATGTTCAGAGTCCCCAACTAGTTCAATCAGATGATGTCATGCTTTTGGCACCTGAAGATCCTGCTTGTATGGATAATGGTAAGAGCGTTTCTCTATCAAGTTTTCAGATCTGGCAGTGGAACGGGGCAAGTGCTGTCGCCAAGACTGTTCCCTTGAGTTTAAGAGCTGGTTCGCAGCAGCAAATATATTCAGCGGGTGTGGCTGCAGCGCTTTTTGACGCGCAGATTGAACGAACCTGTGATTATAATGCCGGCGATGTTTCGTGCAAAGATGGTAAAGTGATACAACAACCCCGTGTTGTAAAAATTTGCCGCAGCACGGGTAGTTATGGTCGAGAATCTATTGAATCAATGACATTAACTTCACAATACATGGCAGAAAGCGCTCGTTCTTTCTATATGGGCCTCACTTCTGCTAAATCTTCCATTTTGGACGCGCAACTAGTGATTCAACCGCGAGAGGTTTGGCACCTCACCAATGTGAAAAGTGGTCGTAAGGCTGATTTGATGCAGAGCGATAATGCAGCGTTCAGTATGGCTACTAAATCAGACGACCCTGGCTTGTTCTGGGTTTATCCAACTGCAAAGAAATCCTTTGCAAAATCACCATTGCACCTCTGGGAAGTGCCTTTTGTGATGCGTCATGAATATGGTCATAATGTTTTCCATAACCATGTTCAGACAGCTGCAGATTCAGTCGGACTTAAGGCTTATGAAGATGGAAGCTCGTTGGAACATATTATGCGGAACGTTCCAACCGGAAAAAGTAAAGACCTAATGTTGGCGGAGAAGACTCAGCAGCAAAAGGATTTGAGTGGTTTGAACGAGCTCTTTGCGGATCTTTTTGCATATTATAACGGCGACGCCGCTGCTGACCAGTTAAAAGGGGTGGTATCATTAGATACTACTCGAGATCCCTCATCAAAGTATACCGCTGGAGGAACGAAAAAAGTATGGACCCAATCCGAAGCAGATATTTATAGAGGAATCGCGTCAGCACAGAAGACATCCGATTCAAGCGAACCTGATTTTACGGATGTTCACGATATTGCCACTGCATTTGGCTATAATATGGCCCAATTGATGGAAGCATCCCTGGCTGGTAAGTCGAGTGCTGTTAAAGCGGACGTGCTCTTGAAATGGTTAGATGCTCTTTCAGCGCATATCCTGGCTAAAGGTTCTGCGATTACTTTGGATTCGATGACCGCGGAAATGGTGAAAGTTATTGTCGCTAACAAGTCCGGCGATGTTGCAACTGCTTGTAGTGCGTTTGCCGCGAATATGTCAGGACTTCCGATTAGCATAGCGGCGTGTAAGTGAAGCCTCTTTTAAAAATTAAACCCGGTTACAAAGCCGAGAAAAGTCGCGGTCTGTAATTCCGCATAAGTAGTGCCAGCTTCGGTGATAGTATTCGTCCGCCGACGATAGCCAATGGTCGCGTCCAGACTCTTGCGAGTGATGCCAATACGGCTACTAACTTCGAAATCGAGTCGCGGTCCAATGGTGACTTCTCGTTGCTTCTTATCAATGGTCTCACCGGTGGCTACTTGCATAGCTTTGATGTCAATGGTCGATCGCTTGCCGATAGGAAACTGTATACCAAAATAACCGCCGTAACCACTGCCGCTGCAATCAAAGATATCGGTACCGGCACGATTGCCTTTTGCAGTGACGCTACCGACAACGGCTCCCAGTTCAAATGCCCAGAGTCGGTATTTAATAATGGTGGAGTCCCATTTCATTTGTAGAGATGAAGAATCAAGGACGAACGTCGTTGTAGATGTTTCGACTAGATATTCGATGCCAAGCTTCATTTGTTGGCCCGCAGCAGTACCAACGCCATATGAAACAACGCCGTTTGTATCATTGCTTTCCATCAGCGTACTTTTGTAAGTACCAAATCCATAATTCGCGAGCAAATACACGGTGCGGGTACGGTCGTAATAGTCGTCCTCGTCGGCTAAGGCCGATTGTTCAAAAAAAATAAGTGCGAAGCTTGCTACGAAGCAATAAACATAGGGAATAATTTGATTGCTAAATGTCATAGGCCGATACCTCTTATTTTTAAGTTATCGGCCTATTATTTATTTTATTCAAAATTGCAATATTTGGGGAATGTCGAAGAACTTCTTTAAAGATCCATTTTTATAGATATTTAAGATCAAAAAATTACTTATGAAGGCCGATTTCTCTGAGCCGCTCCATCAAATACTCACCCGCCGTGATATCTCGATAAGCGGGATTAACTCCAGATTTAGCAAGACATTTTGCTAGCGGCTTCAGGCTTGCTTCTGCACGAGGATGAACAAAGAACGGCATTGAAAAGCGACGTGAGCGGCTATTATCTGGATTCACAACGCGGTGTGTCGTGCTTCGCAGAGCACCGTTGGTGATGTTCTGAATCATGTCACCAGTATCAACAACGATTTGACCTTTTAAGGCACTGATCGCACGCCATGTACCGTCCCGTTGAAGAAGTTCAAGTCCACCTGTGGTTGCCTCACAAAGAAGCGTAATGAGATTGATGTCTTCGTGCGCCCCAGCTCGAATAGAGGCGGGATTGCGGTCTTCTGCAACAGGCGGATAATGAATGATCCGCAAGATGGAATTGCCGTTTTCAGCGATAGAAGTGAACCGGTCCTTGTCCTCTCCGACGTAAAGAGCACACGCTTCCAAAAGCAACATTGCGCACTGTTCTAGTTGACGATAGAGCTCGTTAAAACAAGTTTTAAATTCAACGATTTCAGTTGGCCAAATATTTTCTGGATAAATATTCGCTAAAGGACTACCCGCTGTAATCTGACGACCGACATGCCAGAATTCTTTGAGATCGGCTGCGTTGCTTCCTTTAGCATGTTCACGGCCAAAGCTTGTGTAACCACGTTGGCCCTGAATATCCAAATTTTCGTAACGAAGCTTTTTATCGGTTGGTAGTAGGAAAAATTCTTCAGCAATCGCGTAGCATTTTTCGATAAGTCGCATATCGACGCCGTGATTTTCTACTGAGAAAAATCCTAACTCAGTAAGGGCTTGGCCAACAGTCTCAACAAATCGAGATTTTTCATTTGGTGTACCGTGGCTATAGTCATTCAAACTGACGACAGGGATAGATGGTTCGACATTGCTTTTGATATTTGTCTGCGTCATGGATTCACCTTCACTATAGACGTAAAACAGCCTAAAAAATCCTAATTTATAAGATCCGGCTATATCACGTTGCCTAAAGCAGACGCAAGGTGCTTTTATAATACTAATTTTACAGTGAAAAAGCCTTAGTTTATCGACGTCGATGACGACGATGTTTAAGGGGCTTCGCGATAAATTTGCGGTCAGCGGAGGCGCTACGAACAATACCGTTGCGTTGATCCTGGAGGTCGCGCCATGACAGAATCGCTTCTGCGCCTAGCTGC
>CAZUYQ010000082.1:18121-20019 GCA_964624705.1 uncultured Polynucleobacter sp.
GCGGGCGAGAGAGTGGATATACGCCTAAAAATAAGGTTGTTAGGCCTGTGGGTGAGCGGCCATTTAGAGTTCCGGTTTTTCCACCGGTTTCTTGAGCAATTGAGCGGTAGCGACCCCGACCAAAGATCGTGCTTGCAGTTCCCTCGTCAACCGTCGAACGCATGACATCCATTAACCGGGCAGCGGTATCGGGAGCCATTAAAGCATCTTCGCTTTTTGCAATCGAAACTGGGTCATTCGCGATCTGATTATCGCTAAATAACACAAGCGGATGTGATTTACCTTTGTTTGCGATGGTTGATGCTAACCAGTTCGCATGGACCGGGCTAATGCTCACGTGACCAAAACCTGCAGCAAATCTTCCTACGGTGTGTGTCGTAGAATTTGCAACTGGCGGTGGTAGCATTTTGCTCGGCTCCAATGAAAAGTCTGTAGGGAGTTGATGTTCCCAGCCAAACAAGCGTGCGAAGTGAGTGATAGCGCCGAGACCCAGTTGATTGACGGCTAGTTTTGCAAAAAAACTATTGCAGCTATGTCCGAAAGCACGACGAAGAGTCATATTAGCCCCGCGTTCGTCGTTCATCCATTCACCCTTCGGCAGAATGTCTTGCCCACCACAGCCACCATCTAAACCGAAATTCTGATCAGTACCGGTAAGAGTCATTTCCATGGCCGCGGCAGTAACTACGGTCTTAAATAAAGACGCTGCTGGAAATTTATTATGAAGTGCGGTGTGGGTAGTTCCACCCCATTGATCGGGAGAGCGTCCTTGAACCATCGCAAGAATTTTACCGGTAGCGACATCGCTTACGACGATGGCAGCAATGGGGCTACCACGCTCAGCGATAAATGCTTGCAAGCGAAGTTGTAGATCTGGATCCAAGGTTGTTTGATGCAGATGACCCTCATTGTCAGAAATATAGGGCTGATCTTTCTGCCACTTAATATCGAAGTCTTTTGCAACATCGATTTGTTTAGGCGGTAACGTATCGTTCGTTCCTACACCTAAGCCTGTCGACGTTAAGAAACTGCCGGCCGCGACGCCGAGAGCTGCTAAATAATTAAGTGGAGAATGATATGCCAATATCCGGGCAAGACGGTTAGTCATTTATGATCCTTGTAGCCGAACCGGACCGCATTGCTCCATAGAAGCAAAGCGATCGACGTGTTGGGCATAAATTATGCATAATTCATAATACCTAACCAGAAACGAGACCTCAAGCTTCCGTTTGGTTGTTTGTCTTGAATTCGCTTGGTATAATTTAACGAACGCGTTAATTTAACGTAATAATCACATCCTTGAGTCAATCCGACGCGGGGTCCTAATATTAAGCTCTATTGGTACATTATAAAAGAAGTGATCCCGCAGTTTATCTCTGCGCTAGTGATTTTGAGTACCATTTTGGTCGTTTCGCAACTTGTCCGGCTCTCGCAGCAATTGGTTGCCTTTGGTTTATCGCCGGAAAATATTTTGCTGCCGTTCCTTTATATTATCCTACCTTTTATGTCGTTTAACATTCCCATAGCCTATCTCGGGGCGGTCATGGTGGCTTTTGGACGCTTTAGTGCTGATGGTGAGTACGCGGCCATGCTCGCGGCCGGATTTCCCCTTAAGCAAAGTGCACGTCCTGTATTGGCCATTGCGTTTCTTTTATATTTCATTGCTGCGGCCTGTTCGATTTACGGAGAGCCTTGGGGCCGTAAGCAATTGGAGATTTTCTTTACTGAAAAAATGCAGACCGAAGTCGACAATCTTATCAAATATCGCCTGCAGTCTGGGGTCTTTGCCGAAGATTTTCTACGCTACGTACTTTACACCGAAACGATCTCCGAGGATCGCGCGCAGTTTGGCAACGTCATGATTGCGCCCGGTGGATCGTCGACAGAGTCGTGGATGA
>CAZUYQ010000082.1:20029-22732 GCA_964624705.1 uncultured Polynucleobacter sp.
TAAAGGTTCAGTGGCTGAAGGGAAATTAAGTTTAGTACTACAGAATGGGGTCCTTCATTCCAGCTCGGTTGAAACGAATGAGCATTCTGTTTTAAAGTTTGATCGTTTGGACTTGGATTTGCTGAGGTTATTCCGTGAGCAGATTCTTGGTGGGTCCGATACGGAGTTTGATTACCGCAGCTACTCGCCCATGGAGCTAAACGAATATGTGAATAAGCTTAAGCGGGAACCCCCCAAGGATATGGCCGTATATTGGAAAGCTCGCTATCTTCTGCACCAGCGTTTTGCGACACCGTTTGTCATTATGATTTTTACCTGTTTCGGTCTTGTACTTGGGGTTACAGATACTAGAAGTGGCAAGAATAGGGCGTATTTTGGTGCAATTGGCGGGGTGATCTTTGGTTATGTTGTCGTCATGGGATTTAAATGGTTTGCGGAGAAAGGTCAGATTTCGGCACCTATCGCCGCTTGGCTGCCGAATTTCTTGCTGACGTCCTTTGGTCTATGGTTAGTTTACCAAAAAAATCGTTTGCCACCCTCGGAATCGCCACTGGATCCTCACTATATTCAAAGCTGGGTCTGGCTGCGAAAAAAATGGGCCCAGCTCAGGGCGCCTGTTTAATTTATATTTCCACGGTATTGTGTTAATTTTGCACAGTTTGTGATCTTTTGCTTGCCTGAAAACAAGGGGTTGAGCAAGATGGAAGGCATAAATGTTTGCAGTCTGTCATCAGGAGTTACTTCTATGCGTCGCGTCGTGGTTACCGGTATCGGTCTAGTCAGTCCCGTTGGAAATAATGTCGCGGAGTCTTGGGAAAATACAGTTGCAGGACGCTCAGGCGTTGCAACCATCACCAGATTTGATTCAGCGTCTGTACCAGTTCATAATGCTGCTGAAGTTAAGAACTTCCAAATTGGCGATGCTCTTGATGCAAAAGAAGCAAACCGTGCTCCACTTTTTCTGCAGTACACTGCGAAAGCTGCGCAAGAGGCGATCAAGCATAGTGGTTTTAGCGGTCATGGTGATGCAAACCGGCATGGAACCTGTATCGGTGTCGGTCTTGGCTCGCTCGACATCATCGAGGAATATCACACCGTCCTCAAAGAAAAAGGCGCACGCCGTGTCTCGCCTTTTTTGATTCCATACATGATTGCCAATATGGCAAGCGGCATGGTGTCTCGCTTGTATAATCTAAAAGGCCCTAATATGTGTACGACCACGGCGTGTGCCAGTGGAACTCACGGTGTTGGTGAATCCTGGCTTTATATCAGAAATAATTTTGCGGATGTCATGGTCTGCGGTGGTGCTGAATCTTCAGTGACACCACTTGCGATCGCAGGATTTGCTGCGGCAAAAGCGCTTAGCAGTCAGAACGATCATCCTGAAATCGCGTCCAGACGGTTCGATAAAGAGCGCGATGGTTTTGTCATGGGTGAGGGTGCAGGGATTCTAATTTTAGAAGAGCTTGAACATGCAAAACGCCGCGGAGCGACGATTCTTGCAGAAGTTATTGGTTATGGCATGTCTGGTGATGCGCATCATATTACTGCCCCTGCACCAGAAGGCGAGGGGGCACAGCGTTGTATGCGGATGGCTCTCGAAACTGCCGGAATTAAGCC
This sequence comes from uncultured Polynucleobacter sp., assembly GCA_964624705.1. Taxonomy (GTDB): domain Bacteria; phylum Bdellovibrionota_B; class Oligoflexia; order Oligoflexales; family RGVZ01; genus CAMDKS01. The sequence continues at coordinate 21,650 of CAZUYQ010000082.1, forward strand.
AAAAGACGTAGATTATATCAATGCTCACGGCACAAGTACGAATATGAATGATCACTTTGAAACGATGGCGATCAAACATGTTTTTGGTGATGATGCCAAACGAGTGGCGATTTCGTCGACCAAAGGTGTCACCGGCCATTGTCTGGGCGCTGCTGGCGGCGTTGAAGCGGTCTTCTCTGTATTGGCAATTAGAGATGATATCATCCCACCGACTGCCGGTCTAAAAACTCCAGATCCAGACTGTGATCTTGATTACACGCCAGGTAAAGCTCGTAAACGCACCGTCAATATTGCAATCAGTAATTCATTTGGCTTTGGTGGGACGAACGCAACCATTGCTTTCAAAAAATATACGGGTGTTTAATGCGGAATTTGGCTCGCCTATTTTTAGCAGTAGGTTTTTTTCTGCCTGCGAGCAGCTGTTTTGCATTGGTAAGTGAAGTTGTCAATTATGTAAAACAGTACAAGATTGGTATCGATTACTCGGATTCCATCGATTATGTCACTCTAAGCTACGAAACGGATGCAGCTGGAGGAGTGCCGAGCTCCTGTCATTTGGTAACTAACGATTCCTCAAAAAAACGCTGCAGTGTCGGAATGGAAGGCGCAAGAAGTAGCGGCTGGGGCATTTTTCTTCAACGTGCCTTTAAAAAGCAGGGCTTCTGGTATTTCGATTACGACATCGGTTTTGGTGCTCGTTATTTATCTGGAAGTTTACCGGAGAAATATCAGTCGCTCAGTGGCCTACCTTTAAAGAACGCGAAATTTTCCTTAGGTGCCTTTGTCGCAAAACCCTATATCGAATTCGGCATCACCCCTGACCGCTGGCCAGATATTCTTTTGTCAGTGGGTCCGGCGCTGCAAGTTGCGGCCGGGACTATGACCATCAATGATAAGTCTGAGACTGTAGCAATGGGTACATCTAGCTATACTGGTCTCATGAGTCTATGGCATGGATTTGTCCAACTCGAATTAGTTTTAAAACGATTTTCTGGTGATGGTGCCTTTAGTTTAATAGCCTCTCATGATCTTACTGGACAAGGAGAAGGGACTAAAGTCTACCCTAAGGGAGTTGATGGCATG
>CAZUYQ010000083.1:0-4180 GCA_964624705.1 uncultured Polynucleobacter sp.
CTTGAAGAGTCCTGCAAGTCCAAGGTGCATAGTCTTTCTTGAGCGAATGTTCTAGCTGCTTCATATCGGAGTCGGATTTACCCCACCCCGGCACGTTCTTACCAAACCACTCAATCCCGTCAGACGTACGCATCGCCAGGTGATAAAGAGCAAACCCTTCATCATGCGAAATCACTGTGCCTGCCACAGCCTTGTCCCTGATCTTCCTGAATGCAGCGCACCCTTCCAGCACTTTCTCAATCGAACCGGAAAGTGACGGCTGCCACTTACCGCTGCGACTACCAGTACTGTGCGGCGAGACGTATCCAGTACCACGGTTGTTACCCGCAGGGCCGTCTTCTTTGACTTCGATCTTCTCAGCTTCAATCAAAGCGTCAAGCTGTGCAGCAGTCACTTTGGGGATCGAAGCGAGGTAGGCCCACTGCGCTTCAGTCATTGTCCTTTGTCACGAAGCCGTTACGCTCTTTGGCAAACTGCGGAATGATGATCGGAGTCTTGATCCCGTTACCTAGGCCGGAACTACTGTTGTAGCTTTGCTTTGGAAAAATCTCAGGGATCGTCTTGATGTTGTGACGAGCATAATCCATGAAGCCGACTCTTTCATAAGCTTCCCAGATGATTGCTCTGAAGCGGTTTGCCGCGTAGAACTCTTCGATGAAGATGTAGACGTGGAAGCCGTTCGTAGTTGAACGCGCAACGCCGTAGGGGATCTTCCAGGTGTCGAGAAGGTCGATGAACTTTCTGACCTCGTTCCAATCATAACCTTTATCTTCCTTGCCAGGCTTCAAGTCGAAATCCACAGCACCGAACTTCACTGTGCTGTCTGTTTGTAATACATACTGAATTTGCGGCGCACCGCCTCCAGTGATGTGCTCAAACAAAGAGTCCTCTGTGACGGGGACGTACTGCTTGTGCTCACAGCTGTCGCAGCCAATGCCAGTCTTGTTTTTCAAGTGACACTGTGGTTTCCAAAAGTTAGCGCACTTCGGTGCGTAGCCAGACTTTTTTCCTCCGTCCTCCGTCGTAGAAGACCAGTACCGCCCAAAGACGTCTTGTCTTCCGAAGAACCGATCTCTGTAAAGAGACAGCTTTTCATGCTTATTCATATCTACCAACTCCATAAAAAATAGACGACGCACCATGCGCGCCTTTAGGAGAGAATTCCGGCAAGTATGAATTGCGTCCGTTGTTCTATGATCAGAGAATCAATTTGCAAAAAAACGGTGCAGGTTGCCGTTCATCTATTTTTTATTTGCAATGATTTTTATTTAATATTTAAAATTTATCTTTAATCTTTTTAAAGTCGGATTTGGTAATTTTTCTAAATCCACTTTTTGCCAACTTAAGCTTGCCAAAATTCATTGGATCAATGAATCGCAGAAGGTTCGGTATTCGCCGACTAATTAATCCTGGTGTTGAAGTATCTGTGGAACAGTATTTTGGATTATATTTCAGCTTTATCTGATTGCTGGAAGCGCCATGCGAGAATAAATAAATCAAATAGAGATCTTGCGCTTTTGGATCTTTTATTGCATCTAGCCCGCTATTTGGCTTGCGCACTAAACCTGTTTTTTGCGCATCTATTGAAGATTTCTTTGAAGAATTTCTTGGTGATGGTATACCCAAATTTTTCCTTATCGTTTGAATTCCATCCAAGATATCCTCATCAGCCTTTGACAAATTTACAAACAAACAACTATAGCCGGCAGACTGCAGTAATAACTCGTTCTCGAGTTTTGTAAAATCACCAATGATGATGTTTGAGGAATAGCTGCTTTTATATCTGAACAAGGTCAATGCATCTTGTCCCGTAGCATCGTCAATCTGCAGAACACTAGCTGGCTTCACTTCCGTGCCAAAAAAATCAATCCCTTTTTCGAGGTCAACTTGCCACCTTAAGGCAAAGCCAATCTGCAGTTTCACTATCACTGAGAAATCTGCATTTTTAATTTTCTTGTTAAGGTCCTCAAGCTCTTGCCGATATGGTCTATAACATTGCAGCAACAAAAATCTAGCTCGGGCCTTTTTCATCATAGTTACCGGCTTTTTGCAGACTTCATCCCATTCCTGCTCCAACTTATCTGGCAGGTCGGGCAGAAAGACTGATTCATCCTGCCTTTTCGTGACACGACTTCCCACTCAAATCACCTCTATTTTTGCATCTTGATTCCCGGATCATAAAACAAAGGTTTTATCGGATTAGAACTGCCAAAAAGTGACCCTGCCGGACGGTCTGGCAGGTTTTAGAAATTGGAAAATTTGGAGGTTATATGCGTTTTTCTCAAGAAAAACAGGGGCATCGTGGTGAGTCAAAAATTGCGGCTAAAGGGCCTACTAGCCCAGGAAGGAGAACGAAGCAAGTTAAGCCTAGCAACGTCGCCGAGGATCTCAATAAGACTGACTCTAAGGATACTTCGAGCGACGCAATCGTTAAGATGTCCGTTTATGACATTGGGAGTGCAATATTTAAATCATTAACAAATGTAGCACTCGGGGAGCTTTGGATTATGAATGAACGCGGAGATCTCCAGGACATCCATGTGACTCGCTCTGTACGTGATTGCGTAAATCAACTGAAAATGATTGCTCACGACATGAAATTTGCGACAGAGGCAGGTACAAACGCAAGTGACGTGTTGGAGCGCCTGTTGACGGACCTAATGGGACGCACCGTGAAGGTCACGGAGGAAAATGAGGCTTTCACCAAGGTGGGCCCTAATAAATAGATCTCCACAACGTACCATCAACTTGCAGAACACTTTCAGTTAAATCGCAAAGGAAAAATCATGGCTCTATTGAGCGCCGACAAGAACCTATCAATGAATATACTCAATTTATTCAATCAATTTTTTGACAAGCCTCTTTTCAAGGAAAGAGAAGTCGATGCTGAAATAGATAAGATTCAAAGTAGCATTTTAAATTTGAAGACAAAAGTACTGACAAACTTGCACATTTTTGACGTGGCATTCAGTGAACGCCCTGAGCAAAGAGCAGTAGAGGAATCAGAAGATGCCCTTCGTTCAGATTTTGCGGACATATTGAAACAGCTATCAAATTTAAAAACCAGATGTGACACGCACCGAATCAACTACTTGCTGGCAGAGAGGCAGAACGTTGTATACGGGGTTCGAGGATACTTGAAATAAAATTCAATCCCATAACAACGGATCCATTCATTCAATTAATATTTATCGAGGAAAACAAATGACAACCATGCTCAACGATAAAAAGGCAGCAGCACGTTCAAAAATTGTAGGATTCTGCGAGACATTCGATAAGCCGCGAGGGAGTTCGCCTGCTTTAGCAGAAGTGCTCGAACAGCTAACGTGCATTGACATGAGCTTGTACAATGCATTTGAAGCTAAAATGAGAGAGGTCGATTTCACTGAACGACCTAATGCGAGGGAGGAAATAGAGCGAATCAGAAATAAATTTGAGCAGGCGTCCGAAGAAATTACGAATGCTAGCCTGGAACTTCAAAGATCCTACGATCATCTACAACTTTTATTTTTCCGAGCGGACAGGATCGAACTTGCAGAAGCTATTAAGATTTTTTTCGAGCACGATTGAATATTAATTCACTCATCCACAAAAAGTCCCGGACCAGGCATTTTGCATCTAAAAATCGCTACAAACAACCGCAAGAAATAATTCTCAAAGGACATCGACATGACAAACCAAACCACAAGTGTAGAAGAAATTAAAATAAAACTCGAAAAATTAATCAAAAATTGCGGCGCTGCACAAGATATCAAGAAGAAAATTGAAATTGAACCAAACCGACTTGAAGCAAAGATTTTCGACCTAAACACACTCTTAACGACCAATTTGAATGATTTTAAAAGTTTAGATATCAACAATAGGATCATCAATAGCTTGACTGATTTCGTAATCGCCGTCGATCACGATGCAGAAAATGCAATAGAGGTTTTTATTACACGTTTGCTAGGTTTCACAACCACAATCGAGAAATTGGCCAGAATGAACTCACCTGTTGGTTCAAGCAAAATAATTATCAAACGATAGCAGTAGGCTTATGAATGAGTACGTCAAAAATACGAAGTAGCGAATCTATAAAAAAAAGTCAAGATGCCCCCTTGACTCGAAAATCAACGACGACCGATACTAAAAATACTCCTCCTCCCACAGTCGCCCCGCAAGTGCTCTCACGCCTCAATGC
>CAZUYQ010000083.1:4268-19956 GCA_964624705.1 uncultured Polynucleobacter sp.
TAAAGCGAACGGCTTCAAAAAGCCTCGCTCACGCGTGCCAACCAGGGTGAACTTTTGGATACGGGACCTAGATCACTTCCTCATCGCGCATACCGAAGGGGGAGTTGTAGGTGAATCCGAAACGTAAGAGTCTTCCACCAAAGTTTTTCCGCAGAAAAAGATCTAGCTGCGTCTACTACCGAGTAGATAAGGCACATTATGTTTCGACAGGGTTAACTGAGCCTTCCAATACTGAACTATATCTCTGGCTCACCAAGTGGGATGAAGAGCAAAAGACGCTCAAGTCTGGCTATGAAACTTGGCCCGCAGCCCGACTATTCCCTCTTTTTGTAGATGCGAAGAAGAGTCAACGACGACAGCCAGCTAAATCTACAATTGTCGGCTACCATCGAGCCGTTCACCACCTTGCAAAGGAAAAATGGTGGGCTACCATACCCCTAAAGGACATCAACACCGAAGTAGCGTTGACCTACCTTGCGGGCCACCGCAATGCCAAATATGAACCTGAGCGAGATATCCGATTCTTAAAGCAGCTCAAGAGATGGTGCATTCAGACAGAAAAGTTTGATGCACGTGAAATATTTGTCTCAACTCCCGTAGGAACCGACAGCACTGATCCGGTTGGCAGAGCTATTTCCAAGGATGAAGATGATCGTCTACGTGTTGAGGTCGCGCGATCGAAAACTAAGCACGCCATCTTGATCTATGATCTGACTCTGCTCAGAGGCTTCCGTCAGCAAGAAATTCAAAAACTCAAAGTCGGATGGATCATTTGGAAAGAGAAACTGGTCGCCCTACCAGGCGAATACACCAAGACACGACAACCGCGAGAGGTACCTATCCCAGAACATTTAATTCCTGCTCTTAAAGAAATGTGCAAGGGGAAAGGCCCCGACGACGGCGTCTTCACTGATCGGCCTATTAACTCGGATAATCGACTGCATCTAGGTCAGTGGTGGAATTTGGCTAAACTTCGAGCAAAAGTAAAATGTCGGTTTCATGATCTCCGCGTGACATGCTGCACACGGATGGCGGAGGCCGGTGTGCCTCAGGCTTATGCTGAAGATATTCTGGGACACGACGCGGAGGTCCGGCGTCTTTACGTTAAGATTCTATCTCGATCTAAGAAACGCGATGTCATGAAGGACTACGACAAGCAGCAATGAGTGCCACACTTTGTGCCACACTTTTGATAACAAATCGGCGCAGTCGCTTGCAGTTCCTCGCAAGCCGTCGCAAAAATAAAGATTGAAGATTTTTTAATAGTACGTAATATCATAGACATAGCAAAACGCTGTAATGACTAACAAATGCGGAGAGCTAAATTGTTCCACGGCGGTGGCCTTGGAAAGCGTGTTTACGTTAATAGCGTAACCAGGGTTCGAATCCCTGTCTCTCCGTTCTTATCAAGCACTTAAGGCTCCTCACAAGGGAGCCTTTTTTGCGTCTAAAACACTGGTGCCACACCTTGTGCCACACCCTTCTTCCCAGTTACATTCAGCCCCTCCAACAGCTACAGAAAGGCTAATTCATGGCAACAAACTCAAAGCCGATAAAACGGGAGACAATACAACCAACCCTACCTCCCCACAGGGCTATGGAACTGCTGCGTCGCCAACTTAATCGCATCGTCGAAATTGAGGCTCTTCATCATCAAGATCCTGAGATTGACGCCTGGGAATCAACGACAGAAAACATCCTTCATCAGACCTTTGGAAAACCTGATGGCCTTCCTCACAGTAATACCGAGAATTTTACTAAATGCTCTGGCAGCGGACGAATATTTATAGGTATGCCAGACGCGCAATGGCAGAGCCTATTCAAGCAAAAGATGATGGCGAAACGATCACTACTGCGAGCCTATATCGAACAGCTTGAGGATCTCAGTCCACCGTCATCTTCTTTTCCAGATTACCAGCATTCGTTTCATGCCAACATTGAAAGGGTATCCGGCACGTTGTTTCGAGACGGACATTATAAGCAGGCTGCACTTGAAGCATTCATCTTGGTCATTAATTCTCTAAAAAACAAGTCGGGTCTGACTTCGGACGGAGACAAACTGATCAATCAAGCCTTGTCTTTTAGCGGAGATTCTCGACCTATCGTTCAATTCAATAATTTTTCAGATCAATCAGAACGAGACGAACAACAAGGTCTATATTTCATGTTCAAAGGCCTTGTGTGTATTCGTAATCACAAAGCACACACAAACATTCTGATTAACGATCGAGATCGGGCATATGAATATCTAGCACTAGCAAGTCTGTTACTTCGTCTGCTAGATCAGGCTTCAGTAAACGATAGCACTTCAAATGGCAATTAGCTGAAAGGCGTTTGCGTCCAAAATAAATACCTTTGTTGGTATCAGAAAAATATAAAGCCTCTCCAATCATGGAGGGGCCTTTCTTTTTGGAGGTCCTATGAAAAAAGCGATTGTAGCCATCTGCAATCACAAAGGCGGCGTTGGTAAAACAACGATCGCTGTTGCGCTCGCTCAGCATCTGGCGGCAAAGCAGCGCGTATTACTTGTCGACATGGACCCACAGGGCTCAGCGACCGGAATCTTAGTAAGGCAAGCTAGTGACGCTCTCTTCGATGCACTCGCGGGCCGGTTGCCGGCGTTAGAAGCCGTGAGCGATACATTAGAGCAATATCCTTCAAACTTAAAAATCATGCCCGCAACGCCGCGGTTATCTGATCTGGACGCTATGTTAGCTGGGAAGCTCGATAAATTTCATTGCGTTCAGGACATCATGATACCTGCTCTCGAATACGACTTCGTCATCATCGACTGCCCGGGTTCGACCAGCATCTTAACATTGGCGTCGATGGTCGCAGCTGATTTTGTGTTGGTACCTACCTCTGCCGAGCCCATGTCGTATGTTCAGATCGACGACATGCTTGCACTTGTATCCGCAGTGCAAAAACGTCTGAATCCAACATTAAAAATGCTGCCGCTTGCAATAACGCTCTTCGACCGCCGTAACAGGCTTGATCAAGAGATTCTCGCTGAACTTCGATCAAAGTACGGAGATTTGCTACCAACTGTTGTGCATCGCCGCGTTCTTATCAAAGAGCAGCTTGCAGCACAAACTCCCTCGACCGCTGAAGACTTAAAAAACCTATCAAAAGATATTTATGAAAGGATTCGCCGTGAGCAGAAAAAAATTCGTACCAAGTGAGACAAAAAGACCTCCATCAATAACAGTTGAACAAGCTACCAGCCGCGACGACAAGGCTATCGTCATCGCAGTGGATGCGATAACCGTCACCACTAACCCGCGCGGCAGCGTTGGTCCTCTTGACGAGTTAAAGGATTCGATCAAAATCAACGGCATCCTGAACCCGTTGCTTGTTGCAAGGATGGAGGATCAGTTCCAGCTGCTTGGTGGCCACAGAAGATTGCAAGCGGCCAAGGAGCTCGGTTTGACTCATGCACCATGTAGAATTGTCGAGACCCAGGAGCCGGACACAGTGAAGCTTTTGGACAACATTATGCGTGAGGATCTAAATCCTGAAGATCTTTGCCTTGGCCTAAAACGTCTCCTAACAAGCTTCGACGGAAATAAGAGTGCGTTAGCCAGAGCTGTTTCCAAAAGCCCTTCGTATGTTAATCGGGCAGTGAAAGTCGCCGAACTTATCGAAGCAGGATTGTTCACGCGCGCACAATCGAATCTGAGTTTGCGAGCATTATTTGATCTGGCATCAACAAAAGATCCATCTGCATTCCTTGGATCGGTTGCCGGTGGGACAAGTGACGGCATCCGTAAAGTAAAATCAAATGTATCAGACAGCGGTCCAAAGCGTCAGCCATCAGGCGCAGTATCGGGTGGCCGGTTTGCCAATCCCATTAAATACAAAGAAACTAAAACTGGTTGGACGCTTAAGTTGCTGTGGGATGCCGAGCGAGTGCCGAATGGAACCAAAGATCGTATGATTGAGCAGCTCGAAGCGTTGCTTCAAAAGCTAAGACAGGCATGAGTCAATTTTTCTGAATCAATCACTTGATTAATAAATAATAAAAGGCAGTATCACCACTACTGCAGTTAAAGGGGCAATGTGGATGAGAAAAGTCGTTTTGCAAGAACACGGTATGGGGTGTGGGGTGGCTTGCGTGGCGTATGTGTTAGATCTTTCTTATAAAAAATCCTTAGCGTTATTTGCACAACCGGAGAAAGCATGGTCTAGCGGCTATTATTGTCGGGATTTAATCGCTGCATTAGACGAAGGAGGGAGGTCTTATAAGCACTTCTATTATCGCTCAAAGCATAGAAAGTATCTGAGACTTCCTGGTGTTATTGTTTTTGTTCGACGATCCTCCAAATATCCCGCAGGACACTATGTCGCCCGCACAAAAGAGGGCTGCTGGATGAATCCGTGGGCCAACTTTCCTGTGATCCACCCTGTAAAAGGTCAGCTTCAAAAGCGTTTGATCGGATCTGCACATTATATTTTGGTTCCCACAGAATACTTAATGAGTTGATGTCCGTCGTTCCTGTTTTATCGTGATGATAACAATGCCTAAAAAGCCTGTTCCGACACAGGATACTGTGATAGCTATCCTTCACCAGTAGACAGAGGGTACCTTTATGCTTGCTTTTGACACCACCTGCACCCCTTATTTTAAGGACGTGAGAATTCTCGCGGGAGATCCAATAGCGTCATATGTGTTGCAAGTGGTGCAGGCCATTCAGAGGCGTGACGCCAAATTTGTAAGATTCGAGCTGGAGATCACAGTATCTGGAACCTTCACTGGTAAAATCGGTGAAGTAACTGAAGATGGGATTATCGGTCTAGATGGTGCACGCTTGTCTATGCTTCCAGAAAATGTCCAGTTGGCTATTATCGCTCACGAGCTTGCGCATGCGTATCTAGGTCATCACTTTAACTGGAAAGATGGCGACTTGCAGTACGAGGATGAAGCCGATAATCTTGCAAAAGAATGGGGATTCGATGTCGATGCTTTCCGTAGAATCGTTGGACCGGCAAAGCTTCAATAGGGTTAAACTTCCCCATAGATCACCTCATCAGTCTTCGGGTTAGAAGCGATCACGAGGAGCCGCACATCTTCTTTGGTATTGTTGACCACGCAATGAATATTTTCCCGCCCAGGAAGAAAGCCGATAAAGTCACCAGGCACGAGCGTTTTCATTTCTCCCTGCAGAAAAACATCGGGCGAACCTGACAGAACATAAATCATCTCTTCGCGGTGAGTATGAGCATGCGGTGACGACGACCTGCGTCCCGCCGGAATGATTTCGTGATGTACAAACACATCTCTGAAGCCAAAAATGTCTGACAGCATCGCCGACAAGGAGAACTTTTCGCCGGTACGCTTTGATATCAATTCATCGTGCTTTATTTCTTTGATTGAGTGAGTCAAGCTATTACCTCAAAGGCTTTACGACATAATGTACCTATAGTTGTTTAAACGCGGGCTCAAATCAATGAATTTATCAGTGGCATGCTTAGTTAGTTTGCTTAGCTCGGCAATCATGGAGCATCATTGCGTGTAGAAGGAGGGCTCGTGCGCGGTGCAACTTAATGGCAACGCACGTGTTGCTCGAGTGCTGTAAACCAGTACTCAGAACGCTAGCCAGTAAATGCCGTCATTGCATGAGTTTTTAAGATAGCAATTAAAGCTTTAGTCTTAGGATCGTTCTTGGCGTGATCTAAAACTGTCGCGCACACGCGATGTTCGCCAAAGTATTTTTGCGGTGACAAGAATGACTGCATGGTTCCTTTCTCAACATAGCGTTTTGCCATGGAAAGTGGTAATACGCCGACACAGACATCTTCTAATACAAATGATCGAGCTAGCGTAAAAGATTCTACACTGTAGAGGCATTCAAAGGGTGTCGATAACATGCGGAGGTGTTCTTCCACCGCGACACCCTTGCGATCGGTGGCTTTGCGAACATAAGAGATCGGAATACATTCGGAATCCGTGCCCTTAAGAAATCTGGATCCCACCTTGCAGAAAATGCCAAAGCGATCGGTGTACAGAACACGCGAGAATAGTGTGTCGGAAACCCTTGGTTCAGCATCAACAATAAGATCGAGCCCCCCGTAAGTTAATCTGGTCCAAATATTCGTCGGATCTTGAGTTGTCAATTCAATGGTAAGTTGCGGATAGTTCTTGTGAATCAATTTTAAAACTTTGGGCCAGAAGAGCTCTCCTAAAGTCTCATAAGTACCGATGCGCATGATGCCAGTGAGTTCACCCGCATGTTTGATTTGACGTTCCACTGAACGCGCTTTTAAAAATAAGCCATCACAAAACTGATACATAAGTTCACCAGCAGCGGTGAGCTCAACTCCTCGGTTGTGACGCACGAGAAGCATCGTGTCCAACTGAGATTCAATCGCGCGAATGCTTTTAGTGATGGCGGGCTGCGTCACTCCAAGAACTTCGGAGGCACGAAGAAGACTTCTTTCCTGAGCCGCTACATAAAAAGACCGCAATTTTTCAAGGTGCTGTTCAATCATTTAGGTATTACTACAGGTAATATCTATCTAACTCAAATGAATTTTTAGTTTTTAAGGCTCAGCTATATCTTTAGTCTCATAGACAAACTGAGACCAAAACGACAAAGGAGACAAAAATGAGGACAAGGGTTGTTTTAAAGACAATTTTAGGCGGATATGCCGTGATGGCAACTACTTTCGGAGTAGGAACGGTAGCTTTGGCAGAAGAGGATCGGATCGTACAGACCTGCAACAATCGCAATCGAGAACATCTCATGGTTGTCCAGCGCGCGGATGGCACGTTCAATTATTTAGCGCAAAGATTCAATGAGCGACATTGCCTTCCATTTACAGAGTGTGAGGCAACGACTTCTTATCAAACAAGTGGCACGGTGGATTATAGTAGAAGCGGGTTTCATAATGATGATGTTCATTCACAGTTTTTATGCAGCGCGCAGATCCTATTTTCTGATCATCGAGATGGCACAGTATTCGTATTCGCTGAAGATGAGTGCACATACTCGCCAGTACAGGGAGATCCGCTATGATGTTTTACACGAAAGTTTTATTTTTAGGTTTGGCAGTGGCAACGTTTGCGCCTTCGCTACTAGCAGCAGGCTCAACTGCAGTATTGAGTTGCTATGATCTCGACAAGACACATCGAGAACTCAAAGAACTGTATGTCATCAAAGAAGCCGATGGTCGATATTTCTATCGCGCGACAAAGTGTCATACGATGTACGTCAGATACTGTATGTTTGTTTCGAGTGATGACTATGAAACTTCTGGATATGTGGATGTTCAAAGCGAAGAGGGCCATGCCCCAAATCTCTTTGGTGATGGCAACATCAGTATCTATCCGGCTGGAGATATTGCCTATGTTATCAACGATGCGAAGTCTAAGGTGCAATTCCTGATCAGAACAGACAAATGTGCCCTCGTGCCAGGTAATTTCTGAAGCATCAACTTGTCCTTTAAGACCGCCGCGTCACTTTAATTCCTATTCTGAGTTATGGAATTTCGGCACGACGCCGCGGTAGTCCATCTGTCGGCTTGGACCTATAATCGGTTCGGAACTAATATTTTAGTCTTATAGCTCACTGGACTTATCTTGCGTTTTAAACAACTAAGACTTATGCAGATCTTTTCTAAACCAAATCCGCATCAAATAATGATCTAAGAAACCTACCATCGCACAAATTGCGATGACCTGTCCTATATGGGCTACAAGCAAATGCGCTAGATTTAAAAATGGGCAAAACATCGCTTGAGCAATAAGGCCTGTACTTGCCGAGACAACACCTGTCACGACTCGCACTCGGTGGTTGGGTGACATCTGTAGATTCCAGTGGATAACTATCGAGCTCAACATGACCGCAACACTTGGCGCAAAACCAAGAAAGAAACAACTAATATTATGACCAATTGAATTAAAAGAGATCACATCGTTCAATAGGTCGTGGGGAGCAAACTGATACACCGACCATTTGTATAAACCCAAAATTATTAAAAATAAAATGCCGTATCCATAGCGTGCAGAAAGCCTTGTTTGGAACGCAAGAATATTAGAAGCGGCAATACCTGCCAAAATGATTAGGCCGAGCGATACGGCAACCGTCTGAGGTGTCATAAAAAAGATCGCAAACGGTGGTGTCGCACTTAGAATCGTTCCCATCACCAAGCCAATAGAAAGCGCAGCAATACTAAGTCCTAAGATCTTTTTATCAAAACGCGCATGTGCGGCTATGTCGCTTTCAATCTTTGCGATAAGAGGATTCGTATTCACAAAGCACTCCCAAGAAACAAGATGATCCATAACGTATTCAAATCCTTTAACATCTTGCGGGCACGATGAAGACGCACCTTCACTGCACCGCTCGTAAGACCAAGTTCACTAGCAATCTCGTCGATGGATTTGTTTTCCAGCGCAAACATATCTACGATGGTTCGGTCTAAAGGTTTCAAAATTCCAAAGTGGCGAAATAATTCTTTCAGCCTCAAAAAACTCTCTGGTTGTGACTCAATCCAACGGTCGGGATCAGAAGCAAACATTCCTTCATCCATCCCATGGATGGGGGTGCGCTTGTTTTTACGCCAGAAATCAATCGTAGTGCGTTCGACAATCGTTACAATCCAGGCTCTGAGTGGTAAGTCGACCTGATACCTCTCACGACCAGCATGAATTTTAAGAAGAATATCCTGGGTCAGTTCGCGCACATCGTCCGCGTGAAGTCCTTTTTGCATCAATGCTGATTCAATCTTTTTTTGAAGGCCTTCATAAAGCTCTCGGACTGCACTCTGGTCGTTTCTTTGATAACGAACGAACAAATTTTTGAGATTTTCCCAATTCGCAGTTGTCATAGGCCTTCCAGACTTATTCAGAAGTCCGATGGTACATTTTATCACCCATAAAGATAAGTTTAAAAAAGTTTGTAACCTTTTCGCAGCTGTCCCGAATAGCTATGTAACGGAACATCGCATGGTGCGAAATTGTCCCGCAAGTTGTTGGAGGATTTTATGAAGATTTTATCAACGGTTTCAACAGTAAGCGTATTTTTAACAATGATTTACGGTGCTGCTGCCAGAGCAAATGGCTCCGACCAACCCAGTTACCAATGCCAGTATCGAATTAATCATATGGGTCAAATTTTTACTATGACCGGCACCATCTCCGCTACCGATGCAGAAGCTAATGAAGCCGGAGCAGCCTATTTAACACTTGAACCGCCCACAACCATGGGAATTCCTGTGACGGCCCGTGTCCTGATTACAAAAGATAACTACAATCCGATGACACTCCATCCACGTGGTGATACAGCAAATACTTTTGCACTGGCGTTACTCAAAGGTGATGAACAAGTCCTTAGCTACGCCGACCATGACGGGAAGTCCAACTACCTGTTGTCCTGTAAACTATTGCATATGTAATTCTGGGCATTCTCATTTTGACCCGATCACCAAAAGGAAGAACTATCATGAAAAATTCACATGTTAATTTCGCAGTTAGTGCTGGCCTTCTAATCCTCTCGAATCTCGCCGTTGCCGCGAGTCAAGCACCTCAGGCCGTTACGCAGCTCCTCGCGGGTAAGATAGATTTGATGGCAGATACAATCACGTTACCCCTTTATCAAGGTGCGCTTAAAGATGGTCGGTCGGTTTGGTATATCATTACCGACGCAGACAATAGAACTGAGGCCGAACGACTGGGTGTAGTCTACGCACCAGAATTGATGAACGCGGCCCACACCGCGGGGGTAAGAAGCGGAACCTGGAATCAAAATATGAGATTGGTATTTGATTCGGGAGTCGTAGACTTCAAACCGACGCAACGACTTGTTCCTGGAGATGCGCCGCATGCTTTCCCACCGAAGTCATTCCAACCTGGATCAATAGGTGATAGTGCATATAGCCCTTTTGCTGCAGTGGAAACCCCGATTGGACAAGTGGTCTACAATGCACCGATGCTTGCGTTCAATGTTGATTCTAAATCCATTTCATTTTGTAATGGTGGCGTGGATCACAATGTGGTTCATGACCACGTGGTAAGTATCTGTCCTGAGAAGCACGAAGTTACAGTAAAACTCAGTCATGGGTTTGCGGCAGGACGCCCACTCGTTTACTTAAGTTTCGATGCTAATAATCCCATGGCCGCGACGATGGAGGCATCCACTTATGCGCCCGCATTAGACGCCCTAAAAAACACCGGCTCATCTCTTGGAATTTTTGCCGTGACGAACGGCCAAACTGGATTCGCAAATACCCAGAGGCAAGGATTTGATAGTGCTCTCTCAGGTGACGGATCACCGCTCAATGCATTAGATGGACTGCCGGACGTTTCGAGTGCCTATAGCCCTCTGTGGGACATGCATTTGGGTGCATGGTCACAGTCGGCCATCGACACTGGACCAGCACAGGGCAATTTTATAATTCAGTTCAAGGAATGCTTATGACTGGCCCCAGTGGTGGCGCTTTCGGATCGACCGGCATTTTGATTAACTGCCCTGTAGTTGCGATTCAACAATAAACAAATTTTAACATCATTATTTTTAAGGGAATACACTATGAAAAAAGCCAAAATTGCTCTCGCTCTTGCATGTCTTGTGTCATCTTTTACATCGACCATCTTCGCAGCGGAGAATGCCCCCTTTGCAGCATGTGTCGATGCTCAAGAAAATACAAAAATTTACGATTTTCGTCAAACGGGAGACAACACTGCTAGTTTGCTCGCGCAGATTCACGGCGAAAATTTCTCGTTGTTATGCGGTTTGAGCGACGACATGCAGGACGTTATTCCGATTGCTTGTGCGGGATTTAATGGAGAACGGCATGTTAGCGTTAGAGTCCATAGAAAGCCGGAAAGTCGACCACGAGCGGCTGTGATTGAGTTACGGATGTCTGGCGATAAATCTGACATCAATGCGGTCGTGCCACTCGTCTGTGAATAGCAAACAAATCTATTTCAGGTAGAGCATGAATAGGGTGTGGAGGATGAGTTCAGGATAACTCCTCCGCACCCAGTTGATGCTGCGGTTAGAGTAAACGCCATTAGGGCAATGAACTTAATTTCTGCAAATCAAACAGTTCTTCCAGCCCGGGGAGCCATCTGGAATCAATACCATAGCTGATACCAGAATTCTTAATTCTCGTCTGGGCTTCTTGAACTTTTTTCTTGAGTTCTTCGGAATCAACACAACAAAATAAGTCTTTTATTCGCTCAAAGTGCCGCTTTGAAACTAGTTTGGCAAACAGTTCTGGTCTACGTCCGTGCGATTCACGAAACACCATAGTGACTGGCCAAAAGAATCTAAAGCATTGTTCCGAATTGACGAGAGAGTGTGCATATATCACACTATCCGCGGTCTGCAGATCTTGAAAAGAGATTCTTGTATTTGTCGCACGTCGTTTGATCTCATCGGCAACGACACTTGTTCTATTCAGCTTTAGCCGCACATTCCTCATTTTATCAAGAGAACCGATGTGAGACCGAATCTCTTCGAAAATAACGGTCGGTTCGAGATTTCCATATTTCTGTTTAAAAAAGGAAGCTCCAAGAAACTCGGTAACAGCCTTAAACCGCCCTGCTTTAATAAGAATAGCCAAATAGTGCAGCAAAATTTCGTAGCCAAAGAAACGAAAATTATCAAAGTCCAGCTCACGATGTGACGTTGTACCTTCGACTGGGTAAAAAAGACTGATCAGATCTTCAAAAAATTTATGAATAGCATCACTGTCCATGTCGACTTCTGTCGACATCGTGACCAACTCCACGAATGCTTCCCGGACAGGTATCATAGCGGTCACGCTCGAAAGAACTGTTTCATCGTAATCCTCCGTGGCCGACGCGTAGGTTATCCTCTGTAATTTGAGATCTTCAATCATCAAAAGAAAAGCTTCTCGCACAGCAGACATCGCCCTCGGATTTCCGGTTTCAAGTAGATTACAAGCGCGCTTTACTTTACCAGTGAGTGGACTGGACTCAGGTACATCTTCTTTTAAGTACGCGGGCATTTCGCCAATCACCGGACGCTTACTGAGTGGCTTTTTCCATAGGTGCCTGAGCAATTTTTCGTACTCAGCTTCATAAGTGCTTTCATCAGATAAATTTATATGGATTCTTCCACCTACGAATACAGGTGTACATGGCTTGCCTACGTCATCGTTCTCTTTAATAACCGGAATAAATTTTTCCTGATTTACCTTTTCGTATACCGCCCTAGAAATAATTTGAGATTCTGTTCCAACACCACCGTCACGCCCATCGGCTTTTTCTTGATATCGCTGATCACAGACCAGGAGAACAAACTCGATGCTTGAATCCGTGATCATCTGCTCCATAAATACAATAGCGTCATGACCTGGCTTTAAGTCCCACTTGTCGAGCACCACCTGTACACCATCATGAGTGAGTCTTTCGGCAAGCTCAACAACCCATCGAACATGCTCCGTATTGGTATGACTATATGAAATGAAGGCTTTTGGACGATTAGTAGTGGCTGAAGAACTGACAGTCAAGAAGCCTCCTGGCTTGGTATGTTAATACTATGCGCCGGGCACAGTTTTCTCACAAATTCCCGATGCTACTAGCATGGAACGCTCTAGTAAACATCACCAGTGCAAGTCGCAAAATCACCCAAGATTTGTCTCAACATCGCGTCTGCAGAGCCCGTTCATACAGTCGTCAATTAGCATCAATATTTTACATTATATTTATTAATAAAATAAAACTTTATTAAAATTATAGATTTACTAAAAACAAACCGTTTTTGGCATAAGCATTGAGAACAACTGAATATTTTCCTCAGGAGAGCGCGAATGACTACCAACAGAGCTGAAACCGAGAGACTCACAACAATCGAGCGTCTAACGCTGACAGCCCATCTACTAGTGGCCTTAACTAATGCGCTCGTCGCAATATCAGCGGTGCTTCGGCTCGCCAAGGAAGGTCGACTCCACGAATCGGCGCTGAAGACATCAGACCATGTAAGCAGCACCCAGATTAACGGCAAAAGCTCGCCAAAAGACTACTTCAATATTTAGAGGAGAAAATTATGCATCAAGATACCAAAATTATAATCCGTCACCGGGCAGAAAAAATTGGGCGTCTCGCCTCACATCTACTTATGGACTATGACGAAGATATTGAATCCGTTTCCGCCTTTAAATACGCCTATCTTGCGTTACGAGCTCCCCGAGCTTACCTCAGCCAGTTCAAAGATTCCGATTTACATATTGAGAGTGCATCGGTCGAAGCATTTCTATGGCGGCATCAAGAACTATTATTCGGCCTCGGGCGTACTCGCCTCTTAGAAGAAGAAAAAAATCTCATAAATTTCCATAACGACCGGGTGAATGACCATATACGCGCTCAACACATTGGCTCCCCTTGGCAATGTCGAAGGGTAAATGGCATTCAGCAGACGCCTCTTTTAAGTGGCGGCGTCCAATGACCCGAGAAGAGGTTCAAAGAGTCGCTAGGGAGCGCCTCAAGTGGATCGAAGACAATTATCGAGATTGTGAACATCACGAGTCGATCGCAGCGTATGCACAACTCTTGCGGCTTGTAGCATACGCAAACTACGAGGACTATTTTCGGTCCTGTAGCTATTGGCAACCCATCAACAAAGCAAATGCCTACGATGGCAAGCGGGAGATTGGTTTAGGAGAACTAACTCAATTCGAGCTCGATTGTTTGGAAGCACTTGATGAAGAAATAGAGCGCAGAGAATGCACAGGAAAATGAACAAAACATTACAACTAGGGAATCATCAATGAAACAAATCGCAATCAAAAACGATACCATCCGACGGCAAATACCCTGTATACATGAACCACATCGTCTCATCTTGACTGCATCCGTTGCACCGTTACCTCAGGCGGAACTCGATGAGCTGATCACGGCGGCGCGAGAGTTTGATGCCTTTACCAAGGACAACGATCCTTACGGCGAACACGATGTTGGAATTGTCACTGTAAACGAGCAGGTCTACCTTTGGAAACTCGACTGCTATGACGACGATTTTGAATTCTATAAAGAAGACGGCAATCGCGTTCTGACGATCATGGCGTCACACGAATACTAATTTCTCGAAAACATTCGATTAATTGACTCGTAAACCTCGCGACAAAACTCACCGCATTTCGGCTCAAACCCGTCTTAGAAGCCGTTCTCAAAACACATCGTCTCAAAAATTCCTGCCATAGTGGACCTGTACCATTCATCTTTAATAATGGAGAATTACTATCATGCGAATAGGGTACGCTCGTGTCTCTACTGATAGCCAACGTCTTGATCTTCAATTGGATGCGCTCAAAAGCGCAGGTTGCGAGAAAATATTTCAAGATACCGCCAGCGGCGCTCTCGATTCTCGTCCAGGTCTTGCAGAAGCAATGGCATTTGCGAAGCGCGGTGACGTGCTATGTGTCTGGAAGCTAGACCGTCTCGGTCGCAGTCTTCAGAACTTGATTGAAAATGTGATTGTGTTACGGGATCGCGGTGTCGGATTTCATAGTCTTCAAGAGCAACTAGACACCACGACACCAACGGGGAAACTTTTGTTTCACGTTGTAGGTGCTTTAGCAGAATTTGAGCGATCTCTGATTTCACAAAGAACAAAAGCAGGACTGGATGCAGCCCGACTGAGAGGCTCTATTGGAGGCCGTCCATCTAAAATGAATGAGCAAAAAATTTCGACGGCGCGAAGACTTCTAGCAGATCCCGCCATGTCAGTGGAGGATGTTTGCTCAGCAATGAAGGTAAGCAAGGCGACACTCTATCGCCACCTGTCTGGTCGATCCATATCTATAAATAAAGCAGAATCTTTCGATGAATAGGTGCCAAAATAAATCGTTATAAAAGCATTTAAACCCTTGTTTTATAGGATAAAACACCATCTTGGTATAAGTCTCAATAGGGATTGGGATGGTCTCAACCTCTTATTATTAATAGGAGCATTTTATGGCAGAAGCAGCAGTAAAACAAAAATCGGAATCGCACCAAGAATCTACACGTACAGAAGGGGCACGCAAAAAATTACTGGATCTCGGACTTATGGCGCTATCAACCTTTATATCAGGAGCGTGTCTTGCCGCTGGCGGCCACGCATACCAGTCGATTGCTCGTAACCTCGGTGGCAAGCCGAGTTCGACCGACAACGTAACGAGCCTTCGTCGGGTTGTTTAATGACTGCGCGAGAAAAACGTAAGGCACGATCCGCGGTCTTATGCAGATGCAAAATTCTTACGCGGTATCTCTTCGGTCGCAAGAGTCGGAAACTGGTCATATTTCCTTCCTAAAGCCACTCCAGTTTGCATTTAACCCCTCATGGATGAGGGTTTCTCTAACGGAGTTCCGTATAAAATTCCTATCTGTTCTATAGTTTCAACATCAATCAACTACAAACGTCACGTGTGATCGACTGTTAACGACTAACGGCTTTCCGTTAGTCAGTGTGGTCATTCCGTTTTTTGTAAACGTAAACACTTTTTTAGCCGAAACCAATTAGATCACAGCTCCTATCGCTGTGGGGGAGGGCCTTTGCAGCTACATATTACTCTACGGCAGTGTATGCGCGATCGCTCACTGTCCTACTCAAAATTGGCTCGGCTCTCGGGCGTTAAGCTCAACACCCTTCGCGACTGGGTCAGTAATCAAGCCGCGCCAAGAGACCTTGACGCCGTGAGAGCCGTTGCAAAGGTCTTAAATGTTAGCTTTGAGTATCTT